>DASTFE010000268.1:0-3044 GCA_035708905.1 Acidimicrobiales bacterium | reverse complement strand
CAGCTCGCCGGCCCTGCGCCGGGCCGCGCCGGGGGAGAGGTGGTGCAGCCGCCCGAACATCTCCAGGTTCTGGCGCCCGCTCAGAACCTCGTCGACCGATGCCTGCTGCCCGACGAGGCCGATGCGGCGGCGGACCTCGCGGGCCTGGCGCACCACGTCGAGGCCCGCGACCGTGGCCCGGCCGCCGTCGGGTCGCAGCAGTGTGGTGAGGATGCGCACGGCCGTGGTCTTGCCGGCGCCGTTGGGCCCGATCAGCCCGCAGACGGTGCCCTCGGCGACCGCGAGGTCGAGCCCGGCGAGGGCGGTGGTGTCACCGAACCGCTTGCGCAGCCCGTCCGCCTCGATCGCCGCTGCCTGCCCTGCCATCGGCCCCTCCCGAATGAACTCGATACACCGTACGAGGTTGCTCCCGGCACCGTACCGTACGCTGTACCGAGTTGCAACGGCGGGAGGGATCTACGGAGGGATCTACGGTGAAGCCCGACATGGCGACCACCCGGGGCTCACGCGGCGACGCCACCCGCAGCATGGAGCTGCTGTGGGGCATCGGCCCCACGCCCACCCGCGGCCCCAAGCAGGGCCTGAGCGTCGAGCGCATCGTCGACGCCGCGGTCGCGCTCGCCGACGACGAGGGCATCGACGCCGTCACCATGCGGCGCATCGCCGACGCGCTCGGCGTGGGGGCGATGTCGCTGTACACCTACGTGCCGGGCAAGGCCGAGCTCATCGACCTGATGCTCGACCGGGCCTACGGCGAGGTGCTGGCCGCCATCACGTCCGAGGGCGACTGGCGGGCGGCGCTCGAGTCGCGCGCCCGGGCCGACTGGGCGGTCTACGAGCGCCACCCCTGGGTGGTGCGGGCCGCCGGCCCGCGGCCGATCCTCGGTCCCAACGAGCTCGCCGTCAACGAGGCGACGCTGCGGGCCGTCGACGGCATCGGCCTGTCCGGGCCCGAGATGGCGGCGGTCGTCACCCTGGTGGCGGGCTACGTCAGCGGCGTGGCACGCGGCATCGCCGAGGCCACCGCCGAGGGCGAGACCCACGCCCCCGAGGGCACGTGGTGGACCGAGCGCAGCGCGGTGCTCGACCGGGTGTTCGACGCCGAGCGGTTCCCCGTGTCGAGCCGGCTCGCCGCCGAGGGCGTCTTCGACGGCGACGAGAGCGCGGCCGACTACCTGGCCAACGAGATCCGGGTCACCTTCGAGTTCGGCCTCGAGCGCGTGCTCGACGGCGTCGCCGCCCTGGTCGCTGCCCGCGCCGCCGGTGACGGGCCGCCGGCACCGGCGCCCCCGCCGGACGGGGCGCCCCGGCGCCAGCCGTAGACTTGCCGCCCATGTGCGGCATCATCGCAGTGGTCAGGCGCCCCGGCGCGCGGTCGGCACCCGGGGCCGACCAGGTGGTCGGGCCACTCCACGACGCCGTGGCGGAGCTGGCCGGGTCCCGGCCGCTCGTCGACGCGTGCTCGTCCGCCGCCGAGCTGATCGAGGCGTCCGACCATCTGCTGCGCGGCGCCGAGGGGGTGTGGGCCCTGGTGCACGACCGCCGCCTGCTGGCCGAGGTCGGCGGCGTGTGCACCGCGCTGTCCGCCGCCGTCGCCGGCATCGAGGCCCGCCTCGACGCGGCCGCCACCGACGCCGGCGGCCACGACCTGGCCGAGATCGAGGCGGTCAACGCCGCGGTCGTCCGGGTCAAGGACGCCGTGTGGGCCGTCGAGCGCGACCGGGTCCGCACGGCCCGCGCCGTCGCCGACCTGGCCGGCAGCGAGCCGGGCTGGGCGGCGACCGAGGCCTACACCTCGATCCAGCAGGCGCTGGCGGCCATCGACCGGCTCGAGGTGCGCGGCCGCGACTCGGCCGGCCTGCACGTGCTCGTGCGCGACCACGGCCTCGACCTGGCCAGCCCCACCGTCGCCGGCCTGCTCGCCGGGCGCGACGACGACCCGCTGTTCCGCTCGGGCACCGTGCGGGTCGTCGACGGCTGCCTGGCGTTCGTCTACAAGGCGGCGGCCGAGATCGGCGAGCTGGGCGACAACACGCAGGCGCTGCGCGACGCCGTGCGGGCCGACGACCTGCTGCGGCTCGCCGTCAACGGCGACGACGCCGTCGCCGTGGTGCTCGGTCACACCCGCTGGGCGTCGGTGGGCATCATCAGCCAGCCCAACGCCCATCCGGTCGACAGCGCCGAGCTGGGCGCGGGCGGCCCCGCCGGCGACGCCCCCTACGTGGTGGCGGCGCTCAACGGCGACGTCGACAACTTCGCGGACCTCAAGGCGCTCGACGGGCTCGAGATCGCGCCCGAGATCACCACCGACGCCAAGGTCATCCCCACGCTCGTGGCCCGGCGGGTGGCCGAGGGCGCGGACCTGGCCACCGCCTTCCGCAACACGGTGGCCAGCTTCGAGGGCTCGGTGGCCATCGCCGCCTCGGCCAGCGCGGCGCCTGGCAAGCTGCTGCTCGCCCTGCGCGGCAGCGGCCAGGCCCTCTACGTCGGCCTGGCCGACGACGCCTACATCGTGGCCAGCGAGCCCTACGGGGTGATCGAGCTCACGGGCCGCTACCTGCGCATGGACGGCGAGACGCCCGCCAACGCCGACAACCCCAGCGCCAGCCGCGGGCAGATCGTGGTGCTCGACGGCGACCGGGCCGGCACGCTCGAGGGCATCGAGCGGCTGTCGTACGACGGGACGGCCCTGCCGGTCACCGCCGACGACGTCACCTCCGCCGAGATCACCACCCGCGACATCGACCGGGGCGACTTCCCCCACTTCCTGCTGAAGGAGATCACCGAGGCGCCGGCCAGCTTCCGCAAGACGCTGCGCGGCAAGCTGGTCGAGCGCGACGGCGGGCTGGCGGTGACCCTGCCGCCGACCACGCTGCCAGACGACGTGCGGGCGGGGCTGCGATCGGGCGCCATCGACCGGGTGGTGGTCATCGGCCAGGGCACCGCCGCGGTCGCAGGCCAGGCGCTGGCCGCTGCGCTCGACCGCGCCTGCGCCGAGGTGCCGCTGCGAGCCCAGGCCCTCCCGGCCACCGAGCTGAGCGGCT
>DASTFE010000267.1:0-12448 GCA_035708905.1 Acidimicrobiales bacterium | reverse complement strand
CGTGCTGCGCGACCACGACCGCGCTGGGTTACAGGTTTCGTAAAGGTCGCCGTCGTAGACCTTCCGGCGTGGGCGGACCGACGTGGCTGACATGCGCATGCTCCCCGCCCTCGACGCCCTGACGCCGACCCGGCGCCAGGGCGACACCACCAGCGGATGATCCGAAGGTGCGGACATGAGCATTCGACGGCTTCGCGCGCCGCGGCGCGCAGCGAACTGTGAGCGAGGCCCGGGGACGCCGGCGTCGCCGCGATGCCGCCTGGGCGGCGCTGGCGGTGATGGCGGGCCTCATCGGGATCTGGGTGGCACCGGCCGGGGCCGTGCACGACACCGGCGCGTTCGAGCTCGACGGCAACACCGTCAACGACGGGCTCGACGACTGGGAGAACGTCTGTCACGAGGTCACCGTCACCAACGACACCGGCGGCCTGATCCCCGACCAGTGCACCACCGCCGGGGACACCAGCGGAGCGACCGCCGTCGACTGGGCCGACGACGGGGCCCTCAACGCCACCATCTTCACGGGCGGCGGCTCCAAGGACCCGCAGGACATCACCAGCTGGCTCTGGAAGGACGAGAGCGGCGGCCTGCCCGACAAGGACAACCTGCTGCACTCCTTCGCGGCCCGCTACTCGCTGGCGCCGGACGACGACGACAGCGACGGGACGTTGTGCCCTGCCGGCGACTTCCCGTCCTGCGAGCTGCTCTACTTCGGCTCCGACCGCTTCGACAACAGCGGCGACGCCCAGCAGGGGTTCTGGTTCCTCCAGGACGAGGTGACCACCGGTGGCGTCTCCGGCGGCGGCGGGACCGGCTTCACCGGTGCGCACATGCCCGGCGACGTCCTGGTGATCAGCGAGTTCAGCAACGGTGGCACGACGTCGTCGATCAAGGTGTGGGAGTGGGACCCGACCTGCACCAAGGGGGCGGCGGGCTGCGCAGACAACAACCTGCGCATCCTGGCCGAGGACGACACCGCCAACTGCGCCAGCGCCGAGCCCGCCGACCAGTTCTGCGGGCTCGTGAACCCGGCGAACGGCACGACTGCGCCGTGGTCGTTCACCGACAAGAGCGGCAACAGCTCGTACCTGCAGGGCGAGTTCTTCGAGGCCGGCCTCAACCTGTCGACCCTGGGCCTCGCCGACCGGTGCTTCGCCACCGTCGTCGCCGAGACCCGCTCGTCGACCTCGGCGACCGCCACGCTGAAGGACTTCGTTCTCGGCACGTTCGGCGAGTGCGACACCGAGGTGGTCACCACGCCCAGGGCTGGTGACGGCAGCGAGATCCCCGAGGGCGGGCTCTCGATCGGCACCGGCACCGTGACCGCCACGGACGCGGCGACGATCGAGGTCAACGGCATCTCGGTGTGGGACGGCACGCTCGAGTTCTTCCTCTGCGGGCCCATCGCCGAGCCGGCGACCTGCGACGAGGGCGGCGTCCCCATCGGTGACCCCATCCCCGTGGACGAGGCCACGGCGCAGCCGATCCTGTCCGACCCGGCGACCCTCACCTCGGTGGGACGGTACTGCTGGCGCGGCGCGTTCACGTCGGCCACCGCCGGCGTCCCGGACGCGTCGGACAGCTCGGCGGGCGAGTGCTTCGTCGTCAACCCGGTGACACCCACGCTGACGACCCAGGCCACCGACGCCGAGGGCAACCCGATCACCGAGCCTGTCCCCCTGGGCGAGCCCGTCTACGACACGGCCACGCTCAGCGGCACCGCCACAGGGCCGGGTGACGACGGGCCGGACGCGACCTACCCGTCGATCAACGCCACCAACGGCGCCCCGGCGGGCGGGACGATCACGTTCACGCTCGTCGGCCCAGGTGATTGCTCGACGCTCGCCTCGGGTACGGGCGACAACCCGCAGGACGTCGCCGTCCGCGGCGACGACACCTACGGGCCCGTGACCTTCACGCCCGGCGCGGCCGGCGACTTCGCCTGGAAGGCCAGCTACAGCGGCGACTCGCCCAACACCAACGGCACGTCGCACAACGACGCGTGCGACGATCCCGCCGAGGACGTCACCGTCCTGCAGCTGCAGCCGAACATGGACACCGCGCAGAACTTCGTCCCCAACGACGCGGCCACGGTCACCGTGGCGTCGGGTGCGGGCGGCGACCTGGCGGGGACCGTCGTGTTCCAGCTGTTCGTCGACGACGCCGACTGCAGCGGTGAGGCGGCCTACACGAGTGGCGCGATCGACATCACCACGGGCACCGGGGACGGGCAGTCGAGGACCGTCGTGAGCGACAACACGACCGCCTACGACCAGAACGGGACGACCTTCCACTGGGTCGTCACGTACACCAGCGACAACCCGGCCCACACGGGTGTCACGAGCGGGTGCGGCAACGAGCACTCCAGCATCACCATCGACAACGGGGTGACCCAGCCGGCTGCGTGACCGGCCGGAGCCGCAGTTGACGCTGCGGCCGCGGCTGCGAGGGGCCCGGCTCTCTCTCCGCCGGGCCCCTCGCGCGCCCACCCGAGGGCGCGCGAGCGGGCACACCGACCACGCGTCCTCGCCCACCGGGGGCGGTGGGTGTCCTACACTCTGCGGCGATAGTGACTCGTTGCGTGGCCCGGGGTGCGAAGCGCCCGGCGGGGCGAGCACTCCGGTGCCGCGCATGTCGAGGGGCGGCGATGCACCGACGGAACGGCGCGCACGAGGACTTCGCGACGGTGCTGGCCCGGGTGCGCGCCGGCGAGGGCTCCGCGTTCGACCGCATCTACACGTCGCTGGCGCCGGCGGTCGCCGGGCTCTTCCGGGTGCAGGGCGCCGCCGAGCCGGAGGACCTGGCGAGCGAGGTCTTCGTCGGCGTGCTGCGCAACCTCGACCGCTTCGCCGGCAGCGAGCGGGCGTTCCGGTCGTGGGTGTTCACCATCGCCTACCGCCGGCTGGCCGATGAGCGCCGCCGGCACGCCCGGCGCCCCGCCCCCACCCCGCTCGACGGCCGGCCGGACACCCCGGCCCCCGACGACGTCGCGGCCGAGGTCGAGCGGGCCCTCGCCACCGAGCGGGTCCGCTCGCTGTGCGAGCAGCTGGTCCCGGCCCAGCGCGACGTGCTGCTGCTGCGCCTGGTGGGCCACATGACGATCGACGAGGTCGCGCGGGCGATGGAACGCTCGCCGAACGCCGTCAAGGCGCTCCAGCGGCGTGGCCTCGCCGCGATCGTCCGCCTGCTCGACCAGGAGGGCGCCACCCTGTGACCGGCACCGGCGATCGCTTCAGCGACATGGAACTGAGCGTGCCCCTGGAATCCGCCGTCGAGCGCCTGGTGCGCGGCGGGTCGGCGGGCGACGATCTGGCCCCCCTCGCCGAGTTCCTCGATGACGTCGCGGCGGCGACCGCAGGGCCGCCGCCGCCACGGACGCCGGAGCTCGAGGCGGCCCTCCGCTCGATCGGGGCGCCCCGTGAGCCCGCGGCGGTCGCCGCCGGCCTGCCTGGGGCCGGACCGTCGCCCCGGTCGCAGCACGCCGGACCGGCGCACGTGCGGGGCAGCGTGGCCGCTCGTCGTGCAGCGAGTCGTGCCCGGCGCCGCTCGTGGCCGGCTCACGGCGACGAGCCCGGCCGCCGGGTGGTCGGGCGGCGGGTCGCGGTCCTGGGTCTGGCCGGCAAGGCCGTGGCCGGCCTGGCGCTGGCCGGCACGGCGGCGGCCGGCGCGGGGGCCGCCGGCATGTTGCCCGACCCGGTGGCCGATGCCGTGCGGCGCGCGGTCGAGTTCGTGACGCCGTTCGAGCTGCCGGACGAGGCATCACCCGCAGGTGAGGTGGACTCCCACTCGCACGCCGTGGTCGACGCCCCCGGCGGCGGGCACGCCGGCGGGGACGGCCCGGCCGGCGGGGGGACGGCGTCCGGCCCGGCGGGCAGCGGCGCGGACCCGGCGACCACGGGCGCGGACGCCCTGACGCCGGCGGACGGGGGGTCGCTCGGCGGTGACTGGCCGGAGGCAGGCGCTCCGCTGGCCGCCGAGAACGACGTCGCGGCGCCGACCTGGCCGGCCCCGGCGCCCGCCACCGACGACGCCGGGGACGACCGGGCTGCGCCGGACGGTTCCGCCGATCGTCCGGGCGGCGGTGCGGCCGGCGCACCTTCGCCCCCCGGCCGGGCGGCGAAGGACGACGTCACCGCAGGGCCGCCGCCCGAACCGCCGGCCAGGTCGACCTCGGCCTCACCCGGAGCGATGTCGACGCTGGCGGGATCGGGAGAGGCCCCTGCCGCTCGGCCCGACCGGAACGGCCATGCAACGGGCCCGCGGCCGGGAGTGGTGCCGCCGGGCACGGCGGGGGAGGGGCAGCAGGGAGCGGGATCGCCGTCCCCCGTGCGGGGACGCGGGCCCGGCGGCGGTCCGACCACCGGTGACCCATCGCGTCCAGACCCGCCGGTGGGTCGCCATGAGGTGCCGGGACCGCCGGCGGCCGGGGACGGTCGGCAGTCCGGTCCGCCCCGGGCGGTGGAGCGCCCGGCGGCGCACCCGCCGAGCGGTGCGGGCGGCGCCGGTCAGGGTGCGCGGGCGAGCGCGGGCGCCGCGGGTCCCGAGCGGGCACCCGGCGGCGAGGCCGCCGAGCCCGCGCGGTCGGTGCCGCCCACGGCCACGGGCGGCGGCGAGCCGCACGTGCCCGACCTGCCCTGAGTGCGTCGGTCGCCGAGTCGCGGCTCGGTTACCGCGCGGTCACTTGTGGGGGTCGCGATTTGGACCCCTCCGGGGGCGACGGGCAGCATGGCATGCCATGAACGTGGTCGTATGCGTGAAGCAGATCCCGGACCCTGCGGAGCCCGGGAAGCTCGAGGCGGACAACACCCTCGATCGCAGCGGCAAGCTGATCCTCGACGAGTCCGACAGCTACGGCGTCGAGATGGCTCTGCAGCTTGTCGATGCCGCCGGCGGGGGCGAGGTCACCCTCGTGTCGATGGCTCCCAACAACGAGACGTCCGGCCTGCGCACCGCGCTGGCCATGGGCGCCGCCAAGGCGATCCTGGTGTCCGACGAGGCCCTGTCGGGCGCCGGCGCGCTCGACACCGCCAAGGTGCTGGCCGCCGCCATCAAGCGGGCCGAGCCCGACCTCGTCATGGCCGCCACCGAGTCGAGCGACGGCTACACCGGCACCGTGCCCGAGCAGGTCGCCGCCCTGCTGGGGCTGCCGTCGATCACGTTCGCCAAGCACGTCGAGATCTCGGGCGAGAACGTCGACGTCCAGCGCCAGACCGAGCTGGGCTACGACGAGGTCGAGGCCCCGCTGCCCGCCCTCGTCTCGGTGACGGCCGGCGTCGTCGAGCCGCGCTACCCGAGCTTCAAGGGCATCATGGCCGCCAAGTCCAAGCCCGTCGACCAGCTCACGCTGGCCGACCTGGGCATCGACCCCGGCACCGTGGGCGCCGCGGGCGCCGGCCAGGAGATCGTGGCCGTCGACGAGGCTCCCGCCCGCGAGGCCGGCGAGATCGTCGAGGACGACGGCGAGGGCTTCGCCAAGATCGTCGCCTTCCTCGAGGACCTCAAGGTCATCTGACCTCGGCAGAGAACGACACAGGAGACACCGCAGACATGGCTCTGAACCGCATCTGGGTCTACGCCGAGGCCGCCGACGGCAAGGTCGCCCCCATCGCCCTCGAGATGCTCACCAAGGCCCGCGAGCTGGCCGGCACGGTCGAGGCCGTCTACGGCGGCGGCGACACCGACGCCGTGGCCCCCGCGCTCGGCGCCCACGGCGCCACCAAGGTCTACGCCACCGGCGACCTGCAGGGCAGCACCCCCGGCGTGCCCGTGTCGTCGGCCATCGCCAAGCTGATCGGCGACGGCGACGCCCCCGACCTCGTCCTGTTCGGCACCACCTACGAGGGCCGCGACGTCGCCGCCCGCCTGTCGGTGGCGCTCGACAAGCCGGTCGTCACCAACAACACCGACATCGCCGTCGACGGCGACGCGGTGGTGCTCACCGAGCCGATCTTCGGCGGCACGAAGCTGGTGCGCACCAGGTTCACCACGCCCGGCCCCAACATCGCGCTGATCCGGCCGAAGTCGTTCGCCGCCGAGGAGTCGGGCGGCGGCGCCCCCGAGGTGGTGACCATCGAGGTGCCCGACCAGGGCACGGCCAAGGTCAAGAACCGCCACGTCGAGGAGACGTCGGGCCCCAAGCTGGACGAGGCCGACATCGTCGTGTCCGGCGGGCGCGGCCTGGGCGAGGCCGAGAAGTTCCAGGTGATCGAAGACCTGGCCAAGGCGCTCAAGGGCGCCCCCGGGGCCTCGCGCGCCATCGTCGACGCCGGCTGGGTGCCCTACAGCTACCAGGTGGGCCAGACCGGCAAGGTGGTCAAGCCCAACGTGTACATCGCGGCCGGCATCTCGGGTGCGACCCAGCACCTGGTCGGCATGAAGGGCGCCAAGAACATCATCGCCATCAACAAGGACGCCGAGGCCCCGATCTTCTCGGTCGCCGACCTGGGCATCGTGGGCGACGTGCACAAGGTGCTGCCCAAGCTGCTCGAGGCGCTGCAGAGCCGCTGAGGCGGCCGGCCGGGGTCACCCGGCGAAGGTGTCGCAGCTGTCGGGATCACCGCTGTCGAAGCCCCGCTGGAACCACTCCCGCCGCTGGGCCGACGAGCCGTGCGTCCACGACTCGGGGTTGACGTCCATGCCCGCCTGGGCCTGGATGCGGTCGTCGCCGACGGCCTCGGCGGCGGCGAGCCCCTCCTCGATGTCGCCCTCGTCGAGGCCGACGTCGCCCTGGGGATCCTCCTCGCCGCGCTCGTAGACCGAGTGGGCCCACACGCCCGCGTAGCAGTCGGCCTGCAGCTCGAGCGCCACGGACCACCGGTTGGCCTCCTCCTGCGAGCCGGCCGCCTGCTCACGCTCGCGCACCGCTGCGCTGGTGCCCAGCAGGTTCTGCACGTGGTGGCCGACCTCGTGGGCGACCACGTAGGCCTGCGCGAAGTCGCCCGGCGCGCCGAAGCGGGACCGGAGCTCGTCGAAGAACCCCAGGTCGAGGTAGACCTGCCCGTCGGCCGGGCAGTAGAAGGGCCCGACGGCCGAGGTGGCGGCACCGCAGCCGGTCGACACCTGACCGGTGAACGAGTTCACCGTCGCGTAGCTGTACTGGCGGCCGTCCTCGGTGAAGATGTCGGCCCAGACGGCCTGCGTGTCCTCGGCCAGGAACTCGACGAACTCCTCCTCCTCGGTCGCCGGGGCGCCGAGGTCGGACTCGAGCGTCTCGCCCAGCCCCCCGACGCCACCGGACCCGCCACCCAGCAGCACGGTGGCGAGCAGCACGATCAGGCCGATCACCCCACCGCCTGCGGTCATCGGCAGGCCGAGGCCACGACCGCCCCGCCGCCGGTAGTGCTGACTCTCGGTCCGACGCCATCTCACCCCGACGGTGTACCCCGACGACGGTGCTCGTACCATCGCCGTGGCACCTGCGCCACCTGTGGGGCCGCGGTGCCCGCTTCCGTGACCTCCCGACCGCGCAGCGCGCGCTACGTAGCGGTCATCCGCCCCTACCTGGGAAAAACGACACGGAGCGCCTTGACCAGGGGTGGCTCATCGGGCACCGTGCTGCGGGGCGTTCAGATCTCGGGGAAGGAAAGGGGTCGTTGCCGGTCGACGAGCCGCGTAGGACCGAGCGCATGGCGGTGGCAGTCGGCGCGGCCGTCGCCCTCCTCGCCGCGGTCGTCTACGCGCTCACGCTCACCGGCGAGCAGGGGCTCGGCGGCGACCTCGCGGTCTCGGGCGTGTGGCTGGCCCTGGCCTTCTTCGCCTGCGAGCTGTTCGCGCTACGGGTCGAGCGCACCCACGGCGAGCCCTACGGGTTCAACCTCGCGCTCGTGCCCCTCGCGGTCGGCCTCGTCTACGCCGACCCCAGCGCGCTCGTCGTGGCGCGCGTCGCCGGCGCCACCGCCGGCCTGGTGGTCACCCGTCAGCGGCACCCGTTCGAGGCCGCCTACGAGGTGGCCATCCACGCCGCCCAGAACGTGGGCGCCATCGCCGTCTTCCGCCTCGTGCTGGGCGACGCCGAGCCCGTCAGCACGCAGGGCGTCCTGGCGCTGGCCGCGGGCCTCGTCACCTCGCACGTGGTGGCCGCGGCCAGCCTCACCGCCCTCGTCGCGGTCGTCGGCCGCCGGCGCCCCGGCCGCCGCGCCGCGCTCGTCATCCTGCGCACGGGGGCGGTGGCCGCCGTGTTGAACGCCGCCATCGGCATCGGACTGGCCAGCGCCATGTGGAACCACCCGCACGTGGCGCTGCTCCTCACCGCCATCGTCATCGCCTGCGTCGCCTCCAACCAGATCTACCGGGGTCTGGCCCACCGCTACAAGGGCCTCGAGACGCACTACGAGTTCGTGTCGTCGGTGGTCCGCTCGACCGACCTGGCCGAGATCACCCACTCGGTGCTCGCCTCCGCCCGCAAGCTGCTGCGCGCCCACGACGCCGTCCTGCTGCTGCGGTCGACCGGCGACGGCGAGCCGGCCCGGCGCGTGCGGCTGGGCGACGACGGTCCCGAGCTGACCGAGGTGTCGCCGCACGAGCATGCCGCCGACGTGCGCGCCCTGTTGCCCCGGGCCGTGCCCCAGCGGGTCGACGTCGGCGCGGGGTCGCCGGCGTGGCTGCGCGAGATGCCCGCCATCGGCGCCCTCGCCGCGCCGATCACCGGCACCGACCGTTCGGTCGTGGGTGCCCTGGTGGTCACCCAGGCCCGGCGCAACGCGGTCGCCACCTTCGGCGACGCCGACGCCGAGCTGCTCGGCTCGCTGGCCGACCAGGCGTCGATCGCGGTCGAGAACGGCATGCTCTTCCACCGGCTCGAGCGCGAGGCCGCCGACCGGGCCCACCAGGCGACCCACGACCCGCTGACCGGCCTGCCCAACCGGGCCATGCTCACCGACGTGCTCGCGTCCGCCCTCGAGGCGGCCTACACGTCGCGGGGCCGGGTGGGGCTGATGGTGGTCGACATCGACTCGTTCAGCCAGGTCGTCGACGCCTTCGGTCACAGCAGTTCGGACGGTCTGCTCATCCAGGCCTGCACGCGCATCCGCGGGCTGCTGCCCGAGTCGGCCACCCTGGCCCGCCTGAGCGGCGAGCAGTTCGCCATCGTGATGCCCGATGTCGACGACAGCGACACGGTGGTCGGCGCGGCCCGGTTGCTGATCGCCGGGTTCGACCCGCCGTTCCAGACCGAGGGCGTGCTGCTGGCGCTCAACGTCAACGTCGGCATCGCCGTCTACCCCGAGCAGGCCATCGACGCCCCGTCGCTGGTGCAGCGGGCGCACATCGCCGCCGACACCGCCCGCCGCCACGGCAGCGGGTGGGAGCTGTACGACCCGCTGCACGACCCCGCCACGCCGCGGCGGCTGGCGCTGGCCGCCGACCTGCGCGAGGCGCTCGAGTGCGACGGGCTCGACGTGTGCTTCCAGCCCAAGGTCGAGCTGGCCACCGGGGTGGTGCGGGGCGCCGAGGCGCTCGTCCGCTGGAACCACCCGCGGCTGGGGCGCGTGCGGCCCGACGAGTTCATCGCCATCGCCGAGCACACCGGCGACATCCGGGCGCTCACCATGGTGGTCATGCGCAAGGCGCTGGCCGAGTGCCGCGGCTGGCGCGACCTGGGCCTCGACATGTCGGTGGCGGTGAACCTGTCGGCCCGCAACCTGCTCGACCTCCACCTCGTCGACGACGTGGCCGCCGTGATCGACGAGGCGGGCGTGCCGGCCCCGTCGCTCACCCTCGAGCTGACCGAGAGCATGGTCATGAGCGAGTCCAAGCGCTCGGTCGACGTGCTGGCGGGCCTGAACGAGCTGGGCGTCCGGCTGTCGTGCGACGACTTCGGCACCGGCTACTCGTCGCTGGCCCACCTCCGGCGGCTGCCGATCGGCGAGATCAAGATCGACAAGTCGTTCATCGCCCGCATGACCGTCGACGAGAGCGACAAGGCCATCGCCCGGTCGGTGCTGGCGCTCGGCCGCGACCTGGGCCTGGTCACCGTCGCCGAGGGCGTGGAGTCACGCGAGGGGTGGGACCTGCTGACGACCCTCGGTTGCGACCTCGCCCAGGGCTTCGTGGTGTGCCCGCCGCTCACCCCGCAGCAGTTCGGCCAGTGGCTCGACCGGCGCCAGCCCGACGAGTTCGCCTACCTGCCCGGCCCCAGCGGCGACGCCCTCGCCGCAGCGGCTGCCGCGATCGCCACGCCGGCGACCCTGGCCCTCACGGTCGTGCCGGCCGCCCGCGCCGAGGTGGTGCCGGCCGACGACACGAGCGACCACGACGTTGCCGAGGCGGCTGGCCGCGACGTCGACGCCGCCGAGCCCGCCGACGGCGGTGAGGCGGACGGCAGGTCGGCCGGCGAGGCCCGGGCCGACGGCAACGGAGCGAACGGTGATGCGCCGGACCCCACGGCGACCACCGCCGGTGAGACCGCCGATGGCGACGAGTCGGATGGCGTGGCGCCGGTCGACGCGGACGCCACCGACCACGGTGCCGCCGCCGCCGCTGACGCCGACGCCGCCGCTGACGCCGCCGCCGCCGCTGACACCGACGCCGCCGCCGCTGACGCCGGTGCCGACGCCGCTGCGCCGCCGGAGGGCGCGCCCGCCGATGGCGCGACGGGCGGTGACGGTCCCGGCGACGCCGACGGGCCCGAGATGGCGGTGGGCGGGGCGTCCAGCGGCTGACGCCAGCCGGCTCAGACCAGCGGCCAGGGGTAGCGTCGCCCGGTGGGGTCGACCGGGAACGTGCCCGTCGCCGCCAGCCGGGCGGCGCGCCCGACCAGCGCGTCGCGCTCGGCCCCGTCGAGCAGGCCGTCGAGGCAGGCCGGCCCGCCCTCGTCGGCCACCCGGCGCACGCCGTCGAGCAGGTCGTCGCCGACGGGCTGGCTGGCGAAGTCCCAGATCACGGTGCGCAGCTTGGGCTCGCAGTGGAACGACAGCCCGTTGTCGACCGCCCACACCCGCCCGTCGTCGCCGGCCAGGCAGTGACCGCCCTTGCGGTCCGCGCTGTTGGCCAGCACGTCGAAGCAGCAGATCGTGCGCAGGGCGGCGTGGTGGGCGGCGTCCTCGAGCAGCGTGAAGTAGTGGGCCTCGACGTCGAAGGGCACGAAGCGCTGCAGCGACCCCGCGCCGAACGGCAGCCCGTCGTGGCGCAGCACCGTCTCGGGCACGATGTCCCAGCCCAGCCAGGTCGACAGCTCGTAGGCGGCCACCTCGCGGCGGTCGAGGCCGGCGGGGAAGTCCCACAGAGGCCGCTCGCCCCGGCGGGGCTTGTAGACGGCTCGCAGGCAGGCGTCGCCGGCGCGCACCTCGACCAGCAGCGTGGCGTTCGAGCTCCACGGCATCCGCCCGAGCACCTCGACCTCGCCGGTGCGCAGGGCGTCGAGCGCCCCGGCCCGGTCGAGCCCCTCGCGACGGGGCGTCAGTTCATCCGCGGGCATGTGTGCCCGTCGGGATCGATGGGCAGGCCGCAGAAGCCGCAGTCGGGGCGTCCCTGCGCCACCAGGTCGAGGGCGAAGCGGGCGAAGGCGGCGGCCTGGGCGAGCGTGAAGCAGAACCGGGCGGTGGCGGGCTTGGCGTCGTCACCGGCCAGCTCTTCCAGCACGACCACGATCCGCCCCTCGGGCTCGTCGTACTTCACGCCGATCGAGCCGACGTCCCACGCGAAGGGCAGCGGGGTGACGGCCCCGTGCCCGGTGGCCGGCTCGACGTCGGGCGACAGGTCCTCGAGCAGCGCCAGCAGGTACTCGCCGAGCGCGGCCACCTGCTGCTTCTCACAGCGCAGGTACACCAGGCCGGCCTCGTCGCCGCCCGCCAGGAAGAACACCCGCTGGCCGGGCGGGCCCTCCGCACCGGGCCAGAAGACCTGGGCCCTGGGGAAGTCGTACGACTCGCTCATCGTCACGAGGGCACCAGGGCACCGGTCGCGCCCGTGTCGTTGACGGTCAGCACGGTGGGGCCCTCGGCGCCGTAGGCGATGGCGGAGACCGAGCACGGCGACACGACGACCCGCTGGAAGAGGTCGAGGTGGGCGCCCATGGCCTGGGCGACGGCGGCCCGGATGGGGTCGGCGTGCGAGACGGCCACGATGGTCTGCCCGGGGTGCGCGGCCCGCAGGCGGTCGAGCGTGCCGGTGATGCGGGCCTGCATGGCCACGAACGACTCGCCGCCCGGGAAGGTGAAGCCGCTCGGGTAGCGCTGGATCGTGGCCCACTCCTTGCGCTTGCGGGCCGCCTTCAGCTCGAGCCCCGTCCAGTCGCCGACGTCGAGCTCGATCAGTCCGTCGTCGACCACCACCCCGCAGCCGAGCGCCCGGGCGATGGGTGTGGCCGTCTCGCGGGTGCGTTCGAGCGGCGAGGCGTAGACGGCCGCGACCTTGCGCTTGTCGTCCTCGAGGGCGGCGATGCGCTCGGCAGCCACCTTGGCCTGCTGCTCACCGGCGTCGGAGAGGTGGAGGCCCGGCGCCCGGCCGGGCA
>DASTFE010000266.1:0-2558 GCA_035708905.1 Acidimicrobiales bacterium | reverse complement strand
CGCCATGGACGATCTCCTCCTGGACAGGCTTCCGGCAGGTTCTCCTGACACACCGTCAGAGACTGTCCGGCAGTGTGGCACACGCCGGGTTTGGGGGCGAGTCGCGCGGCGTGGTAGGCAGGCGGTTCGCAACGCCCGAAGGACGGGTTTTCGGGCGACCAAACCCTGTTATGCAACACACCGAGTTCACCAGGACCGAGCGCGAGGCCCTCAAGGCCATCTACCGCTTCACGCGGGACGGCTCCCAGGCCCACACGGGATCGCTCGCGGAGCGGCTCGGGCTGTCCCCCGGCACGGTCACCACGCTGGTGAAGCGCCTGGCCGACCGCGGCCTGGTCGACCACCGCCCGTACCAGGGCGTCACGTTCACCGACGAGGGTCGCCGCGCCGCGGTGGCGGCGATCCGCCGGCACCGCATCGTCGAGCGCTTCCTCGCCGACATGCTGGGCTACGCCTGGAACGAGGCCGACGAGCTGGCGGTGGCCTTCGAGCACGACCTGCCCGACGAGGTCACCCAGCGGCTCTTCGTGGCCCTGCACCGGCCCGCGACCTGCCCGCACGGGTTCCCCATCCCGCAGCCCGAGGACGCCGACCTGCCCAACACGCCCGAGCTGTACGACCTCGAGCCCGGCGACGTCGCCGAGGTGGCCGTGTCGGGCTCGACCGACGCCGAGATCCTGTCCTTCCTGGGCACGCTCGGCGTGGTACCCGGCGTGAAGGTCGCCGTCATCGAGAAGCACCCGTTCGACGGGCCGTTGGTCGTCGAGATCGAGGGCCAGACCCGCACCATCGGCGAGCGCGTGGCACGCCAGGTGTACGTCACCCGCACGATCGCCCCGGCCGAGCGGGTGACGGTCACCGGCGCCCGGCCCGCCGCGCCCGTGACGGGCGCCACCGAGACCCCAGACACATCTGACTGACCACAAGGGGGAGATGCACGACCATGGTGCAGCTTTTCGCCGCCGAAGGCGGCTACCAGGAGTTCACCCTCCGAGGGGGTGAATGGTTCGTCCTGATCGGCTCGGCGCTCACCGCCCTGCTGGCCCTCGGCATCGGCTTCTTCCTCATGCGCGGGGTGCTGGCCAAGGACCAGGGCACGCCCAAGATGATCGAGATCGCCAAGGCGATCCAGGAAGGGGCGCTCGCCTACCTCAAGCGCCAGTTCCGCACGATCGGCTACATCCTCGTCCCGCTGGCCGTCATCGTGTTCGTCACGTCGGTGGCGGTGAACCGGCCGGACGGCAGCGAGGCGCTGTCGTTCGCGCAGTCGGGCTCGTTCCGCACGCTGGCCTTCCTCGCCGGCTGCCTCATGTCCGGCCTCACCGGCTTCATCGGCATGGGCCTGGCCGTCCGGGGCAACGTGCGCACCGCGGCCGCGGCCCGCACGGGCGAGCTGGCCCCGGCCCTGCAGGTGGCCTTCCGCACCGGCGGCGTCGCGGGCATGTTCTGCGTCGGCCTGGGCCTGATCGGCGCCACGCTGATCATGATGGTCTTCCAGAACACGAGCTCGGCCATCCTCGTCGGCTTCGGCTTCGGCGGCTCGCTGCTCGCCCTGTTCCTGCGGGTCGGCGGCGGCATCTTCACCAAGGCGGCCGACGTCGGCGCCGACCTGGTGGGCAAGGTCGAGGCCGGCATCCCCGAGGACGACCCCCGCAACCCGGCCACCATCGCCGACAACGTGGGCGACAACGTCGGCGACTGCGCCGGCATGGCGGCCGACCTGTTCGAGTCGTACGAGGTCACCCTCGTCGCCTCGATCATCCTGGGCGTGCCGGCCTTCCAGCGCATCTTCCCCGACAACCCCGAGCTGTGGGCGGCGGGCGCCCTGTTCCCGCTGGCCGCCCGGGCCGTGGGCGTGCTCGCGTCGATCGTCGGCGTGTTCATGGTGCGCGCCCGCGGCAACGATCGCTCGGCCATGGCGCCCATCAACCGCGGCTTCCTGACCGCGGGTGTGCTCACCGTGGTGGGCACCCTGGCCACCGCCCTGATCTACATCGGCAACCCCGACGGCCTGATCGACAACGTCGGCTGGCGCATGTTCGGCGCCGTGGTCATCGGTCTGATCCTGGCCCAGGTGGTCAGCCGCATCACCGAGTACTTCACGTCCACCGAGACCAAGCCGGTCCGCGAGATCGCCGACGCGGCCGAGACCGGGCCCGCCACCACGGTGCTGTCCGGCACCTCGTCGGGCCTCGAGTCGTCGGTGTGGGCCATCGTGGCCATCGCCGTCGCCCTGGGCACGGCCATCGGCCTCGGCGGAGGCGAGACGGCGTTCACGCTGTACCTCGTGGCGCTCACCGGCATGGGCATGCTCGCCACCACCGGCGTGGTCGTGTCCGAGGACACCTTCGGGCCGGTGGCCGACAACGCGGCCGGCATCGCCGAGATGACCGGCGAGTTCCACGGCGAGCCCGAGCGGGTCATGGTCGGCCTCGACGCCGTGGGCAACACCACCAAGGCCGTGACCAAGGGCTTCGCCATCGGCTCGGCCGTGATCGCGGCGGTCGCCCTGTTCGCCAGCTTCATCGAGATCGCCGGCACCGAGGTGCTGCCGGAGA
>DASTFE010000265.1:0-3580 GCA_035708905.1 Acidimicrobiales bacterium | reverse complement strand
CCTCGGCCTGCTTGACGGTGTCGATGCCGAGGTCGGCTTCCAGGTCGAGGTCGAGGTCGAGCATGTCGGCGGGGTCGCCGGTCTTGTCGGCCACCACGGCGAGGACCTCGACCTCGACGTCCCGTTCGGGCGCCGCCGGCTCGGCCGCGACGACCGCGGGCTCCGGCTCGGGTTCGGCCACCGCGCGCTCGCCCTCGGCCGAGGCGACCCCGGGCTCCGGCTGCGGCTCCATGACCGGCAGTGCCGGCTCGGGCTCGGCGACCGCGGGCTCGGCGGGCGGAACCTCCGGCTCGACGCGGGGCGGTGCCGCGACGGGCTCCACCACCGCGGCCGGGGCGGCGACATCGGTCGTGGCCGCGGCGAGCGCCTCCCTGCGGGGCGCCGCCCCGGCGTCGACGACCCTCAGCCGCCGCTGGACGACCTCGAGCTGGGCGTCGCCGGCGCCGCTGACGGTCGACAGCCACCGCCGCCAGGCCGGCGGGTCGACGATGCGGTACTCGTAGCCCAGCTCCTCTGGCCCGCGATGGGCGCCGTCGGGGACGGGCGTCCAGCGCAGGAGCACCATGCTGATCTGCGACCCGAACCCCGCCGCCAGACGCAGCGCGTACCGCACGGGGTACGCGCCGCCGATCGACAGGTTGAGCCGGCCGAGCGACGGATCGACCTCCTTGAAGTTCGGCACCGGCGGCACGATCCCCGTCTCGAGCGCCTTGATGGCGACCACGTCCTCGATGCCGACCCCCATCGGGTGCCCCGTGAAGCCCTTGGTGTTGGCGATCACCACCCGATCGGCGCCGGGCCCGAACACCGTCCGCAGGGCGCTGATCTCGGCCTGGGCGCTGCCGCCGCGCGCCGGCGTGTAGGTCTCGTGGGAGACGAACACGGTCTCGGGGGCGATGGCCTGGCGGTCGACGCCCCGGGCCTCGGCCTGGGCGAGGAGGTCCTCCATGACGGCCGAGATGTGGTCGACGTCCAGCTTCGTGCCGTGGAAGGCGCTGTTGGCCGTGACCGTGGCCAGCACCTCGCAGACCGGCTGGACGCCCCGCTCACGGGCGGCGCCGGCCGACTCGACCACGATGGCCGCCGCGCCCATGCCGAGGAGCATCCCGTGGCGGCGGTTGTCGAAGGGGACCGCGGCCTCCTCGACGGCCTCGTCGGTGGCGGCGGCGCCCGTGGCGAGGAAGCCGGCGCCCATCCACCCCAGCAGCGAGTCGGAGGTCACGTTGTCGGCGGCGACGACGACGACCCTGCGGCACCGACCGGCTCGGATCCAGTCCTCGGCCAGGGCGACGGCCTGGGTGGTGCTGGCGCAGGCGGCGTTCACCTGGGTGTTCGGGCCCCGGGCGCCGATGATCTCGGCGAACTGCGAGTGTCCCATCGACAGGATCCTGAACAGGAAGCGCCGGTCGAACTCGAACGGATCGGCCTCGACCGCGGCCTCGACCTCACCGATCCGTCGGTCGATCTCCGCGGCCGCCTCGCCGGCGCCGATTCGGCTCCGCACGGCACGCAACGTCGCCAGCTCCTCCCGGCGGAGGCGGTCGGCGGTGTACCGCTCGACGTCGCGGGCGAGCTCGCCGGCGCCGGGGAACGCCGAGGCGAAGATCACGCCCGTGTCGTCGCGCAGGGCGTCGGGCAGGCCCCACCGCTCGGGGAGCCTGGTGCCGACCGAGGTCGTCTTGTAGCGGAGCACCAGGGGGATGCCGGCGTCGCGGAGCGCGTCGAAGCCGGCGCCGATCGCCAGCCGCGTGCAGTCGTCCAGGGCACTGTCGCGGTCGGGGTCGATGCCGAACTCCTCGACGACATCGAGGGCGCCGGCGCGGGCGGCCAGCTTGATGACGTCGTCGACGCTGTCGATGGTGTCGAAGCGGGCACCGTCCTCGCTCTTGACGAGGCGGGTGATGTGCTTGTCGGCCACCGCCTGCCGCAGCGATCCGGGGATCAGGTCGATGAACTGCTGCCCGGCGAGGATCCGGGCGAGGTTGCGGTCGTCGAACACCCGCTCGGTGCCGGGGAGACCGAGCGCTGCGCCCGTGATGACCACGGGCTCGGACGGGCCGGCCGAGACCGGCTGGGGACTGGTCACCGGTGCGGGTGACGGTCCCTCCCAGACCGACCGGCTGCGCTCGAGGAAGTCGGCCAGCAGGCGTCCGAGCTCGACGTAGCGGTCGTCGGGCATCGTGGCGACGGCGGGCACGGCGCCCGCCGGCGTGGCGGCGGCGATGGCGGTGGTGGGCGCCCCGACCGTGCTGGCGGGGGCCGCCGGGGGAGCGGGCGTCCCCGTCGCGCCCGTGCCCGCCTCCGCCGGGGTGCCGTGCCCCGCGGCGTACAGCCCGCACAGCGCCTGGTTGAACGCCACGATGTCTCCCTGCTTGGGGTGGTTGGTGAACAACGCGACCACGTCGTCGTGCGCCCTACCGAGAACATCCTCGACGAAGCCGTGGAGAGCCCGCTTCGGGCCGACCTCGACGAAGACACGGGCTCCCTGCTCGTACAAGGTGTGGAGGCCCTTCACGAACTGGACCGGCGACGCGACCTGGCGGGCGAGGAGGTCGAGCATGCGGCCCTGCGCCTCCGGGCCCATCGGGTACAGCTCGCCGTCGACGTTGGCGACGACGGGCAGCGCCGGTGACGTGAGGTCGAGCCGCAGGAGCGCCCGTCGCAGCGGCTCGCTGGCCGGCGCCACGATCGAGGTGTGGAACGCGTGGCTGACGGGCAGCCGCACGGCGGTGTGGCCCGCGGCGGCGAACGCGGCCATGGCCGCCTCGACGGCGGCGGTGGCGCCGCCGATCACCGCCTGGCTGGTGCTGTTGACGTTGGCGATGACGACGTAGCCGTCGACCGAGCCGACGATCCGTTCGATCTCGTCGAGCGGCGCGAGGACGGCCGCCATCGCGCCGTTGTCCTCGATCTCCAGGTGGGCCATCTCGCTGCCGCGCGCGCTCACGGCCTCGAGCGCGGCCTCGAACGAGAGGGCGCCGGCCGCGACCAGGGCGCCGTACTCCCCGAGGCTGTGGCCCATCACGATGTCGGGGGTGATGCCGTGCACGGCCAGGAGCCGGGTGAGGGCGATGTCGGTCGCCAGCACGGCGGGCTGGGTGATCTCGGTCTGCAGCAGCTGCTGCTCGAGCCGGGCGACCGCCTCGGCGTCGCTCTCGTCGATGAAGACGAACTCGGTGAGCGGCCGGCCCAGCAGCGGCGGCATCACCCGGTCCGCCTCTGCGAACGTCTCGGCGACGACCGGTTCCCGCTCGCGCAGGGTCTTCAGCATGTTGACGTACTGGGAGCCCTGGCCGGTGTAGAGGAAGGCGACCTTGGCCGGGCGGTCGCGGCCGAGGAACACGCCGCGGGCACGCAGTGCCCGCCACACCGCCGGGTCGGCGGTCTCCAGCGCCTGGGCCGCCCGGCTCGCCTTGTCGGCCAGGTCGGCGGCGTCGCCGTGATCGATGGCGACGCGCACCGCGGCGCCGAGGTCGGCGGCTGCCGGGCGCCCCGGCGCCGGCGCGTCGCCACCTGCCGCCCGCCCGGCGACCTCGCGTAGCCGGCGGGCGAGCCCGGTGTCGTCGCCGGCGCCGGCGAC
>DASTFE010000264.1:0-15341 GCA_035708905.1 Acidimicrobiales bacterium | reverse complement strand
CGCGACGCGTAGTCCGCGGCGGCGACGTCGCCCGTCACCGCGGCCTCGGGACGAGCGCAACGTCAGGACCGAGGAAGACGATGTCGTCGATGAGAACCGTCCCGGATGACTCGGGACACACCGTGGGCCCGGTGGGGATCGAACCCACGACCTAGCGATTATGAGTCGCCTGCTCTGACCACTGAGCTACAGGCCCAGGTCGCGATGGCTCCGGGGGTGGGACTCGAACCCACAACCATCTCCTTAACAGGGAGCCGCACTGCCGATTGTGCTACCCCGGATTGTGGTTGGGTCAGGCTAGCAGGCCGGCCATGAGCCCGGTGATCGCCCTGTGCGTCCGCGAGCACGAGTACTTGACGTACAGGCACCCCATCGTGTGCTTCGAGTGTCGGATGGAGACATCGGGCACCGCGCGGTAGGGCTTGCTGAACTGCGCGGGCGGGATGCCGGTGGCCTGCGACCAGAACGCGACGGCGGCGGCGAGGTCGAGGCCCTGGTGGAGGTACAGCCGCGCCCGGAGCCGCGTCTCGTCGACCTCGAAGAACCTGCGCAGGTAGCGGAGGAACAACACGACCATGCGCACGTCGCTGTTGGCGAACACGACCGAGCCGTCGGCCTTCGCGCCCTCGCCCGCGTACAGGGCTGTGCCGGCGATGAGCAGGTCTCGATCCGACATGGACCCGATGGCCTCGCGACCTTCCGCCATCAGCCGGTCGATCTCGTGCTGCCTGCGGCGCGCCAAGGCGTTGGGACCGCGCCGGCGGGCACCGGCGTTCCGGTTGGCGCCGGCACGCGCGGCACGCACCGACTCGTCGAAGCCCACGTCTCGGACCCACAGGCTGACCGAGCTGCGGGCGACGCCGAGCTCGGCCGCGATCTCGTTCAGCGTCCATGCCTGAGCCCGCAGCTCTCGCGCCCGGGCCTGCTCGGCCACCTTGCCCCTGTATCCCACCCCACCATGGTGGCGGCGGGGTGTGACACCGAAGGCGCCTGCCCGCGAGGGCTCAGGCGCCTTCGAGGTACTCGCGCAGCTTCTGCGAGCGGTGGGGGTGGCGCAGCTTGGCCAGCGTCTTCGACTCGATCTGGCGGATGCGCTCGCGGGTCACGCCGAAGTGCTTGCCCACCTCTTCGAGCGTGCGGGGCTGCTCGTCGTCGAGCCCGAACCGCATGATGACCACGTCCTTCTCGCGGTCGTTCAGCTCGCCCAGCACGTTGCGCACCTCGTTCTGCAGCATCTGCCGGGTGGCGACGTCGTCGGGCTCTTCCGCGCCGTCGTCCTTTATGAAGTCGGCGAGGTACGAGTCGTCTTCCTCGCCCACGGGCGAGTCGAGCGACAACGGGTCGAGCGAGATGCGCTGGATCTCGCGCACCCGGTCGGCCGTCATGCCCACCTCGGCGGCCAGCTCGTCGACCGTGGGGTCGCGCTCGAGCTGCTGCACCATCTGGCGCTGCACCCGGTGCACCCGGTTGATCGACTCGACCATGTGCACGGGGATGCGAATCGTGCGGGCCTGGTCGGCGATCGAGCGGGTGATCGCCTGGCGGATCCACCACGTGGCGTACGTCGAGAACTTGAAGCCCTTGGTGTAGTCGAACTTCTCGACCGCCCGCATCAGCCCCATGTTGCCCTCTTGGATGAGGTCGAGGAGCTGCATGCCGCGCCCGACGTAGCGCTTGGCGATCGACACGACCAGGCGCAGGTTGGCCTGGATGAGGCCGCTCTTGGCGTCGTCGCCGTCGTCGGCGAGCGCCTGCAGCCGGGCCGCCTCGTCGGGGTCGAGCTCGCCGAGTGTGCCCGCCGCCTCGAGCTCGGCGAGCCGGACCGACGCCTCGACGCCGGCCTCGATGCGCTTGGCCAGGTCGACCTCTTCGGCGGCCACCAGCAGCGGCACGCGGCCGATCTCGCGCAGGTACATGCGCACGGGATCGGAGGTGCCGGCGGCACCCCGCTCGGTGGCCTGGGCGGCGTTGAGGCGCGACCGGCGGCGTACGGCCGAGGACAGGCGCCGGTGGTGGGCCCGGTCGCCGGTGCGGGAGGCGACGGCGTCGGCGTCGGACAGCAGCACCACGGCCGCCGAGCCGTCACGCTCGACCACGAGGTCGGCGCCGCCGGTGCCCGGGAGCCCGTCGCCCAGGTCGAGGTCGTCGAGGTCGTCGGTCTCTTCGACCTCGACGCCGGCCGCGCGGCAGCGCCGGTAGACCTCGGCGAGCACCTCGGGGGTGATCTCGATGTGCGCGAGCGCCCGCACCAGTTCGTGCTGGCTGAGGCGACCGGAGGCACGGGCCCGCTCGACGAGCTTGGTCAGCTCGGCCTCGACCGAGCTGTTCCATGTGTCGAGCGTCGATGGCACGTCGGTCATCCCCCGTCTCCAACCCTTTCCGCCAGCCAGGCTAGCAACCGGTCGGCCGAATCGGCCGCCGTCCGGGGGTTGCGCAGACCGTCGCTGATGCGGGTCAGCTCGACGAGATCGGTGAGCGCGCGAGTGACGTCCGCGTCACCGGCGGCCAGGCGGACGGCCGCGATCTGCCGGCGGGCGACGTCCATGCACAGCAGCCGCACGGCGTCGAAGGGCTCGGAGGTCGGCTCGGCCACCAGCAGCCGGGCGAGCAGGTCGGCCACCTCGGGCTCGGCGGCGGCCAGGGCGTCGGCGTGGGTGTCGGCGTCGACCAGCGCCTGGAACGCGGCCCGGTGCACGGGATCGTCGAACAGCGCGGCATCGAGCCACTGGCCGACCTCCTCCGGCGCATGGACGGCGTGGCGCAGCACCTCGAGCGCCGGACCGGCTCGGCGGGACGCGATGCCGGCCTGCGCACCGGCGCGGCCGTCACGCCCGCCACGCGCGCCGAGCCCGCCGGACGCGGTCACCGCCCCCGGCGCGTCGCCGACCGCCAGGTCGTCCGGCCGGTTGTCGACCGCTCGGCCGGCGCCCGCAGCCGCGAGCCACGGCGGCTCGGCGTCGGCCGGGTGAGGCGGCAGGTCGTCGCGGCGCCCGGCCGACCGGGCGGCGGGCCCGCGATCGCCGTCGCGCCGCCCGGAGCCTCCGGCGCCGTGACCCCGGCCACGGCCGCGCCCACCGGCCGCGGCACCGCCGCGCGCCGGTCGCCGCCGGACCTCCTCGAGCAGCACCCGCAGCCGGTCGGGCTCGACGCGGCAGCGCGACGCCACGTCCATCAGGTACTGGTCGCGCACCAGCTCGGTCGGGTGCTCGGCGACGATCTCGAGCGCCCGCTCGGCGGCCCGGGCCCGGCCCTCGTTGGTGGCCAGGTCCGCGGCGGCGAACGCCCGGTCGAGCCGGAACCGCAGGAACGGCGTGGCCCGCTCGACCGCGGCGGCGAGGCGGGCGGGGTCGGTGGCGGCGACGTCGGCCGGGTCCTGCCCGGGCGGCAGGTCGGCGACGGCCACCTCGAGGTCGTGCTCGCGCTCCCAGCGGTAGAACCGGTCGGCGGCCGCCTGCCCGGCGCTGTCGGCGTCGAAGGCGAGCACCAGCCGCTGCGCCGAGAACCGGGTGAGCAGGCGCACGTGGTCGTCGGTCAGCGCCGTGCCGCACGTCGCCACCGCCAGGGGCACGCCCGACCGGTGGAAGCCGATCACGTCGGTGTAGCCCTCGCAGATGACGGCGGTGCCGGCCGTGACGATCGACGTCTTGGCCCGGTCGAGCCCGTACAGCACCTTGGACTTGTTGTAGAGCGGCGTCTCGGTCGTGTTCTTGTACTTGCCCTGGTTCCCCGGCCCCTCGCCCCCCGGCAGGATGCGCCCGCCGAAGCTGATCGGGTCGCCCCGGTCGTCGTGGATGGGGAACATGATGCGGGCCCGGAAGTGGTCGTTGAGCCGCCCCCGGCTGTTGAGCCGGGCCAGGCCGGTGGCCTCGGCCGTCTCGCGGTCGAGCCGCAGCGCGCGGGTGAGCGCGTCCCAGGCGTCGGGTGCCCAGCCGATCTGGAAGTCGCGCACGACCTCGCCGTCGAAGCCCCGCTCGCGCAGGTAGCGGCGGGCGGCGCCGGCGTCGGGTCCCGACACGAGCCGCTCGTGGTACCACGCGGCCGCTCGCGTGACGACGTCGACCAGCCGGGCCCGGCGCTTGCGGCCCTCGCCCTCGTCGCGGTCGGTGTAGCGCAGCGTGATGTTGGTCCGCGCCGCCAGCCGCTCGACCGCGGCCGGGAAGTCGACCTGCTCCTTCTCCATGACGAAGTCGATGACGTCGCCCTTGGCCTGGCACCCGAAGCAGTAGAAGACGTTCTCGTTGGCGTTCACCGAGAACGAGGGCGTCTTCTCGGAGTGGAACGGGCACAGTCCGGTCCACTGCCGACCGACCCGGCGCAGCGGTGTGTACTCGCTGACGATCTGCACGATGTCGGACGCCGCCCGTACCGCAGCGACGTCTTCGTCGTGGATGCCCATCGCCGGCGAGGTTACCGGCGGGAGCCGCCGCCCCTGAGACGGTCGACCACCTCGTCGCGGGCCGCCTTGGCCTCGGCCTTCACCTCGGCCTTGGCCGCCTTGGCCTCGGCCTTCACCTGGGCCTTGGCCACTTTGGCCTCGTCGACCGGCCGGCGGGCCTGCACCTTCAGCTCGGCGCTGAGGCGGGCCAGCTCGTCCTTGAGGGTGCGGATCTCGCGCCGGTGCACCTCGAAGTGCTCTCTCCAGCCTCCGCCGGCCGGACCGTCACCGGCCCCCGCGCCGACCACGTCGTCGCCGCCGGGTGCGTCCGCGGCGTCGCCGACGTCGCCGCGCCCCTCGCCCCGGCGGCCGCCGCCCCACCGGCCGCCGCGGCCGTGGCGGAACTCGCGGGTGCGCTGCGCCTGCAGGCGTCGGGCCATGGCCCGCACGCCGGGCTGGTCGAGCAGGGCCTCGTCGTGACGGGCCTGGGCGTCGGCCAGCTTGCGCAGCAGCGTCGCCAGCGTGACCTGCTCGTCGGCCGTGAGCGCGTCGAAGCCGGCGCGCGGGCCGAACACCTCGCCGGCCGCCCAGTCGAGCGCCTCGGCGCCCTCGGGGGTCAGCTCGACCATCCGGACCCGGCGGTCGTGGTCGGCGACACGGCGCCGGACGAGCCCGCGCGCCTCGAGGCCGTCGCAGGTGACAGTCACGAACGACGCGTCGCACTGCCACCGCTCGGCCAGGTCGCGCATGGCCACCGCGTCGCCGGGACGCAGCTCGAGCAGAGCTTTGAGCATCGGCGGCGAGATGCCCAGCTCGTCGGCGGCGCCGTGGAACCGGGCCTGGTTCTCCGCGGAGAAGAACAGCGCGGTCACCGACTCGGTGATGTGCCTCGCCGCCTCGTCCCGGTCCACGGGCTGCATGGTACCCGGGCCGGCGATCGTTTGTCCCGAACCAAAGGTCTAACCGAAAAGATCGTTGACTCTGATCAAGCATAAGCGCGAGGCTCGTCGCCATGACATCCCCCATCCCAACGCCCGGCGGCGCGACCGGGCACACCCCGGCCATCCGGGTCGAGGGCCTCACGAAGCGCTTCGGTGCCGTCGAGGCGCTGCGCGGCGTCGACCTGGCGGTCGCGCCCGGCACGGTGCTCGGCCTGCTCGGCCCCAACGGCGCCGGCAAGACCACCGCCGTGCGCATCCTCACCACGATCCTGCAGCCCGACGGCGGCCACGCCGAGGTGCTGGGCGTCGACGTCACCCGCGATCCCCAGGCCGTCCGCGAGTCCATCGGGTTGGCCGGCCAGTACGCGGCCGTCGACGAGAACCTGACGGGGCGCGAGAACCTGCGCCTCGTGGGCCGGCTCACCCACCTGCCATCGGCCGGCATCCGCGCCCGCGCCGACGATCTGCTCGACCGGTTCGGCCTGACCGAGGCCGCCGACCGCCCGGCCAGGACCTACTCGGGCGGCATGCGGCGCCGCCTCGACCTGGCCGCCGCGCTGGTGCACCGGCCGCCCGTGCTGTTCCTCGACGAGCCCACCACAGGCCTCGACCCCGCCAGCCGCAGCGACCTGTGGCAGGTCATCGACGAGCTGGTCGCCGAGGGCACCACGGTGCTGCTCACCACCCAGTACCTCGAGGAGGCCGACCGCCTGGCCGACCATCTCGCGGTCATCGACCACGGGCAGGTGATCGCCGAGGGCGCGCCCGCCCACCTCAAGGCCGGCCTCGGCGGCACGGTCGTCGAGATCACCGTCGCCGACCCCGCCGCCGCCCGGCGAGCCGGCGCCCAGATCGGAGCGCGCCTCGGCCTCGACGCCCAGGTCGACGGCAGCGCGCTCGAGCTGGCCGTCGACGACGGGCCGCGGGCGCTCGTCGAGGTGCTGCGCACGCTCGACGACGCCGACCTGGCCGTCGCCGGGCTGACCGTGCGCGAGCCCAGCCTCGACGACGTCTTCCTGTCGCTCACGGGCCACCGGGCCGATGCCGACAGCGCCGGCGCCGGCCGCGACGCGAACCCCACCGCAGAGCAGCGAGGTGCCGCATGACCGCCACCGCCACCGTGCCCGTCGCCCCGCCCGCCGCTCGGTTGCCGCAACCCTCCCCGGCCCGTCGGGGCCACGCCGTCGGCGACGCCCTCGCCGTCACCTGGCGCAACCTGCTCGCCTACGTGCGGCTGCCCCAGCTGCTGGTGTTCTCGACCATCCAGCCCGTCATGTTCGTGCTGCTGTTCCGCTACGTGTTCGGCAACTCGATCGTGCTGTCCGACCCGAGCGTCGACTACGTCGACTACCTGATGCCCGGCATCTTCGTGCAGACCGCCGTCTTCGGTGCCGCCGGCACCGGCATCGGCTTGGCCGAGGACATGGCCAAGGGCCTGATCGAGCGCTTCCGCTCGCTGCCCATGGCCCGCTCGGCCGTGCTGGCGGGGCGCACCCTCGCCGACTCCGTGCGCAACGTCTTCGTGGTGGTGCTGCTCACGGGCGTCGGGTTCGCCGTCGGCTTCCGCATCCACGGCGGGGTGCCCGCCTACCTGGCCGCCCTGGCGCTGGTGCTGCTGTTCGCCTTCGCCCTGTCGTGGATGGTGGCGACCATCGGCCTCGGCGCGCCCAACGGCGAGGCGGCGCAGGCGGCGATCTTCCCCATGCTGTTCCCGCTGACGTTCGCGTCGTCGGCCTTCGTCGACCCGTCGTTCATGCCCGGCTGGCTGCAGGTGTTCGCCGACCACCAGCCGGTCAGCATCACCGTGGACGCAGCCCGCGACCTGGTGCTCGGCCAGCCGGTCGGGTGGGGCGTGGCGGCCTCGGTCGCCTGGTCGCTCGGCATCGTGGCGGTGTTCGGCCCGCTCGCCGTGCGGCGCTACCGCCGGGCCGCCTGACCCCCTGGCGGCCCGGCAGCTCGCGGGGTGGCCATCGGAGCGCGGCGGCTCCGGTGGCCACCCCTCGCCGTGCGCGGCCCTCCCTGGCAAGCTGTGCCGGAGCGGAGGTGGCGACATGGGCAGGACATCCATCGCCGGCACGGCGGCGACCGCCGAGCGCACGCCCCGCGCCGTCGTCACCAGCGTCGACGAGCTGGTGGCCGGCGCCACGGCCCGGCAGCCGTTCCGGAACGCCGACGGCAAGTCGGGGTCGGCCTTCGAGCGGGTGGAGATCGGCGGCGAGCGCTACGTGCTCAAGGTCATGCACGTCGACGGCGACTGGATCGCCCGCTCCCTCGGCGACCTCGCCTGCCGCCAGGTGACGGTGTGGGCGTGCGGGCTGCTCGACGCCCTTCCGCCGTCGCTCGACCACGCCGTGGTGGGCGCCGCCCGCGGCTTCGGGCGCAACGGGTGGGGGGCGGCGCTGCTCATGCACGACGTGGGCGAGCACCTGGTGCCCGAGGGCGATGACCCCGTCTCCGCCCACGAGCACGCCGCCTTCGTCGACCGCATGGCCGAGATGTCGGCCCGCTTCTGGGGCTTCACCGACGACGTCGGGCTGACCCCGCCGACCCTCCGCTGGTCGTTCTTCGGCCCCGGCATGCTCGCCTGCGAGGCCGAGCGCGGCTGGCCCCACCAGGTGCCCGCCCTCGCCGACCAGGGGTGGCGGGCCTTCGCCGAGCGGGCGCCGGCCGACGTGCGCGGCGCAGTGGATGCGATCCGCCGCGAGCCGGGGCTGCTGTCCGCCGCGCTGGCCACGACGCCGTCGACCTTCCTGCACGGCGACTGGAAGATGGGCAACCTCGGCACCCGTCCCGACGGGCGCACGATCCTGCTCGACTGCGCCTACCCCGGCGAGGGGCCGGCCTGCCACGAGCTCGGCTGGTACCTGGCCATCAACCGCGCCCGCCTGCCCGAGCCGAAGGAGGCGGCGATCGACCGGTTCCGCCACGCGCTCGCCCGCCACGGCGTCGACACCGCCGGCTGGTGGGACCGCCAACTCGAGCTGAGCCTGCTGGGCGCGCTCGTGCAGTTCGGGTGGGAGAAGGCGCTGGGCGACGAGGCCGAGCTGGGCTGGTGGACCGATCGGGCGCGCGAGGGGGCCCGGCGGCTGTGACCACCGCCCAGGACCGCCGCCGCTTCCTGGCCGAGGTGGCCGGCGCCTACGGCCGCACGGGTGCCGCCTGGTCGACGGGACCGGCGCTGGTGTACGACCGCCTGGCCGCCGCCCTGGTCGCCGCCAGCCCGGTGCCGCTGGCCGGGCGCACCGTCGTCGACGTCGGCGCCGGCACGGGCGCCGCCTCGCTGGCGGTGGTCGCCGCCGGCGGGCGGGCCGTGGCGGTGGACCTGGCGCCGCCGATGCTCCGGGCCCACCGGGCCCCGGTCGTCGGCGCCATCGCCGGCGAGGCCACCGCCCTGCCCCTCGGCGACGCCACGGTCGACGGCGTGGTCGCCGCGTTCTCGCTCAACCACCTGCCCGACCCGGTCGCCGGCTTCCGCGAGGCGCGGCGGGTGTGCCGGCCCGGCTCGCCGGTGCTGGCCGCGGCGTACGCGGCCGACGACGACCACCCGGTCAAGCGGGCGGTCGACCAGGCGGCCGCCGAGTGCGGGTGGCGGGCCGAACCCTGGTACGACGCCATGCGGGCGACGGTGACGGCCCAGCTCGCCACCACCGAGGGCATGGCGGCGGCCGCCGCTGCGGCCGGCCTGCCGCCCGGCGGAGCGCGCCGCACGGTGGTCGACATGCCCGACCTGACGCCCGCTCAGCTCGTCGCCTGGCGCCTCGGGATGGCGCAGGTGGCGCCCTTCCTGGCGACGGCTGGCCACGACACGCGCGAGCGCGTCACCGAGCGGGCGCTCGACCTGCTCGGCCCCGAGCCGCCGCCGCTCCGGCGGTCGATCGTCGTCTACGCCGCCACCACCTGAGCGCGACGAGCAGGTCGACAACCTTCCCGGCGACGGCGAGCGGGTCGCCCGCTGCGGTTGGTGACACCCAACCGCCGTGACGCCGGCGGGGCGGTGGCCCGGTGCGGCCGCCGCCCCGCCGGGCGCGTCACTCGGTCGGCTGGCCCCCGGCGCCCGGCCCGGTCGCCCCGGCGCCCGTGGTGCCGGCCGCGGGGGGCGCCGCGCCGCCGTCGCCTTGCGCAGCGACCGGCGAGCCGTTGCCGGAGGGCTCGACAGGCATCGGCCCTGCGGGGGTGCCGACGGCGGCGGGGTGCGCGCGGGCGTCTCGGCGGATCGACAGCCAGATCGCCACGGTCAGCACGACGGCGATGACCCCGAGGCTGATGACGGTGGGGATGTGGTACCACTCGGCGATCAGCATCTTGACGCCGACGTAGGCCAGGATGACCGCCAGCCCCTGCTGCAGCAGGCTGAACTTCTCCCGCAGGTCGGCGAGCAGGAAGTACAGCGCCCGCAGCCCCAGGATGGCGAAGGCGTTCGAGCTGAAGACGATGAACTGCTCGCGGCTGACCGCCAGGATGGCGGGGATCGAGTCGACGGCGAACACCACGTCGGTCGTCTCGATGACGATGAGCACGGCGAACAGCGGCGTGGCCAGCAGCTTGCCGCGGTGGCGCACGAACATCTTCTGGCCGTCGTACTCGGTGGTCGAGGGGATGACGCGGCGCACGAGCCGCAGCACCGGGTTGTGCTCGGGATGCACCTCCTCGTCGTCCTTGTGCCTGACCATGCGCACGGCCGTGACCAGCAGGAAGCCGCCGAACACGAACAGCATCCAGTCGAAGCGCTCGAGCAGGGCGACGCCGGCGAAGATGAACACGAACCGCAGCACCAGCGCGCCGAAGATGCCCCAGAACAGCACCCGGAACTGGAACTCGCGAGGCACCGCGAAGTAGCTCATGATCAGCGCCCACACGAACACGTTGTCGACGCTCAGGCTCTTCTCGATCAGGTAGCCCGAGATGTACTCGGTCGCCGCCTGGCCGCCGTGCCAACCGAACATCACGCCGGTGAAGGCCAGGCCGATGCCGATCCAGACCGCCGACTCGATCGCCGCCTCCTTGGTGGTCGGCGCGTGCGGCTTGCGGTGGACGAGCAGCAGGTCGCCGATCAGCAGCGCAGAGACGAACACCAGGAACGCCACCCAGATCCAGGGCGCGACCTCGAAGCTCGCGAAGTTGTCTCGCGAGCCGGACGACGATTCCGACGCCAGCACGGCGAGGGACGAGAGGGACACCAGTTACCTCCGGCTGTGTGCCACGGGGACTTCCAGCCGAAGGTCTTGCCCGCCGCCTGGGCCGGACCCACCGGGCGGGCTCGGGCGCGTGGCCGGCCGACCGTATTGGCGATGAGTCACGTTGAGGGCTACTCCCCTTCGGTTCGCTGGAGTGTATCTGCCCGCCTCCGCGGCTCCTGAACCGCCCCCTGACAGCTGGTGGGGCGGCCGAGCCAGCCTGGATCGGTCAGCCCCCGGCCACGATGGCCTGCGCCGCGGCCAGCCGCGCCACCGGCACGCGGAACGGCGAGCACGAGACGTAGTCGAGGCCCACCCGCTGGAAGAAGGCGATCGACGCCGGGTCGCCCCCGTGCTCGCCGCACACCCCCATCTTGAGGTTGCGCTCGGTGCGGCGCCCCCGCTCGACCGCAGTGGCGACCAGGTCGCCCACGCCGTCGACGTCGATCGACTCGAACGGGTTGCCTCGCAGCAGCCCCCGCTCGAGGTAGAGGGGCATCACCCGGGCCTCGACGTCGTCGCGGCTGAAGCCGAAGGCCATCTGGGTCAGGTCGTTGGTGCCGAAGCTGAAGAAGTCGGCCACCTCGGCGATCTCGTCGGCTCGTACCGCGGCCCGCGGCGTCTCGATCATCGTGCCGATGGTGATGTCGAGCCGGCGCCGCGAGCCCTTCAGCGCCTCGGCGATGGCCTCGGTGACCCAGCCCCGGGCCTCGGCCATCTCGGCCCTGGTCACCGTCAGCGGGATCATGATCTCGACCACGGGCTTGCCACCCGCCTTGGCCCGGTCGAGCGCCGCCTCGACCAGCGCCCGCACCTGCATGGCGTACAGCCCCGGCTTGATCACGCCCAACCGCACTCCCCGGGTGCCGAGCATCGGGTTCACCTCGTGCCACGAGCGGGCGGCCGCCAGCAGCTCGGTCTCCTCGCCGGTCAGCGACGACGTGGCCTCGCGCACCAGCAGGTGCTCGATGCCGGGAAGGAACTCGTGCAGCGGCGGGTCGAGCAGGCGCACCGTCACCGGCAGGCCGTCCATGGCCTCGAGGATCTCGGCGAAGTCGGCCCGCTGGGCGGCCAGCAGCTTCTCGAGCGCGGCCGCCTCGCCGTCGGCCGTGTCGGCCAGGATCATCTCGCGCACGATCGGCAGGCGGTCGTCGCCGAGGAACATGTGCTCGGTGCGGCACAGCCCGATGCCCTCGGCGCCCAGCTCACGCGCCCGGGCGGCGTCGGCGCCGGTGTCGGCGTTGGCCCGCACCCCCATGCGGGCCCGGCGCCGGTTCTTGCCGTGGCGGACGCTGTCGGCCCAGCCGAGGATGGTCTCGAGCTCGGGCGGGGCCTCGCTGACCGTCAGCTCGACCTCGCCCAGCACCACCTGGCCGGTCGTGCCGTCGAGCGAGATGACGTCGCCCTCGTTGACCGTGACGCCGTTGGCGGTGAACGACGAGCCCGAGATCTTCACGGCCTCGGCGCCCACGACGGCCGGGATCCCCCAACCCCGGGCGACGACGGCCGCGTGGCTGACCAGGCCGCCGCGGGCGGTGAGGATGCCCTGGGAGGCGTGCATGCCGTGGACGTCCTCGGGCGAGGTCTCGGTGCGCACGAGGATGACCTCGGTGCCCGCGGCCGCAGCCTCGGCGGCCGCGTCGGCGGTGAAGCGCACCTCGCCCACCGCCGCCCCGGGTGACGCCGCCAGGCCGGTGGCGATGACCTGCACGTCGTTCGTCTTGAACTGGGGGTGGAGAACCTGCTCGACGTGGCTCTCGGTGATGCGGGACAGCGCCTCGTCGCGGGTGATCCGCCAGCCCCGGCGGCGCTGGTTGGTCATCTCGACGGCCATGCGCAGCGCCGCCTGGCCGGTGCGCTTGCCGACCCGCGTCTGCAGCATCCAGAGCTTGCCCTGCTCGATGGTGAACTCGGTGTCGCACATGTCGCGGTAGTGCGCCTCGAGGCGGGCGAAGATGCCGAGCAGCTCGTCCTTGACGCCCGGGAAGTGCTTGCCGAGGTCGTCGAGGTCCTCGGTGTTGCGGATGCCGGCCACCACGTCCTCGCCCTGGGCGTTCACGAGGAAGTCGCCGTAGGGCCGGTCCTCGCCCGTGGCGGCGTTGCGGGTGAACCCGACGCCGGTGCCCGACTTCTCGTCGCGGTTGCCGAACACCATGACCTGCACGTTCACCGCGGTGCCGAGGTCGTGGGGGATCTTCTCGCGCTCGCGGTAGGCGCGGGCCCGGGCGCCCTCCCACGACCGGAACACCGCCTCGATCGCCCCGCGGAGCTGGCGCCTCGGGTCCTGGGGGAAGGCCCGGCCGGTGCGGTCCTTGACCAGCTTCTTGTAGATGATGCACAGGTCCTTGAGGGCCTCGGCGGGCATGTCGGCGTCCGATGTCACACGGGCGTTGCCCTTGGCCCGCTCGAGCCGCTCGTCGAACGCCTCGCCGTCGACGCCGAGCACGATGCGGCCGTACATGGCGATGAACCGCCGGTACGAGTCGTAGGCGAACCGCTCGTCGGCCGTGGCCCGGGCCAGGCCCTTCACGCTGCGGTCGTTCAGGCCCAGGTTGAGCACCGTGTCCATCATCCCGGGCATCGAGAACTTGGCCCCCGACCGGACGCTGACGAGCAAGGGGTCCTGCGGGTCGCCCAGGCGCCGCTTCATCGCCTTCTCGAGGCGGCCGGTGTGCCGGTCGACCTCGTCGGTGAGACCGGTGGGCCAGCCGGCCCGCATGTGGTCGCGGCAGGCATCGGTGGTGATGGTGAAGCCGGGCGGCACGGGCAGCTTCAGCACCGAGGTCATCTCGGCCAGGTTGGCGCCCTTGCCGCCGAGCAGGTCCTTCATCTCCATTGGCGGCCGCTTGTGGCGGTGGTCGAAGGCGTAGACGTAGGGCACAGGACGGACCTCCTCCTGGCGGGCGTGCGCAGCAGGTCTGTCGGAGCCTACGTCGCAGGGACGTCGATGGACGGAGGTCACGCACGGACCCCGACTGACCGGTGCGTCCGCCGGCAGCACGAATCATCGGCGTTGTCCCGCACAATGCTTCGTTGTTGGCGGACTCAACTGACATCTTGCGGGGCGATCTTGCCCATCTCGTTGACAGATCGCGCAGCTGCAGGGTTCAATTGGCCACAGCGTGCGGGGGAGGTATCGCGCTCTGCGATGACGGTTGCGACGACCAGGTCCGGGCCGGGGCGACCGTCACAGGGGTCTCACGTAGGGGGTGCTCGCCCGTCGCCGCCATCGTCAGGCGATCAAGGGGGAGATCATGCGCCTCGTGGTGCGTGCACTGTTGTTGTCGACACTTGCCGTCTCGATGGTCGTCGCCGGTTCGCCGGCCGGCGCCCACGACCCTGAGGAGGACCACGGCGGCCCGGGCGCGACGGGCCCGGACCTGCGCAGCCAGAACGTCAAGCTCATGTCCAACGTCCCGGCCTCGGCGCCTGGCGTCACGCAGTCCGACCTCGCCTTCTGGGGCGACTACGCCATCGCCGGGAACTACCGCGGGTTCCGTATCATCGACATCTCCGAGCCGGGCGAGCCCGAGGTGGTGACCGACTTCTTCTGCAACGGGGCGCAGGGCGACGTCTCGGTGTGGGGTGACCTGCTGTTCCAGTCGATCGACAGCCCGCAGAGCCACGGCGCGTGCGACAGCACCAACGTGACGGCGGCGACGCCCGGCATGTTCGAGGGCATCCGCGTCTTCGACATCAGCGACGTCACGGCGCCCGAGCTCGTCGCATCGATCTCGACCGACTGCGGCAGCCACACCCACACGCTGCTGCCGCAGGGCGACACCGTCTACGTGTACGTGTCCTCGTATCCGCTCGGCGGCGCCGCGCTGGGGCCGAACTGCGCCCAGCCGCACGGCTACGTGTCGATCGTCGAGGTGCCGACGGGCGATCCGGCGGGCGCCGTGGTCCACGAGCACGCCCTCGACCCGGGCACCGAGCTCGCCACGTTCCCGCTCGGCGCCGCCGGGACGTTCAGCTTCAGGGCGTGCCACGACATGAGCGTCTTCGACGAGCTCGACCTCCTCGCCGCCGCGTGCATGAGCGAGTCGCAGCTCTGGGACGTCAGCGACCCGCTGGCGCCCGAACTGATGTGGCGCTTCGACGACCCCGTCGTCAACCAGGCCAACACCGACCTGTGGCACTCGGCCACCTTCAGCTGGGACGGAACGATCGTCGCGTTCGGTGACGAGTCCGGTGGCGGCGGCGCGGCCCGCTGCGTCGACCCGGACGACGACCAGGGCCGCATCTGGTTCGTCGAGGTCGAGTCCGGCGAGCTGCTGACCAACTACAAGATCCCGCGGTCCGAGACGGGCACCTGCACGATGCACAACTTCAACTTCATCCCGCTCCGCGGGCGCAACGTGCTCGTGTCGGCCGCGTACACCGGCGGCACCACGGTGGTCGACGTCGACGCGCTGATCGCCGGCGCCAGCGAAGCCGAGGCCGAGGTGGGCTACTACCGGCCCCACGGCGGCAACGCCTGGTCGACCTACTGGTACAACGGCTTCATCTACGCCAACGACATCCTGCGGGGCGTGGACACGCTGCTGCTCAGCGACAGGGCCCGCGCCGGCGACCGCAAGCTGCCGTACCTGAACCCGCAGACCCAGGAGAACGTCATCCACTGACAGGGCCGTACGAGCTCCGCGGGGCCGGCGCCGACCCACCCACGCGCCGGCCCCGCCGACACCCTTCACAACCGATCCACCACGCGGCGACCGCGGGTGCGGTCCGACTACTCCACCTGAATCCGCAGACCCAGGACCCGAACCTCCTGGCTTGCGGTCACGGCGGCTGAGGGAGCACCGGCCGGAGGTGGGGGCCTGCTCGCCCTCACCTCCGGCACTGCCG
>DASTFE010000263.1:0-37437 GCA_035708905.1 Acidimicrobiales bacterium | reverse complement strand
GGTGAGGCCCGTGCGCATCGGGCTCAGCCGCAGCACGTGCTGGAGGTACTGCGACGACAGGAAGAACCCGGCGAGCAGCAGCGCCGAGGCGACCAGCATCACGAGGTTGCCGGTGACGACCGTGCGCCGGGCGGCCAGGTCGCCGGGCACCAGTGGCGCGGTGGCCCGGCGCTCGACGAGCACGAAGGCGGCGGCAGTGGCGGCGCCGGCCCCCAGGGCCAGCAGCGTGGTCGAGGCACCCCACCCCGCGTCGCCGGCCTCGACGAGGCCGTAGATCACGAGGCCGATGGCGAGGGTGGCGGTCACGGCACCCGGGAGATCGAGCCGCCGCGGCCGGTCGCCGGCGCCCAGCCGCCCGACGACGGCAGGCACCGCCGCCGCGACCGCCGCGCCCACGGGGAGGTTGACGAAGAACACCCACTCCCACCCGGGCCCCGAGGTGAGCACCCCGCCCAGCAGGACGCCGACCGCGGCGCCGGCCCCGCCGATGGCCGCCCAGACGCCCAGGGCACGGTGGCGGTCGGGGCCGTGGAAGGTGGTGGTGATGATCGACAGCGCGGCGGGCGACAGCATGGCCGCGCCGATGCCCTGCGCGGCGCGGGAGGCGATCAGCGCGCCGCCGCTGCCCGCCAGTCCGGAGGCCAGCGAGGCGAGGGTGAACAGGGCCAGGCCCGTGAGGAAGACCCGGCGCCGGCCGAGGGCGTCGGCGAGCCGGCCGCCGAGGAGCAGGAGGCCGCCGAAGCACAGCGTGTACGCGGTGAAGACCCACGTGGCGGCGCTCCGGTCGAGCGCCAGATCCCGGCCGATCTCGGGCAGGGCCACGTTCACCACGGTGACGTCGAGCACCACCATGAACTGAGCGAGGCAGAGCAGGCCGAGCGCCCACCACCGTCGTGTCTGGCTCATCAGGACCTCCGAAGAAAGTCGAACAGTTCTGTTCGGGTTACGGTAGCCTGCCCGAGCAAGAAACTGAACACCAATGTTCGACTTCCGAGGAGGAAGCGCGATGATCACGAGGATCGACGCCCTGAGCGACGCCCACGAGCGGCTGGCCGGCTACGCCTACATCGACGGGCCCGGCTTCGCCTTCCACGGGCCGATGGGCGCGGAGGCGCTGAGCAGCGCCGGGTACGACGACCTGGTGGCCGAGTGGATCGAGGCCTACAAGGCCGGCCACGAGCCCATCGCCGCGCCACCGACCCACGACCGCATCGACCCCGACGACGAGGCGAGCTGGCGGCCCGCCCTCGGCGAGCCCGCCCGGGTCTCCGACTGGGCGGCGGCCTTCGACCGCCAGCTCCGCGACCAGCACTGGCCGGCGGTGCTGCAGCGGTGGGTGCCCCGGCTGCTGCCCGGCTACGCGGGCGGCCTGACCCACGGCCTGCTCCGCACCGCCCACGCCGTGCGGGCGCTGCCCGGCGAGGGCCCACCCCCCGACCTGCTGCTCACCGAACTGGCCCGGGGCCTCGCGTACTGGGCTGCGACCTTCACGGCCCTTCCCGGGCGGCCGGAGCTGGGCGGCTCGCTGGGCCTCGACGAGGCCATCGCCGGCGTGCCCCGTCCCGACGAGCCGTGGACGCCGATCGAGGCGGGCACGTTCGCCCGGATCGGCGAGCTGCCCGCGTTCCCGGACGCGGTCGCCGCGCTCGGCCCGCCCGGCGACGCCGGTGCGGCCCTCAGCGACCTCACCGCCGCCTTCTGCGGCCTCGTGCTGCGCAAGCCGGCCGTGGTGGTCGGGCCGATCCACGCCGTGACGCCCGCCGCCGCCATGCGGACGCTGCTGCCCTACCTGCCGGCACCGAGGGTCGCCTCGGCCTACGCCCAGCTGTGGCACGTCGGCGCCGCCATCGTCGCCGGGTTCGCGCCGCCCGGCGGACCGGTGACGCCCGACGAGGCCGGAGTACCGGCCGCCGCCCCGGCGGAGATCCTGGCCCGGGCCGCGGCGCACCGCGACACCCACGCGGTCAAGTTCGCCGAGGCCTGCGTCCGCGAGCACGCGATCCGGCCCGACCCCGTGTACCTGCTGGCCGCCGAGCACGTTCTGGCCACACTCCCGCCCTGGTAGCCGGCCGCCCCCCGGCACGAACGTCGCGGCTCGGCGCGGCCGGGTGGGATGCACCACCCGGCCGGCCGGGCACGGAACACTCTCCGGCTGCGTGCGAGGGTCGACCCCGTCGCGTGGGAGCGGACGGTGCGCCGGCGCCGGCTGGCTGTGCTGGCGGCCGCCGGCCTGGTGGTCGTCGCCCTGTCGGCCGGCGTCGACCTGGTGCGCGACCGGCTCGCCACCCGGGCGTCCACCCCGGCCGCCGGGCCGGCCGTCCGCGACGAGCCCGCGGAGCAGGCCGCCGCGCCGCCGCCCTGGGTGTGGCAGGGGCCGGCGTCCGCCGCCGCGCTGCCCGCCCCGGCCGGCGCGGCGCCGGTGATCACCCGCGTCGACACCACCGACCCGGTCGTCTTCCTCACGATCGACGACGGGCACACCCGCACGCCGCAGGCCGCGGCCGCCTTCCGCCAGCTCGGCATCCCGGCGACCCTGTTCCTCGTGGACGGGCCGGTCGAGGCCGACGCCGAGTGGTTCGCGGGGCTGCCGGGCGCCGTGGTCGAGAGCCACTCGCGCACCCACCCCGACATGACGACGCTGTCCGAGCAGGCGCAGCGCGACGAGATCTGCGGCAACGCCGCGCTGATCGAGCAGGCCTACGGCCGGCGGCCAGTGCTGTTCCGGCCCCCGTACGGCGAGTACGACGAGAGCACCAGCCGGGCCGCTGCCGCGTGCGGCATGCGGGCGGTGGTGCTCTGGCAGCAGACCGTCAACGGCGACGCGGTCGACTTCCGCGAGGTGCCGCAGTTCCGGCCGGGTGACATCGTGCTCATGCACTTCCGCCCGTCGTTCGTCCAGGAGCTGCAGGTCGTCAAGGAGCGGGTGCAGGCGGCGGGCCTCCGGTTCGCGCTGCTCGAGGACTACCTCGCGCCCGCCACCGAGACGCCCGGCTGAGCGCTCCGACCCGGGCCTGCTGGTCGGTGGGGCCGTCGCCGCCCGGCGCCAGCCGGGCTGATCGGTGCCGTCCGGCGCACGCCGCGTGGGCCTTCGCCTCTGGCGCGGCCGGCGGCGCGCGGGTCCACTGATGGTGGTGATCCAGGAGGTGCCGCCATGAGCACGCAGAGCACGCAGGACAGGCCGCCGGCCGGACCGACGCGCGAGCACCCCACCGACGGCCGGGCCGGGCGACCGGCGCACCGGCGCCGCCCGTGGATGGCCGTCGCCGCCGGCGTCGCGGCGATCGCGCTGGCCGCAGTGCTGGCCGTCGTCTTCGTCGACGACGACGATGACGGCGCCCAACGCACGGCGACGACCGAGGAGCCGGCCACCCAGGCGCCCACCACGGCCGCGCCGGCCACCGAGGAGCCCGCCACCACCGCCGAGCCGGCGACCGCGCCGTCGGCCACCGACCCGGTGCTCGCCGACGGCCGGCACCCGGTGTACCTGACCGGGCTGGACGTGGCGGCCGGCACCGTCGAGTTCGACCTGATCCAGTTCCTGGGCGGCGCCGAGGCCGAGGAGGCCTACCACAGGGACGACCCCGACGCGCCGCCGGGCCCCCCGCCGAACGACTACTACATCGTCAACGAGAACCCGCGGCTGCGGGTGCTGCCGGTGGCCGAGGGCGCGCCCATCACCGTGCTCGACTGGACCGCCGGCTTCGAGCCCCGGACGATCGGCTTCGCCGACCTGCCCGCCGCCCTCGCCGACGACCTGTACCCCGACGACGGGCGGCTGTGGCCGACCCCGTTCTGGCTGACCGTCGAGGACGGGACCGTCACCGAGATGGAGGAGCAGTTCATTCCCTGAGGCAGAGTGGCGCACCGACCGACGGGCAGGAGGGACGTGCGCATGGACCGTCAGGAGCTGCTGGGCCGCTTCGACATGACCGGCCGGGTGGCCATCGTGACCGGTGGCAGCCGGGGCATCGGCCGGGCCGTGGCTGGCGGGCTCGCGGCGATGGGCGCCCGGGTGGTGATCGCCAGCCGCAAGGCCGATGCGTGCGAGCGCGCCGCCGCCGAGATCGACGCGGCCGGCGGCACCGCGCTGGCCGTTCCCACCCACGTCGGTGACCTCGACGCGCTCGCCGCTCTGGTCGACGCCACCGTGGCCGCGTTCGGCGGCATCGACGTGGTGGTGAACAACGCGGCGAACGCGCTGGCCCTGCCGCTCGGCGCCATCACGCCCGAGGCGTGGCAGAAGTCGTTCGACGCCAACCTGCGGGCGCCCGTGTTCCTGGTGCAGCACGCGCTGCCGCACCTGCGGGCCAGCGCCCACCCCGCGGTGGTCAACGTCATCAGCGCCGGGGCGTTCACCCACGGCGCCTTCGTCTCGATGTACGTCACCGCCAAGGCGGGCCTGCTGCAGATGACACGCTCGATGGCCGCCGAGCTGGCGGGCGACGGCATCCGGGTCAACGCCCTGGCGCCGGGCACGGTCGACACCGACATGGTGCGCAACAACCCCGAGGAGGTGCAGCGGGCCATGTGGTCGGCGCAGCTCATCGAGCGGATGGCCGACCCCGCCGAGATGGTGCCGCCCGCGCTGTTCCTGGCCAGCGAGGCGTCGAGCTTCATGACGGGCCAGGTGCTCGTCGTCGACGGCGGGATGACCGTCCACTGACACCCGCCGGCGGGGTGTGCTCGGCGCCTGGCGGGCACGAACGTGAACCCGAGCACAAGTTCATGACAGTTGGCCGACCGCTATTGCACAACCTATGAAAAATCCCTACGGTGCGCCGCCGTGGGTGAGACGGCCGTCACAGCATCGACCGGCGACGAGACGACGCCGGGCGCCAGCGCCGGGCGCGGTGACGGGCGGGTCGGCCGCGCCGCCCGCACCCGGGCGGCGGTCGTCGAGGCCCTCCTGACGCTGCACGACAAGGGCAGCCTGCGCCCGACCGCCCGCGACATCGCGGACGAGGCCGGGGTGTCGCTGCGGTCGCTGTACGTCCACTTCGACGACCTCGAGGCGCTCTTCGTCGCCGCCTCGCAGCGCCAGATCGAGCGGCTCGCCGCCGTGCTGCCGCCGCTGGTCGTCGAGGGCACCTTCGCCGAGCGGCTCGCCGCCTTCCTCGACCGCCGCGTGACCATGCACGAGGTCGGCGCCGGCGTCCGCAAGGCAGCCGTGCTGCAGGCGCCATTCTCGCCTGCGGTGCAGCAGGCCGTCACCAACGGCCGCAAGGTGTTGCACCACGAGGTCACCCGCTGCTTCGCCCCCGAGCTCGCCGCCGCCGGCGACGACCGGCGCCGCCTGCTGCGGGCGCTCGACGTCGCCACCAGCGCCGCCACCTGGGAGTCGCTGCGCGACCAGCAGTCCCTGTCCGTCGACGAGGCCACCGCGCAGGTGCGCGACATGGTGCTCGCCTTCCTCGGCGCCTGGTCGCCGGCCGCGACCGCTGCCCAGGCGCCCGACACGTCCACACCGACCGCGGCCGGCCCACCCGACTGACCGCCCCACCACATCCGAGATGGAGAGACGTGCGATGACGTCCGCCGCCGCCATCGAGCGCACCCGCCAGCGTGACCTCGGCGCCGTGCCCCGGCGCCTGTCCTTCGCGGCCCCGCTGCTCGGGCTGGTGGTGCTGCAGCAGGTGCTGTACCCGGCGCCCATGGGCATCGTGCTCAACGGCGCGCTGGTCGGCGGCCGCATCGCGCTCATCGCGCTCGGCATCGCCCTCGTCTACCGGGCCAACCGCATCGTGAACTTCGCGCAGGGCGACCTCGGGGCCCTGCCGGCCGTGCTGGCCGTGATGCTGGTCGTGGCCTGGGGCTGGAGCTACTGGCTGGGCCTGGCTGCCGGCCTCGCGGGCGCCATCGTGCTCGGCGTCCTGGTCGAGAGCCTGATCATCCGGCGGTTCTTCACCGCGCCCCGGCTGGTGCTCACCGTCGCCACCATCGGCCTGGCCCAGATGCTGGCCGGTGCGGGGCTCTTCCTGCCGCGGGCGTTCGGCAACACCTCGTTCGGCACGCGCCTGCCCCAGCCCTTCGACGCCCGCTGGGTCTTCGGCGGGGTCACCTTCAACGCCAACGACATCTTCACGATGATCGTGGTCCCGCTGTGCCTGCTGGCCCTGGCCATCTTCCTGCAGCGCTCGACGGTCGGCATCGCCATCGTCGGCGCCGCCGAGCGCGCCGACCGGGCGTTCACGCTCGGCATCCCGGTCAAGCGGCTGCACACGGTCGTGTGGGTGGTGGCATCGGTGCTGGCCTTCCTGGCCATGTTCCTGCGGGCCGGCGCGGTGGGGCTGCCGATCGGTGAGGTGCTGGCCCCCACCTTCCTGGTGCAAGCCCTGGCCGCCGCGGTGTTCGGCCGGTTCGAGCGGTTCACGACCATCGCGGCCGCCGCCATCGGGCTCGGCATCGTCGACCAGGCGATGACCTTCCAGGCCGGCAACCGGCCCGCCTACAACGACGCGGTCCTGTTCGTCATCGTGCTGGTCGGGTTGCTGGTCACCCGGCGCGGCACCAGCACCGGCCGGGTCGACAGCGACGCGTCCGACACGTGGCAGGCCACCCGCGAGATCCGCCCGGTGCCCCGCGAGATGCGGCGCCTGCCCGAGGTGGTCTGGGGACGCGTCGGGCTGTGGGCCGTCGTGGGCGGCTTCGTGCTCACGCTGCCGATGTGGCTGTCGACCAGCCGGCTCAACCTGGCCACGATCATCGTCATCTTCGGCATCGTGGCCGCATCGCTGGTGGTGCTCACCGGCTGGTCGGGCCAGGTCAGCCTGGGGCACATGGCGTTCGTCGGCGTCGGCGCCGCCGTGGGCGGGGCGCTCACCGACCACCGCGGCTGGGACCTGGCGGTGGCCGGCCTGGTGGCCGGCCTCGTCGGCGGCGTGGCGGCCGCGGTGGTCGGCTACCCGGCCCTGCGGCGCCGGGGCCTGACGCTGGCGGTCAGCACGCTGGCGTTCGGGCTGTTCGTGTCGTCCTACCTGCTCAACCGCACCGTCGTGCTCGGCGACATCGCCTTCTCCGACTGGCTGCCGGGGCGCCGCATCGACCGGGGCACGATCCTCGGCATCGAGCTGGCCAGCGAGACCGCCATGTTCTACGCCTGCCTGGCGGTGCTGGCGCTGGCGCTGCTGATGGTGGTGGGCCTGCGCCGCAGCCGCACCGGCCGGGTGCTCATCGCCATCCGCGAGAACGAGAAGGCGGCCCGCGCCTACGGCGTGAACGCCACCCGCACCAGTCTGGCGGCCTTCGCCCTGTCGGGGTTCCTGGCCGCCGTCGCCGGGTCGCTCTACGTCCACCAGCAGACCGGGCTCAGCACCGACCCGTTCCTGCCCCAGCGCAGCCTCGAGCTGTTCACGATGGTGGTGATCGGCGGCCTCGGGTCACTGCCCGGGGCTCTGCTCGGCGCCACCTACGTGCACAGCGTCGACTTCTTCCTGCCCAACGAGTGGCAGTTCCTGGCCACCGGCGTGGGCCTGCTGCTGGTCCTGCTCGTGTTCCCCGCCGGGTTCGGTGGCGTCCTCGCCGACCTCCGCGACGGGGCGCTGCGCAAGATCGCCGCCCGCCGGGACCTGGTCGTGCCCAGCCTGCTCGCCGACGTGCGCGTCGAGGACGAGCCGCCTCCCGAGGACGTGCTGGCCGAGGCCGGCGCCCGCGCCGAGGGCGACCGGCGGGCCGACGGGTCGTCGCCTGGTGGCGGCGCGGCGGGCGCCACGCCGAACGGGGCCGGCACGGCGGGAACCGGTGACGACGAGACCGTGGAGGTGCGGTCGTGACCCGCTCGGACGAGACCCCGCTCGACCCGGGGGCGCTGGCCGACGACGGTCCCCTCGGGGCGGCGCTCGACGCCGTGGGGGTCAACGCCCCGGTCGCCGACCCGGCGGTCGCCGCCGAGGTCGCCGAGGACGCGGCGTCGGCGGCCGGGGCGGATGCGCGGCCCGGCGACGGGGCCGCACCCGGGCCGGGCACCGAGACCGCGGGCGGCTGGTGGTCGCGGTGGAAGCAGCGCACCACCCAGGGGGCGCCGATCTACCCGCTCGGCGTGCTGTTCGGCCTCAACATGGTCGACGAGCTCGACCGCACGGCGTTCGGCGTGCTGCTGCCCGAGATCCGCGACCACTTCGGGCTGGACAACAACGGCATCCTCACCGTGGTCTCGCTGTCGCTCATCGCCGCGCTGGTCCTGGCGCTGCCCATCGGCTTCTACGCCGACCGGTGGCGCCGGGTGGCGATCGCCCGGTCGGGCGCGTCGGTCTGGGGCTTCTTCTCGGTGCTGACCGGCCTGGCGTCGAACCTGTGGATGCTGGGCACCGCCCGGGCCGGCGCGGGCCTCGGCCGGGCGGTGAACGACCCGGTGCACAACTCGCTGATGGCCGACTACTACGACATCCCGGCCCGGCCCCGCGTGTACGCCGTGCACCGCTACGCCAACGCGCTGGGCCAGTTCCTCGGCCCGATGCTGGGCGGCCTCATCGCCTTCTCGCTGGGCTGGCGGGCGCCGTTCATCGCCTTCGCGGCCATCACCGGGCTCTTCATCGTGCTGTCGTTCCGGTTGCGTGAACCGGTGCGGGGCCACTTCGAGCGCAAGGCCATGGGGGCGAGCGCCGAAGTGGCGGACACCGAGGAGGAGGCCCCGTCGTGGGCCGAGTCCTTCCGCATCGTCTGGCAGGTGCGGACGCTGCGGCGCATCTTCGTCGCGCTGCCGTTCGTGGCCATCGCCATCGTCGGGCTGCTGACGCTCGGCGGCCTCTACTACGACGAGGTGTTCGGCCTCGACGAGCGGGCCCGCGGGTTCACGGCCGCCGGGCTCGAGGGTGCCGCGCAGTTCGTGGGTCTGATGTTCGGCATCCCGCTCACGACCCGGCTGATGGCCAAGGGCCCGGGCCACGTGGTGCGGTTTCTCGGCAAGGTGTCGTTCGGCATCGCCGCCGCCTGGGCCGTGTTCGCGCTGGCGCCGAACCTGCCGCTCGCCATCGCGGCCAACGCGGTGGTCTCCGCCGCCTTCTTCCTCCTCATCCCCGGCATCTACGTCACCCTGTCGCTGGCGGTGCCGGCGAAGGTGCGGGCGTTCGGCTACGCCATCGGCACGCTGTTCATCCTGCCCGGCCTCGTGCTGCTGCCCGTGATCGGCTGGCTCGCCGACGAGTACAGCATCCGCACGGGCCTGCTGGTGGCGGCACCGGTCTTCGTGGTCGGCGGCCTGATCCTGGCCTCGGCCGGCGCGTTCGTCGAGCATGACATCGCCCAGGTGTGGAAGTCGACGGCCGCCCGGTCCGAGGTGGCGCTGCTGCGCCGCCAGGGCAAGGTCAAGCTGCTGCTCGCCCGCGACGTCGACGTGTACTACGACAACGTGCAGGTTCTGTTCGGGGTCAACCTCGAGGTCGACGAGGGCGAGATCGTGGCGCTGATGGGCACCAACGGCGCCGGCAAGTCGACGCTGCTGCGGGCCCTCTCGGGCCTGGTGCAGGCCAGCGGGGGTGCCGTCGTGTTCGACGGGCGCGACATGACCCACACCCCGCCCGACGAGATCGCCGGGCGCGGCGTCTCGGTCGTGCCGGGCGGCCAGGGGGTGTTCACCCAGCTCAGCGTGCGCGACAACCTGCGCCTGGCCGGGTGGCAGCAGCGCCACCGGGCCGCCGAGGCCCGGGCCGACACCGAGCGGGTCCTCGACATGTTCCCCATGCTGCGCGACCGGCTCGACGAGCCCGCCGGCAACCTGTCGGGCGGCCAGCAGCAGATGCTGACCCTCGGCATGGCCTTCGTGGGCAAGCCCCGCCTGCTGATGATCGACGAGCTGTCGCTCGGCCTGGCCCCCTCGGTGGTGACCCAGCTCCTCGAGCTGGTGCGGTCGCTGCGCGACGGCGGCACCACGGTCATCCTCGTCGAGCAGTCGGTGAACGTGGCCCTCACGGTGGCCGACCGCGCCTACTTCATGGAGAAGGGCGAGGTGCGCTTCGAGGGCCCCACCGGCGAGTTGCTGAACCGGCCCGACCTGCTGCGCTCGGTGTTCCTGCGCACCGCCGCCGCCGAGGTCGAGGCCGAGGAGGGCGAGGCCGTGGCCCACTCGGGGCTGCGCGACGGCCCACCCGTGCTCGAGGTGCGCGACGTGACCCGCCGGTTCGGCGGGGTGCGGGCCCTCGACGGCGTGTCGTTCGACGTGCGGCCCGGCGAGATCCTGGGATTCATCGGCCCCAACGGCGCCGGCAAGACGACGCTGTTCGACGTCATCTCCGGCTACACGCCCGCGGACGCCGGCACGATCCGCCTGCTGTCGCGGGGCGACATGGTCGACCTGCACGGCGAGCCCACCCACGTGCGCTCGTGGCACGGGCTCGGCCGCTCGTTCCAGGACGGGCGCCTGTTCCCCGGCCTGACGGTGCACGAGGCCATCGCCGTCGCCCTCGAGCAGCACGTCGACGTGCGCGACCCCATCGCCGCCACGCTGCACCTGCCGTCGGTGCAGGACTCAGAGCAGCATGTGCACGCCCGGGTCGACGAGCTGATCGAGCTGCTGGCGCTCGGCGCCTACCGCGACAAGTTCGTGCGCGAGCTGTCCACGGGCACCCGCCGGGTGGTCGACCTGGCCTGCGTGCTGGCGCAGGGTCCGACCGTGCTGCTGCTCGACGAGCCGTCCAGCGGCATCGCCCAGCGCGAGGCCGAGGCGCTCGCCCCCATGCTGCGGCGGGTACGCGACGAGCTCGGCGCCAGCCTGCTGGTCATCGAGCACGACCTGCCCCTGCTCGGCTCGATCTCCGACCGCATGATCGCCCTCGACCTCGGCCGCGTGGTGGCCGAGGGCACGCCCGCCGAGGTGGTCGAGCACCCCGCCGTCGTCGCCTCGTACCTGGGCACCGACGAGTCGGCCATCTCACGATCCGGTGCACCGACAGCCGGCTGAGGGCCCCGCGGCCCGACGCCGATCGCACGAAAGGAGTCGTCGATGACAACGACCGACGAGACCAAGCCAGCCAGTGGGGAGTCACCTCCTCCGCCCGGGTGGACCAGGGCGGCCAAGCGCTACGGACCCATCGTGGCGGTCATCGCCCTGATCGCCGGCGCCGTCGTCGTCTTCGGCGGCGGTGGCGACGACGACGGCGACGGCGACACCTCGGAGGCCGGGAGCAGCACGCAGGAGCAGCTGATCCTCGCCGGGCCCATGACGCCCGAGCGGGCCGAGCTCGAGGGCGAGACCGACGTCGACTTCGGCCCCAACTGCGACACGGACACCGGCCGGATCATGCTGCCCACCGTGTACGCGGCGCCCTGCGTCGAGCCGTTCGACGGCGACAACGGCGGCGCGACCTCGCCCGGCGTGACCGAGGACGAGATCAAGATCGTCTACTACCAGACCGACCCGGCGCTCGACCCGCTGGCGTCCGCCACCGTGCGGGACGCGGGCGCCCAGCTCGATCCCGACTCGGCGGCCGCCACCATGCAGGACTTCGCCGGGCTCTACAACGAGCTGTACGAGACCTACGGCCGCACGGTCACCGTCGAGAGCTTCGTCGGCTCGGGGGCGCCGTCCGACGCCGAGGCCGCCCGGGCCGACGCCATCGCCATCGCCGAGAAGGAGCCGTTCGCGGTGATCGGTGGCCCCGCCCAGGCGAGCCCCGTGTTCGCCACCGCGCTGGCCGCCGAGGGCATCGTGTGCGGTCCCGGGTGCGCCGTGGCGATCAACGAGGACACCGTCGAGGAGTACGCGCCCTACATCTGGCAGGGGGGCACGACGCCCGACCAGTCGGTGGCGCTGGCGTCGGAGATGGTCGCCAACCTGGCCGGCCCCGGTCCGGCCGAGCTGGCCGGCGACGAGGCCATGCGCCAGCAGGACCGCGTCTACGGCCTGCTGCACTACGACACGCCCGACGGCGACTTCCAGCCGGTGTTCGAGGCGTTCACGACGGCGCTGGCGGACAACGGCATCGACCTGGCCATCGACGTCGAGTTCACGCTCGACCTGGCCCGGGCCCAGGAGAACGCCCGCACCAACATCGGCAGGCTCATGGAGGCCGGGGTGACCACGATCATCTACCAGGGCGACCCGCTGACCCCGGCCTCGCTCACCGCGGAGGCCACGGCCCAGGGCTACTTCCCGGAGTGGATCCTCGGCCCCAGCGTCTACATGGACACCTCGATCTTCGCCCGCCAGACCGACCCGGAGCAGTGGCAGAACGGCTTCGGCATGTCGCTGATCGGCGCCCGGGGCGAGCGGTCGACCAACGGCGCCTTCCTGCTCTACGAGTGGGCCTTCGGCACCGAGCCACCCAACAGCAACGTGAACGTGTTCGAGCCCTACATCCGCACGATGTTCACGGGCATCCACCTGGCAGGTCCGGAGCTCACCCCCGAAGCGTTCCGTGACGGCCTGTTCCGCTACCCGGTGTCGGGCGGCGGTCCCACCGAGGTGCAGGTGTCGCGGGGCGACCACGGGGTGTGGCCCGACCACGACTGGGGCGGCACCGACGACATGGCCATCATCTGGTTCGACCCCGAGGCCACGGGCGAGGACGAAGTCGGCAACGAGGGCGTCGGCCTGTACCGCTACGCCAACGGCGGTCAGCGGTATACCATCGGTAACTTGCCGACCTCGCTGGAGGAGGCCGGCCTGTTCGACGTCGACGCGTCGGTGACCGTGTACGACGAGGTCCCCGAGGAGGACCGCGCTCCGGACTACCCGCCGCCAGGCTGACGTCCGGCGCCATCGCACGACAGAGGGGGGAGCGGCGATGACGACGACCGACGAGACCACGGCCGAAGGAGGCCGCCCGGCACCGCCCGGGCGGCCACCCGGCTGGATGCGGGCCGCCCGCCGGTACGGGCCCATCGTGGCCGTGGTGGCGCTGGCGGCGGGGGCGGTCGTCGTCTTCGGCGGCGGCGACGACGGTGACGGCGACGCCGGCGGCGGGGACGGCGGCTCGGTGGCGCTCGACGAGCTGATCCGGTCGGGGCCCATGACCCCCCAGCGGGCCGAGCTCGAGGGCGTCGACGTCGGCGACATCGACTTCGGCCCCCACTGCGACACCGAGCGGGGCACCATCGCGCTGGTGTCGGTGTACGCCCCGCCCTGCGTCGAGGCGTTCACCGGTGACAACGGCGGCGCCACCTCGCCGGGGGTCACCGCCGACGAGGTCGAGGTCGTCTACTACCAGGCCGACCCGGCGCTCGACCCGCTCACCGCCGCCACGGTCGAGGGCGCCGGCGCGGACGTCGACCCCGAGTCGGCCGCCCGCACGGCCCAGGGGTACGCCGACCTCTACAACACGCTGTTCGAGACGTACGGCCGCACGGTGACGGTCGAGGTCTACACGGGCACGGGCGCCGGCGACGACGTGGCGGCGGCCAAGGCCGACGCCCTGGCCATCGCCGAGAAGGAGCCGTTCGCGGTGGTGGGCGGCCCCCAGCAGGCCAGCCCCGTGTTCGCCGCCGAGCTGGCGTCGCGAGGCATCGTCTGCGGGCCCTTCTGCGCCACCGCCCTGCCCGAGGACATCGTCGAGGAGTACCAGCCCTACCTGTGGCAGGCCCTGCAGACGCCCGACCAGGGGGTGCAGGCGGCCTCGCTGGCCATCGGCGCCTTCGCCGGCCCCGGCAAGGCGACCATGGCGGGCGACCCGGCCATGCGCGAGCAGGACCGCGTCTACGGGCTGGTGCACTACGACACCCCCAACGGCGACCACCAGGGCATCTTCGAACAGTTCGTGGCGGCGCTCGAAGAGCAGGGCATCGAGCTGGCCACCGACATCGAGTTCACCCTCGACCTCGCCCGGGGGCAGGAGAACGCCCGCACCAACATCAACAAGCTCCGCGAGGCGGGCGTCACCACGGTCATCTACTACGGCGACCCGCTCACCCCGGGCGCGCTCACCAACGAGGCCACCGCCCAGGACTACTGGCCCGAGTGGATCCTCGGCCCCAACCTGCTGATGGACACCACGATCTTCGCCCGGCTCGTCGACGGCGAGCAGTGGAAGAACGGCTTCGGCGTGTCGGCCACCCCGGCCCGCGGGCCCCGCGAGGACACCGACGCCTTCCGCATCTACCGCTGGGCCTACGGCGAGGAGCCACCCAACAACAACGCCCGGATCATCGAGCCGTTGATCCGCACGATCTTCACCGGCATCCACATGGCGGGGCCGGAGCTGACGCCCGAGACGTTCCGCGACGCCATGTGGCGCACACCGCCGGCCGGCGGCGGTCCGACCCAGCCGCTTGTCTCGCGTGGCGACCACGGCCTGTGGCCCGAGCTCGACTGGGGCGGCAGCGACGACGGCACGCTCATCTGGTGGGACCCGACGGCCACCGGCGAGGACGAGGTGGGCAACGAGGGCGTCGGCATGTACCGCTACGCCAACGGTGGCGAGCGGTTCACCTACTTCGACCAGCCCGACTCGCCCGAGGAGGCCCGGCTCTTCGACGTCGAGGCGTCGATCACCGTCTACGACGAGATCCCGGAGGAGGACCGGGTGCCCGACTACCCGCCGCCCGAGTAGCGGTCGGGCTGGCGAACAGCGGCCGGCACGAGGGGCGATGTGCGCATGGCCACGACGGATCACACCGGCCCGGGCGGTGCATCGCCGGGCGACGACGAGCCGCCCCGGCGGTCGGCCGGATGGCAGCGCGGCGTGCGCCGCTACGGGCCCGTCGCGGCCGTGGTCGCGCTCGTCGCCGGCGCGGTGATCGTGTTCGGCGGGGGCAGCGGCGACGACGGCGACGCCGGCGGTGGCGAGACCCAGGTCACCGGTGGGGACGAGCTGATCCGCTCGGGGCCGATGACCCCGCAGCGGGCCGAGCTCGAGGGCGTCGACCCCGCCGACGTCGACTTCGGCCCGCACTGCGACACGGAGACCGGGCGCCTGGCGATGCCCATGGTGCAGGTGCCGCCGTGCGTCGAGCGCTTCGAGGGCGACAACGGCGGCGCCACCTCGCCCGGCGTGACGGACGACGAGGTGCGGATCGTCTACTACCAGACCGACCCGGCGCTCGATCCCCTCGCCGCAGCGACCATCGGCGAGATCGGCGCGGACGTGAACGCCGAGACCGCGCAGCAGGCGGTCGACGCCTACGCCGACCTCTACAACGACCACTTCGAGACCTACGGGCGGCGGGTCGTCGTCGAGAGCTTCGTGGGCAGCGGTGCGTCCGACGACGTGGCCGCGGCCAGGGCGGACGCCGTCGCCATCGCCGAGAAGGAGCCGTTCGCGGTGATCGGCGGCCCCGCCCAGGTGCTCAGCACGTTCGCCCCCGAGATCGCCTCACGCGGCATCGTGTGCGGCCCCGACTGCTCGGGGGCGGCGCCCGAGGAGGTCATCGAGGAGTACGCCCCCTACCTGTGGTCCACCGGCCCCACGCCCGACCAGGCCGTGGCGCTCGCCGCCGAGATGGTGGCGTCGCTGGCCGGCCCGGGGCCCGCGGAGCTGGCCGGCGACCCGGCGGTGCAGGCGAGCGAGCGGGTGTACGGCGTGGTCCACTACGACACCGCCGACGGCGAGCACGAGCCGGTGTTCCGGTCGCTCGAGGACGCGCTGGCCGGCAACGGCATCGAGCTGGCCACCGACGTCGAGTACCAGCTCGACCTGGCCCGCATCCAGGAGAACGCCCGCACCGTGGTCGCCAAGCTGAAGGACGCCGGCGTCACCACCGTGATCTTCTACGGCGACCCGATCACGCCCGGCCCGCTGACCGCCGAGGCGACGGCCCAGGGCTACTTCCCCGAGTGGATCCTGGGCCCCAACGTGCTGGCCGACACGACGATCTTCGCCCGGGGCTACGACGGCGAGCAGTGGCAGAACGGCTTCGGCATGGCGCTCGCCCCCGCCCGGGCCGAGCGCGCCCTGATGGACGCCTTCCGCATCCACCGGTGGGCCTACGGCGAGGACGCGCCCAACAACACCGTGCGGGTGCTCGAGCCCCCGGTGCGCACGATGTTCGCCGGCATCCACATGGCCGGGCCCGAGCTGACGCCCGAGACCTTCCGCGACGGGCTGCTGCGCCTGCCGGTGTCGGGCGGCGGGCCCACGTTGCCCCAGGTGTCACGGGGCGAGCACGGCGTGTGGCCCACCTTCGACTGGGGCGGCATCGACGACGTCGGCCTCCTGTGGTGGGACCCCGACGCCACCGGCCCCGACGAGGTGGGCGCCGAGGGCACGGGCATGTACCGCTACGCCCTCGGCGGCCGGCGGTACACCATCGGCGAGCTGCCCGGCTCGCCGGAGGAGGCCGGCCTGTTCGACGTCGGCTCGTCGGTCACGGTGCACGACGACCTGCCGGAGGAGGACCGGGTGCCCGACTACCCGCCGCCCACCGGCTCCGGCTGACGCACCCAGACATCCGCCAGCACTGCGGCGGCAGCCTCGAGCAGGGCAGCCTTCGGACGGTCCCCGTCGGCGTCGCTGGTGAGGCGTCGACTCCTCAGACGACGTCTCGTCGCTGAACCGAGACGAGCCCGATGACCGCAGGAACGATCGCCCAGGCTGCGAGACCGACGATGGCGGCCACCGCGCCCACCTGGCTCTCCACACCTGCGGCCTCGGGCTCGACGCCGGACAGCGCGGTCGCCAGGGGCGAGGGCACCCACGAGCTGGCGTCGCTGATCAGCTGCACGATCAGCGGCGGCGCGATGATCAGCGCCAGCACGGTACCGGTGACCGCCCCACCCGTGTTGCGCACGACGGCACCGATCCCGGCACCCAGCACGGCGCCGGCCGCACCGGCGAACGACGCGGCCGCGACCACCCGCGCCACCCCGGCCACCGAGACCATGAAGCCGAACTCCGTCGTCGGCAGCGCCGCTGCGACTGCGACCACGGTCAGCGCCGCACCGACCAGGCCGACCAACGCACCGCCCACCGCGACGGCAGCCAACTGGGCGAGCACGGCCCTGTGCCGACGAGGTGAGCTCAGGAACGTCGGGATCACCGTGCCGTGGCCGTACTCGCGCGCGACGGCGATCGCACCGAACAGGCCGGCGATCACGGTGGCGTTGGCGGCGAACGCCATCAGGGAGCGCTGGTCCGCGGCGGTGGAGATGAACGTCTTGCTGCCGTCGAAGTCCGTCCCCCAGATGACGGCGCTGGCCGTCGTGGCACTGATGGCGACGAGCACGGCGAGGAACGCCCAGGGCATCTTCGTGGTGGTGAGCTTGCGAAGCTCGGCTCGCAGTTGTCGTGTCCAGGTCATGGCTCGGGAACCTCCCCGGCGCCGTCGCCCTGGGGCCGCTCGGCGTCCCAGGTCCACCGGAGGACCCGCTCTTCGAGCGAAACGGCGTGCGGCGCCAGCTCGTGGAGAGCGATCCCGGCGTCGAAGGCTCGCTGGCCGATCTCCTCGATCGGCACGCCCCGCACGATGAGCGCGCTTCCCTGGTCCTCGACCTCCGCATCCTCGGCCTCGAGCAGGTCCCGCAGATGTCCCGGTGCGGAGGCTCGCACCAGCGTGGCCGCCTCCTGCAGTTTGCCGAGCGGCCCGCTGGTGACGAGCCGGCCCTGGTTCACCACCACGACGTCATCGGCGAGCAGCTCGACCTCGCCGAGCAGGTGGCTCGACACCAGCACCGTGTGGCCCTGGGCGGCGCGTGCCCGGAGCAGGTCCCGCATCTCGTGGATGCCCTTCGGGTCGAGCCCGTTGGCCGGCTCGTCGAGGATCAGCACCGGCGGATCACGCAGGAGCGCCCCGGCGAACCCGAGGCGCTGACGCATCCCGAGCGAGTAGGCCCCGACCCGACGGTCGGCGGCGTCGCCGAGCCCGACGAGCTCGAGCACCTCGTCCACCCGGCCGGGGTCGGCTCCCCCTGCGTCGGCGAGGATCCGCAGGTGGTTGCGCCCGTTGCGACCCGGGTGGAACGCGTTGGATTCCAGGAGGGCCCCGACCGTGGCCGCCGGGTCGGGTAGCTCGCGGTAGCGGCGACCCCCGATCGTCACGCGTCCACTCTCGGCGGACGCGAGGTCGAGCATGATCTTCATGGTCGTGGACTTGCCCGATCCGTTCGGGCCGAGGAACCCGGTCACCCGTCCCGGCCGGGCCGCGAACGACAGCTCGCTGACCACGGTCCGCCCGCCGTAGCGCTTCGTCAGCCGCTCCACCACGATCGCGAGCGATCGACCACCGATCTGGTCGTCGTCGGCGCCGACGTCGCGCCTGCTGGTGTTCACAGCGGTCATCGTCACTCCCCGCATCGGGGTTGGGCACTCGCGTCCGACGACACATGCGAAGCAGGCTCCATCGTCTCCGGGCCGGCCGGCGACGACAAGGGCCGAAGGTCCAACGTCCGTCAGCCGTCAGCGACTGCGTCGCTCGCGCTTGCCTGCCACCCCCGCTCGGCTGCGATGACGGCGTCGGTCGACTGTGCGGCGTTCCGTGCGGTCAGAACACCTGGCTGATCGTGTGGATGGCCAGCCCCGCCAGGCTGCCGACGACCGTGCCGTTGATGCGGATGTACTGCAGGTCGGGCCCGAGCAGCAGCTCGAGGCGGTCGGCCGTCTCGTGGGCGTCCCATCGGCTGATGGTGCCGCTGACCATCGTGGCGATCTCGTCGCTGAAGTGGTCGGCGATGTAGCGCACGCCGGCCTCGATGCCCTCCTCGACCCGCCCTGCCAGCGCCGGGTCGTCGAGCAGGCGGTGGCCCAGGGCGGCGATGGCGGCGGCGAGCCGGGCCCGCAGCTCGGAGTCGGGGTCGGCGGCCTGGCCCCGCAGCCCGGCCTTGATGTCGGTCCACATGCCGGCCACCCAGGCCCGCAGCTCGGGATGGCCCAGCAGCTCGTGCTTGAGGTCCTCGCCCCGGGCGCGCAGGGCGGGTGACGTCTGCAGGTCGTCGACCAGCCGGCGCACCCGGGCGTCGAAGTCGGCCCGCAGCTCGTGGTCGGGGTTGCGGGCCACCTCGCCGATCACCTTGCGGGCGCCCTCGAGCAGCCGCTCGAAGATGCGGTCCTCCGCCGCCTCCGGCAGCCACCAGGGCGACTCGTTGCCGAAGCGGGCCCGCAGCGTGGCGTTGTTCTCGGTGAGGAAGCGGTCGAGCGCCTGCAGCATCACGTCGAGCAGGTCGTGGTGGCGCCCGCCCTCGGTCATGACGCCCAGCGCCCGGCCGGCCAGCGGGGCGAGGGGAGTGGTCTCGATGCGCCGCCGGACCACCTGCTCGATGGCGCCGTGCACCTCGTCGTCGCGCAGCAGGTCGGCCGCGGTGACCGCGGCGTCGGCGGCGTGGCGGGCCAGCCGCTCGGCGTTGCCGGGATCGGCCAGCCAGGCGGCCAGCCGGGGGACGACGCCGGCGGTGCGCACCCGCTCGGCGATGATGTCGGGGGTGAGGAAGCTGGTCTGGACGAAGTCACCCAGCGTCTCGCCGAACTGGTCCTTGCGCTCGACGATGATGGCGGTGTGCGGGATCGGGATGTGCAGCGGATGACGGAACAGGGCGACGACCGCGAACCAGTCGGCCAGGCCGCCCACCATGCCCGCCTCGACCATCGCCTCGGCGTAGCCGACCCAGGTGGCGTCGCTGCCCCAGATCTGCAGGGCCACGAAGGCGAGGGCGACGGCGATCAGCAGCCCGGTGGCCCGGCGCCGTCCCTGGCGGAGCAGCCGGCGCCGCACCCGGTCGTCGGCCGGGCGGGGCGGCTCGACCGGGGCGGCCGGGGGCGCCGCGACGCGGGTGTCGAGCGAGGTCATGCAGGCAGGTCTACCCCGGTCGCGGCCGCGGTGGACCCGCCGCGCGGAGCGGAGCCGGCGCCGTCGTGAGCGTGGACGTGACCGTCGTCGGGGCCGGCGTGGTCGGCCTCACCTGCGCGTTGCGGCTCGCGGAGGCGGGCCACAGGGTGCGGGTGGTGGCGCGCGAGCGCCCGGCCGACACGACCTCGGCCGTTGCGGCCGCGGTCTGGTACCCGTACCGGGCCTTCCCCTTCGACCGGGTGCTGGGGTGGTCCCGGGCCGGCTACCAGGTGTTCGTCGAGCTCGCCGGGGCCGAGTTCGAGGCGGGCGTGCGCCTGCGGGTCGGCACCGAGCTGCTGCGCGCCGACGGGCCCGACCCCTGGTGGGCCGGGGCGGTGCCCGACCTCGCCAAGGTCACCGACGTGCCGGCCGGGTTCGCCGTGGGCTGGCGGTTCACTGCGCCGGTCGTCGACATGACCCGCTACCTGCCGTGGCTGGCGGCGCGGCTCGCCGGCCACGGCGTGGCGACCGAGCTGGCCGCGGTCGACGATCTGCGCGGGCTCGGCGGCGTGGTGGTGAACTGCACCGGCCTCGGCGCTCGCGAGCTGGCGCCCGACCCGACGGTGGTTCCCGTCCGCGGCCAGGTGGTGGTGGTCGAGCAGGTGGGCCTGACCGAGTGGGTGGTCGACGACGGCGACGGCACGTCGCTGACCTACGTGGTGCCGCGCCTCGACGACGTCGTGGTGGGCGGCACCGCCGAGGAGGGGGCCGAGGACCTGGCCGTCGACCCGGCCACGGCGGCGGACATCCTGGCGCGGGCGACGGCGCTGGTGCCGGCGCTGGCCGGCGCCCGGGTGCTCGGCCACAAGGTGGGCCTCCGCCCGACCCGCCCCGGTGTCCGGCTCGAGGCCGAGCACGCCGCCGATGCGACGGTGGTGCACTGCTACGGCCACGGCGGCGCCGGGGTCACGCTGTCGTGGGGGTGCGCTGCCGACGTGGTCGGGCTCGTCGAGCGCACCGACCGCGGCGATGCCGCCGGCGGCTCAGGCCTCCCGGGGCCCGCCTGACGGTGCGTCCGGCGCCCCGCCGAGGTGCTTCTCGAACCAGTGGTCCGCGTACGGCTCGTCGTTGAACGCGCCGACCTCCCGGTAGCCGGTCGAGCGGTACAGCGCGATCGCCTCGGTCAGCGACCGGTTGGTCTCGAGCCGTATCGTGCCGCTGCCGTGCTCGGCGGCCCGGCGCTCGAGCTCGGCCAGCAGGCGCCGGCCCACCCCGAGCCCGCGGGCGGTCGGCGCGACCCACATGCGCTTCAGCTCGGTGGGCGCGTCGCCGTGGAACTTCAGCGCCCCGCACCCGGCCGGCTCGTGGCGCAGGGTCGCCAGCAGGAAGAGCCCGGCCGGCGGCCGCATCTCGCCCGGGTCGGCGGGAAGGCTCAGTGCCGGGTCGAACCCTGCGTCGAACCGGCGGTGGAGCTCGGCGACGTAGGCGCGCAGGCAGTGCTGCGCCCGGTGGTCGGTCGGGTCGACGGCGGCGATCTCGACCAGCGTGGCGGTCAGCAGTCGCTGGACCTCGCCCATCGCCGCGACGAGCCGCCGGCGCTGGGCGTCGTCGAGCGGTTCGAGCATCGACCGGGCCAGGGCGTCGCTTCGGCGGTCGAGCAGCGCCCGCTCCGCGACGCCCGCCGCCGTGAGCCGGGCCGTGCGGACGCGCCTGTCGGGCTCGCCGGGACCGACCGTCACCAGGCCGGCGGCTTCGAGCGACCGCAGCAGGCGGCTGAGGTACCCGGAGTCGAGGTCGAGGCGGGAACGCAGGGTGCGGACGTCGGACCCCTGCGGACCGATCTCCCACAGCACGCGGGACTCGCCGAGCGGCCGGTTGCGGGCCAGGTAGCGGTCGTCGAGCGCCCCCACCCGCTGCGTGACCGTGCGGTTGAAGGCCCGCACGCTGTCGACCAGCGTTCCGTCCACATGTCTGACCTTAGTCAGAGACTGGTCCGGCCGCATGCTTGTCGGACGACGATGCGGGCTGGGCCATGAGACCGCGCTTGGCTGGGGGCATGGACGATCATCCGGGCGAGCCGAGCGGGAAGGCGATCGTCGTCGACGGCAACAACGTGATCGCGTCTGTCCCCGACGGCTGGTGGCGCGACCGACCGGCGGCTGTGCGGCGGCTCCTGGGCCGGTTGGCGTGCCATCGGCAACGCACCGGTGACTCGGTGATCCTCGTCCTCGACGTGCCCCAGCAGGACCTTCCCCCCGGTGTCCACGACGGCGTGGAGGTCTGCTACCCGCGGCGGCGCGGGCGGGACGCGGCCGACGAGCGGATCCTCGAGCTGCTCGACGAGCGCGATCTCGGCGATGTCGAGGTCGTCAGCTCCGACCGGGCGCTCGCCGCCGGCGCCAGGCAGCGTCGTGCCGGTGTCGTCGGTGCCGGCGCCTTTCTCGCCCGTCTCGACAGATCCCGGTGCTGAAACGACGCTTGCTGCGTGGCCTCGCAGGCCGATGGAAGATGCTCTGACTGTCAGAACCCCCACCCGGGAGCGCGAGGGTCGGGATCGTAGGCGCAATACGTACCCGTGCGGACCGTACGGCCGAGATGCTCGCCGAGTTGGGGATGGTGCTCGGCGATCCGGGCGATCGCCCGCCGGACGGCGCGGGTCACACCGACTCGAGCGCGCTCGGACGCGGACCCGGCTCGCCGCTCACGACCACCCAGGCCGAACGCGCGTGTCAGCTCTCGAACGAGGACGTCGCGCTCGGCCTCGGCGAGCGCAGCCCGCTCGCCGTCCCCGATGGCGTGCGCCTCCTCGATGTCGTCCTCGATCTCGGCGAGTCGTCGGCGGTACGCGTCCTTGGCTCGCGCGTCGAGGACCTCGCCTGCATCGCCGAGTGCCGACCGTGGCGGGCTTGCCGTTCGGCTGGTGTCGACCTGCGAACCCCGGCCGGTCTCGCCGGCGACGAGATCGAGCACGTGGTATTCCCGGCCCGGATCGGCGAGTAGCCGGACGAGGTAGTGCATGCCCTTTCGGTCGCGCACGCGGACGGTGTCCCCCTCGAACATCACCGACCAGTAGTCACCCTCGCGGCGAAAGACGTTCAGGCTCGCAGCCGGCTTCTCGGCTGCATCGCCACCCGCGTCGTCGACCGCCGGGAGCACCGTCGTCGCGTCGTCGATCCTTCCGAGGATCGCCCGGGCCGCTTCGCGCTCCAGGACGGCCCGGTCCTCGCGGCCGCTGGCACGGTGGGCGTCGGCGAGGGCCATGCGTGCGAGCGCCGCCTCGTACGGGGCGCCGACCTCGTTCCACAGTCGCACAGCGTCGGACAAGGACTGTCCAGCGCCCGCCGCATCGCCGTCGGCGAGCCGCACCCGTCCTCGGGCGACGGCGGCGCTGGCGACCAGCGCCTTGCTCGCGAACCGAGCCGCCACCAGCTCCAGCTCGTCGGCGGCCGCGCGAGCCCGGTCGAGGTCGCCGGCCGCGATCTCGATCTCGACCTGAGCCTCGAGCAGCGGCGCGCGCTGCAGGTCGGTGTCCGGTGGTCGCTCCTTCGACGGCACCCGCAGGGGGTGCTCGAGGGCGTCTCGTATGGAGGCAGCTGCCGTGGCCACGTCACCTTGGGCCAGACGCACCAACGCGAGACCCGGTTGGGGGTCCCAGCCGGCGCGGTGCGCGGCCAGCACGGCATCCTCCGCGCCCTCGACGTCCCCCTTGTGGAGCCGGATCCGTCCGAGCTCGCTCAGCGGCCACCCCAGCTCGCGCCGCAGGTAGGGGCGCAGCTCCTCACAGGCGAGGAGTGCCTGGCGCTCCGCCTCGTCGCACGACCCGCGCAGCCTGAGGATCTCGGCGCGGTGGACACGGCAGCGCCCGCGGAGGCTGCCGATGGCGTTCGTCTCGCACCACCGCTCCATCGCCTCGGTCCACTCCTCGGCAAGGTCGTACTGGGCGAGGCCCTGCAGGGCGCACACGAGCTCGCAGTAGACGATGCCTGTCGAGAGGGGATCGAGGTCCCCCGAGATCGTCGCCACCCCGGCGTCGTCGAGCAGCGCCAGACCCTGCTGGACGTCGCCGTCCAGGATGAGCAGTCGTGCCTCTGCGACCTGTCCGATGGCGAGCGCGGCCGGGTCGCACGTCGACCCCACCTCGATGGCACGCCGGGCCCACTCTCGAGCGCCGGCCGTGTCGCCGGTCAGCAGCCGCTCGTAGGTGCGGACGACGGCGAACCACGCGTGCGCCGGCGTCTCTGGGCGACCCTCGAGAAGCCGCTCCGCTCGTGCCAACCAGCCACGCACCGGTGCCATGAGCGCGGTGTCGAGCACCAGGTGCATCGCGACGCGAACAGCCGCACCTGCGGCCCCGACCTGGTCACCGGCTCGCATGCACGCCGCGTGGGCGCGCTCCCACGCCTCGATGGTCACATCGAGATGTCCGGTCGCGTAGGCGACCTCACCGAGCACCGGTAGATCGGTGGGGGCCAGCAGGCCTGCTGCGTCGGCATCCATGAGCAGGTCGAACGCCTGCTGCGAGTCGTCCCGGGCTGCCGCGAGGCGCGCGCGCTCGACCAGGTCGAGATCGGCGCTGTCGCTCATCTCACGCCTCCCGATCCGCGGCCGATCGGAGCTCGGGGGTCACTCGGCACCGAACGTAACCAGCAGGGTTACCACCGTAACAGCCTTGGTCACGCATCTCTGGAGGGGACCACGAGTCCCCGAACCGACGAAGCATCCCGAGGAGGACTCATGGAGAGCGCAAAGGTCAACGGCGTGGAGCTCGACTACGAGGTGGCCGGATCAGGAGAACCCGTGCTGCTCATCAGCCCCGTTCTCGCCGACGGGTTCCTGCCGCTCCTTTCGGAGCCGGCGCTGACCGACCGCTACCAGCTGATCCGCTACCACAAGCGGGGTTGGCTCGGCAGCACGCACACCGCGTCGCCCGTGAGCATCGCGGACCACGCGGCGGACGCCGCGGCGCTCCTCGACCGCCTGGGAGTGGCGCGCGCCCACATCGCGGGGCACTCCAGCGGTGCGGCGGTCGCTGCTCAGCTGGCGCTCGACCATCCGCAAGCGGTGCACACCCTGATCCTGCTCGAGCTGTCACTGTTCTCGGTGCCCAGCGCCGAGGCCTTCCTCCAGCAGGCCGGACCTGCGTTCGAGGCGTACGCATGCGGCGACCACGAGGGCGCGTTCGCGATCTTCATGAGCGCCGTGAGCGGCCTCGACGGGGCGACGTGTCGGAACCTGCTCGACGAGCACCTTCCGGGCGCGGCGGCTCAGGCGATCAAGGACGCCGACACCTTCTTCGGCATCGAGCTCCCCGCTCTCACCGAGTGGGCGTTCGGTCCGGAGCAGGCAGCCGCCATCGACCTGCCCGTGCTGTCCGTGATCGGCGCCCAGACCCAGCCTCTCTGGGTGGAGGTCGCCAGCTTCCTCCGCCGTGCTCTGCCACAGGTCGAGGACTGCACGATCGACGGCGTCGGTCATCTCCTGCACATCCAGCGTCCCGAGCCGGTCGCCCGGGGCATGGCCGCGTTCCTGGGGCGCAACCCCATGGCCGCGACTGAGCGAGCAGGGGAGTGCTAGCCGATGTGGGGCCGAGGAGAGATCGGAGGGTCGGGCGGCGCGATCGGGCTGGCGTCCTCGTCGGCGGCAGCGGTGCGCAACGCGGAGGGTCGGCGACCGGCTTCCTCGCGGAACACCCGATGGAACTGCGCGTAGCTGCCGAACCCGGCCTCGTGGGCGGCGGCGAGAGCGGTGGTGCGCCGACCGTTGCCGTAGAGACGCAGGAAGCGCTGGAGTCGCTGCTGGTTGCGAAACCGGCTGATCGACAGGCCCATCTGCCCGTTGAACAGGCGGCTCAGGTGCGAGGGGCTCAGCCCCACGATCCGGGCCAGCTGGGCCAGGTCGCCTGCACCGGGGTCGGCGTGCAGGAGACGGGCGACCCTGTCGACCGCGGGATGGACATCCACGCCTCCGACGACGTCGTCGCCGTCGAGAAACGCCCGCCAGGCGGCGAGCAGCAGGTAGGGCAGGCCGACGTTGAAGAGGGTGTCATCGCGTGTCTCGGTCGCGCACAGGTCGCGGAAGAGGGCCCCCAGGCGCCGGAGCTGGTCCGGGTCGAGGCGGCGCGAGAACCGACCAACCGGATCGCGTTCGAGCAGGGGGCGGGTGTGCGGCGAGGTCGCGGTCCGAGCCACGAGTGAGGGTCGGAAGACCGCCCACCACAGCGCATGGTCGGCGGACTCGTCGACGAGGACGTGTTCTTGACCGGGGAAGAGCCAGGTCAGGGTGCCGGCTGTGAGCTGGTAGCGACGTTCGCCGAGCAGGTACGAGGCCGTGCCTCGCTCGACCAGGTTGACCTCGAGCTCAGCGTGGCTGTGGGCGTGGCGGCGCAGGTCGCCGGCAGCGTGTCGAACCACTCGTCCATCGATGCCGGCCCGCAGGCCGAGGTCCTCGATCATCACAAGAAACGATAGGAACACGCGGTCTACCGAGAAGACAGCGAGGTCCGTACCGCAGATCCTGTGATCATCCGACGATCGGGTGGAGGCAATGGGATGGCAGTCTCAGGTCCGCGCATCACCTCGGCGCACGCACGTCGCTTTCGCGACGAGGGCTTCTTCATCGTCGAAGACGCCCTCGCCCGGGAGGATCTCGAGACCCTGCGCCGTGAGTGCCAGCGCTTCGTCGACGAACGCGACGGAGAGATGACCCGCCTCGGGGTCGACACGCTGGACCTCTGTCACCGCGGCCGCCGCTACTTCGTCCATGCGTACGGCAAGAGCCCCGCGGTCGAGCGGTTCCTGTTCTCGGATCTCATGGCGCAGTGCGCACAGGCGGCGCTCGGGGACACCGTCTACCTGTTCAACGAGCAGTACGTCGTCAAGGCCGCCGAGCGGGGAATGGCGTTCGGTTGGCACCAGGACTCGGGCTTCATCCCCTACCCGCATCCGCCGTATCTCACGTGCTGGATCCCTCTCGACGACGTCACCGAAGCCAACGGCACCGTCTACCTGCTGCCCTATCCGCGCGCGGGCACCCGTGACGTCGTCGCGCACCAGCGTGACGAGGAGACCAACGACCTGATCGGGTACGTCGGCGACGACCCCGGCGACCCGGTCATCGTGCCCGCCGGGAGCGTCGTGTGCTTCTCGACCACGCTCTTCCACCGCGGCGGCGCCAACACCACCGACGACCCCCGTCGGGTCTACATCGCGCAGTACTCGGCCGAGCCGATCCTCGCCGAGGATCGCTCACGACCTCGGCTCCTCGCCGAGCCACTCCTCGTCGCCGGCGAGCGACCCGTCTGACCGACCTTCACCTCACGGCGTCGGTGTTCGAGGATCGATCAGACTCGGTCGGTCCGGTGAAGCTCTCGAAGTAGCGGCGGGTGCGCTCGAAGTCGTAGTCGATCTCCCGCCCGGTGTCGTCCTCCCATTCGCTGCGGCCGGGGCGGGCCGTGATGTCGCCGCCGTAGACGTGGATCGCGCCGGTGAAGGTCCGACGTGGGTTCTCGACGGCGTGGATGGTGTCGTCGCCGAGGAGGGCGACGTCGCCGGACCGCAGCTCACGTCCTCCCGACACGACGATGCCGTCGCCCGAGCGCCGGTAGAAGGTGTTGTCCTCCTGGCCGCCGTAGAGGCCGATGGCCGCCCACATGAGGTGGTTGTGCGGCCGGAACCGCATGCCGGGCCCCCAGACGACCTTGAGCACGGTCAGCTGCTCGGAGGCGTGGAGGGGGACCAGCTCGCCCCGGGTGGCGGGAAGGGCCCGGGCAACCTGCTCGGGGCGCTGGACGGCCCGCTCGAGGACCTCTCTCACGGCCGACCGGGGCTCGGTCGCGACCACCGCCTCACTGCACTCGGCCAGGAACTCGTCGACGTCGAACATGCCTGCTCCTCCTCGTCCTTCCGCTTCGGGGCAAGAATGAACGGGTCCGCTTCCAGATCGCTTCCACGCGGCTGCCGGCGTTTGGCACGGAGGAGAAGGCAGGGATGCGCGGCATCGCAGTGCTCGGCCCGGTGAGGGTGATCGGCGACGACGGCACGCCGGCTCACGTCGGCAGCCCCCGCCAGTGCCTGCTGCTCGCGGTGCTGGTCAGCAGGTTGGGCCGGGTCGTGCGCGCGGACGATCTGGTCGAGGCGCTCTGGGGTGACGAGCTGCCCGAGCATCCCCGGGCGGCGCTGCAGTCCCAGGTCTTCCGCCTGCGACGGTCGCTCGGCGCCGGGAAGGTCCGGCTGGACAGCGACGGCTCGGGCTACCGGCTGGCGGCCGATCGCGGCGTGGTCGACGCGGCACGCTTCGACGACCTGGTGGCCCGGGCGCGCGACCGGCCCGCCGAGCCGCAGGTCACGGTCGGCTGGCTCGACGACGCGCTGGGGCTCTGGCGGGGGCCCGCGTACCTCGAGGTCGCGGACCACGTGGCGGTGCTCGTCGAGGCGAGCCGCCTCGAGGAGCTGCGGGCCGAGGCCACCGAGCTGCGGGCCGCCCTGCTGCTGGAGCTGGGAGAGGCGGGCGCCGCGGCCCGCTCGACGGAGGCGCTCATGGGCGAGCACCCGTTCCGCGAGCGGCCCGTGGAGCTACGGATGCGGGCCCTGGCGCGGGACGGTCGCCACGTCGAGGCGCTGCGGGTGTTCGACGGGTTCCGCCGCACGCTGGGCGACGAGCTGGGCCTCGAGCCCTCGCCCGAGCTGCGGGCGCTCGAACGCGAGATCCTGCGCCACGACCGCCCGGCTGCGCCCCGGATCGGTCTGCCCGGCAACGCGCTCGTCGGCCGCGAGGTGGAGCTGGCCCACGTCGTCCACCGCCTCGCGAACGGTCGGCTGGTGACGTTGACCGGTCCCGGCGGGGTCGGCAAGACCCGCCTGGCCCGCCACTCGGTCGCACGAGCAGCCGAGCGGTACGCCGACGGCCTGTGGCTGTGCGAGCTGGCCGACGTGGACGCCGACGACGCGGTCGCTCCCGCCGTCGCCTCTACCCTGCAGGTCGAGCGCGATGCTCGGCACACCGACGCCGAACGCATCGTCGAGTTCCTGCGCTCCCGGCGGGCGCTGGTCGTGCTCGACAACTGCGAGCACGTGCTCGACGGCGCCCGCGAGCTCGTCGCGGCCATCCTCGCCCGTGCGCCCGACGTCGACATCGTGGCCACCAGTCGCCGGCGTCTCGGCGTGGAAGGCGAGCAGGTCGTTCCCGTCACGTCGCTACCGGTCGCCGAGCGGGACGACCTCGACTCACCGGCGGTCGCGCTGTTCGTCGACCGGGCGCAGGCGGTACGGCCCGACTTCGCCCTGACCGACGACAACAGGGCTGCGGTCCGCGCGCTGTGCCGCCGCCTGGACGGGCTTCCCCTCGCTCTCGAGCTGGCGGCGGCCCGCACGGTGACCGCCACAGCGGCAGAGATCCTCGACGAGGTGGCCGAGCGGCTCGATCACCTGGGTGATCCCTTCCGGTCGAACGAGCGGCACCGCTCGATCGACGGCGTCGTGGGTTGGTCGTACGACCGTCTCGGGCCCGGTGAGCGGCACGTGTTCCGGAACGCCGCCGTGTTCGCCGGGGGCTTCACCGCCGCGGCGGCCGGGGCGGTCGCCGAGGTGGCACGGGACGAGGTGGTCGCCCCGCTGACGGCGCTGGTCGAGCACTCGCTGGTGGTCGCCGACGACGCTCGCGGCACCACGCGGTTCTCGATGCTGGAGCCGGTCCGCCAGTACGCCGAGGCCCGGCTGGCCGACGACGGCCGGCGCGGCCACGCCCGCTCCCGTCATGCCGAGTGGGCTGCGGCGTGGATGGCGACGGCCGACGCCGGGCTGCGCAGCGCCGAGGAAGCCGGCTGGGCCACCGCCGTGGCGGCCGAGCTGCCCAACCTCCGCGCTGCGCACCGCTGGTCGCTCGACAACGATCCGGGCACCGCCGTGCGGATCGCCGGCAGCATGTTCTGGTACGCCTACTGGTACGGGGCGGCCGAGGCGTTCGCGTGGGGGGCCACGACCGCAGCAGCCGTCAGCGACGACGTCGGGCCTGCGCTGGCGGGGGCGTGCGCCACCGCGTCGCTCGGCGCCTGCCGGCGCGGCGACGTCGCGACGGCGCGAGCGCTGGCGGAGCGCGCTGTCGCCGTCGCCGCCGGCGAGCCGACCGCCGCCCGGTTCGCCTGGCAGGCGCTCAGCAGTGCCGAGATGATGATGGGCAACTACGAGCGGACGCTCACGTGCCAGCAGCACGCCCTCGATCTGGCCCGGCTCGCCGGCGACACCGCCCACCAGGCCCGCGAGCACGCGGCCCGTGCCGTCGCGCTCGGCTACCTCGGCCGGCTCGCCGACGCCGACGCCGAGCTCACGGTGGCGACCGACCTAGCGGCGACGGCGAGGAACCCGACCGTGCAGGCGTTCTGCGACTACGTCGGCGGCGAGATCCGCATCGACACCGAGCCGACCACAGCTCTGCCGTTGCTCGAACGGGCCCGCAACGTCGGCCGGCTGCTCGGCAACCGGTACCTGTCGGCCATCGCCGGCGTGTCGGCCGTGTCGTGCGCTGCCCGCCTGCGTGGTCCCGACCAGGCGGTCGGTGGCTACGCCGAGCTGCTCGACTACTTCGATCGAGCCGGCTCGCGGGCACAGCAGTGGACCACCGTGCGCACGCTCGTCGAGACGCTCACCCGCCTCGGTCGGGACGAGCAGGCCGCGATCCTCCACGGCGCGCTGCTGGCCAGCCCCAGCGCCCCGCCGCTGATCGGCCCGGACGCCGTCCGCATGGACGACGCGGTCACCACGCTGGCGGCGCGGCTCGGACGAGACCGCCTCGGTCACCTCAGAGCCCACGGCGCCGGCCTCGGCGACGACGCGGCGATCGCCTACGCGCTGCGCTGCACCGTCGACGACCGGATCGGCGGCGACGACCTCGTCACACCGTGACGACGACTTTGCCGCGGGCATGTCCGGTCTCGAGGTAGCGGAGGGCCTCGGGGACCTCGCCGAGCGAGTAGGACCGATCGATGACCGGGGTGACGTCGCCCGCCTCGACGAGCTCTGTCAGCGCCTGCAGGTCGTCGGTGCTCGGCGTCACCGTGAAGCTCACCAGCGTCTGGCTCACGAAGGGCGCCAGCAGGCGGGCCTTGACCAGGCGATCCACCGCCCCGATCCAGCGACCGCCGGAGTCGCCGCTGATCTGCACGAGCGTGCCCGTCGGGGTGAGCAGGCGCCGGCAGGCCGCGGGCGACAGGGTCCCCGCCGCCTGGAGCACGAGGTCGTAGCGGCGCCCGCCCTCGGTGAGGTCGTCCGTCGCGTAGTCGATCACGTGATCGGCGCCGAGCGACCGGACCATGTCCACGTTGCCGGTGCTGCACACGCCGGTCACCGCCGCGCCGAAGGACTTGGCGATCTGCACGGCGAACGTCCCGACACCTCCCGACGCACCGATGACCATGACCTCGTGCCCGGCCTCGATGCGCCCGTGATCGCGCAGAGCCTGCAGGGCCGTCGACGCGGCCAGCGGTACGGCCGCCGCCTGCTCGAACGAGAGGCCGGCGGGCATCGGCGCCACGAGGCGTTCGGCGACGCAGGCCCGCTCGGCGAAGGCGCCGAAGCCGTGCAGGAAGGCGCTGCCGTACACCTCGTCGCCGGGCTGGAGCGTGGTGACGTTCCTGCCGACCGCCTCGACGTGCCCGGCGACATCGCAGCCCGGGACGCGGAAGCTCGGCTTGCGAAGCCCGACCTGTAGGCGAGCGATGTAGGGCTCGCCGCGGACCACGTGCCAGTCGGCGGGGTTGACGGACGCGGCGCGCACGCGCACCAGCACGTCGTCGTCGGTGACCACCGGCTCGTCGACGTCGGTGAAGCGCAGGACGTCCTGGGGTGGGCCGTAGCGGTGGCAGACGATCGCCTTCATCAGGTGCTCCTCATCTCGGGGACGGGGACCGGCACGGGTGCCGGACCAGGTCGTGGTTCGGGATGTGCTGTCGGGGGCGACTGGCCGGCACCGCCGGGCCGCTCGACGTCGAGGCGGGGCAGCAGGCGGTCGAGCCAGCCGGGGAGCCACCAGTTCCTGTCGCCGAGCAGCTCCATGGTGGCCGGCACCACGAGCATGCGGATCAGCGTGGCGTCGAGGGCCACGGCGAGCGCCAGGCCCAGGCCGAACAGCTTGATCTCGCGGATGTCCTCGAACACGAACGAGCCGAAGACGACGACCATGATGGCGGCGGCGGCGGTGATGACCCGGGCGGTCGAGGCCAGGCCATCGGCGACCGAGCCCGCTGCGTCGCCGGTGCGGTCGTACTCCTCCCTGATGCGGGACAGCATGAAGACCTCGTAGTCCATCGAGAGGCCGAACACGATGGCGAAGAGCATCATCGGCACGTAGGGGTTGATGGGCCCGCCCTCGATGCCGAGCAGGCTGCCGCCCCAGCCCCACTGGAACACGGCGACCACGACGCCGTAGGCGGCGGCGATCGACAGCACGTTCATGATCACCGCCTTGACCGGTACGAGCAGCGACCGGAAGACCGTCATCAGCAGCACGAACGACACGGCCAGCACCGCTGCGAAGAAGACCGGCATGCGCTGGGCCAGGTGGTCGGTGACGTCGATGTTCGTCGCCGCGCTGCCGGTGACGTGCACGTCGAGCCCGGTGCCCGCCACCGCGGCGGGGATGACGTCGTCGCGCAGGACGGAGACCAGGTCGCTGGTGGCCGCCTCCTGGGGCGCGGTCGCCGGCACCAGGTTGATGACGTACGCCTCGGGCGTCGCGGGGTCATCGGGTAGCGGCGGCGACACGGCCGCCACGCCGGGGGTTCGGCTCAGCGTCCGCTGCAACGCCTGCACGGCGTCGGCCGAGCCGCCGGCGCCGGGGACGACGGTGATCACGAACGGTCCGTTGAACCCGTCCCCGAAGCCGTCGGCCAGCAGGTCGTAGGCCCGCCGCGTGTCGGAGCCCGCAGGGAAGTTGCCCTCGTCGGCCCATCCCAGCCGCATGCCCAGCACAGGTGAGGCGAGCGTGAGCAGCACCAGGGTGGCGGCGGCCAGCCACGGCCAGGGGCGCCGCTGGATGGTGCGGCTCCACCGGAAGGCGTAGGTCTCACGCAGGGGCGTGGTCGCTCGTCGCGGCACTGGGCGGCGCAGCGGGCGCAGGGCGACGCTGGCCAGCAGCGTGAGCCCGGCCAGCCCGGCCCCGGCGGCGGCCAGCGGCGGCAGGCCGATGCCCGAGCCCAGCAGGGCCACGGCGGCGAAGCCGGCGGCCACGAGACCGCGCCACCGGGTCACCTCGACCCGCTGCTGCGTGAAGCCGAGCAGGGCCGGCAGCAGCACCGTGGAGGTGAGCATGGTCGCCAGCACCGTTGTCGAGACCCCGACTCCCATCCCGCCGACCGCGCCGATGCCGACGAGCAGGAGGCCGAGCATCGAGATGACGACGGTCGAGCCGGCGAAGACCACGGCCCGGCCGGCCGTGTCCATGGCGGCCACGGTCGCCTCCCGGGGCGACCGTCCGTCGTGGAGGCCTTCGCGGTAGCGGGTGACGATGAACAGCGCGTAGTCGATCCCGACACCGAGGCCGATCATCATCCCGAGCATCGTCGTGGTGTCGGGGATGGTGACGACGTTGCTCAGCAGCACGATGGCGCCGGCGCCCGCGCCGACGCCGCCGGCGGCGACGGCGATCGGCAGGCCCATGGCCAGCACCGACCCGAAGGCGAGGATCAGCACCATCACGGCGAACGCCACGCCGATCAGCTCGGTCTCGGGCGGTTCGACAGCGGCGAGGTACTGGCCGCCGGTACGTACCTCGAGCCCGTCGACCACGGGAGCGTGCTCGGCGATGAGCTCGCCGATCCGGCCCGACTCGGTGTCGTCGACGTCGGCTGCCAGGTTCACCTGCGCGAAGGCCAACTCGCCGGCCAGCGGTCCCTCGCGGGCGATCTGACCCTGGCCCCGCTCGGCGTACGGCGAGACGACCGTGGCCCCGGGATGCCGGGGGGCGCCGTCCTGGTCGGGGAACCCGGCGTCGACGAGCGCGAACAGCCTCTCCATGGTCGCCGTCACCTGCGGGTCGTCGACCCCCTGGCGCGCCCGGAAGACGATCGTCCCCGACCGGCCGCCGGTGCCGAGCTCGGGGAAGTGCTCGTCCAGCACGGCGAGGCCCTCGGCGCTGTCCGAGTCGGGGACCTCGGAGGCCGCGCCGAAGGCGGGACCGATCGCCCCGGCGGCACCGAGGACGGCGACCAGGCCGGCCAGCCACAGGCCCACCGCTCTGAGCCGATGGTCGAAGCACCAGCCACCGACCCGGGCGAGCACGGTGGCCTTGGTGCCGGCGGGCCCGGGTGCCGGCGGGCTCGTCGTCGTCGATTCGCGCATGGCGTCGATCGTCGCCATCCCGGCCGGCGGTCACATCGGGCGTCCGGCCATTCGCGACCAGCCGATCGGACGACGTGCGCCTCGTGCTTTCGGCCGATCCGCCGCCCGCTCGGGTTCCGTACGCTGGCGGCGTGGTGAGAGATGCGGCCCGTGCGCTGTGGGCCGAGCCCCGAGCGCCGAACCCGCCCGTGCGGGTGTGGCGGGACTGGGCGCTCGTGGCCGTGCTGGTGCCGACGGCGGTGCTCGAGGCGGTCTTCCGGGACGACGTCGGGTGGCGACTCGTCTCGCTCCTCCTCTGCCTGGCGCTGGTGTTCACGCTGCTGTGGCGGCGGACGCATCCTCTGGCCGCGGTGGCCGTCGCGTTCGGGTCCATCGCGGTCGTCGACGTCGTGGCGATCACCAGTGGCGCCCAGTGGACGGGACTCGACACGAGCGCCTTCGTGCTGCTGCTGCCGTACGCGCTGTTCCGGTGGGGGTCGGGCCGCGAGGCCACGCTCGGGCTGACGATCATCCTGGTCCCCGTCGTGCTCAGCGCCTTCGACGAAGCCACCCCCGCCGGCGACGTGGTGGGCGGGGCCGTGATCGTGCTGCTCGCCGCAGCGCTCGGCACCGCTGTCCGCTACCAGGACAACGCCCGGCTCCGCGAGGTCGATCAGGTCAAGCTGCGCGAGCGCGAGCAACTGGCACGCGAGCTGCACGACACGGTGGCGCACCACGTCTCGGCGATCGCCATCCAGGCCCAGGCCGGGCGCACCGTCGCCGCCTCCCGCCCCGACGCCGCCCTCGACGCGCTCGCCGTCGTCGAGGAAGAGGCGTCGCGCACGCTCGCCGAGATGCGCGCCATGGTCGGCGCGCTGCGCCAGGGCGAGGAGCCCGATCTCGCCCCCCAGCCAGGTGTCGCCGACATCGCGCGGCTGGCCAGGCGCACCGGCCCCAGGCCACACGTCGAGGTCGAGCTCTCGGGTGACCTCGACGACCTGCTGCCGTCGATCGATGCCGCCCTCTACCGGCTGGCCCAGGAGTCGATCACCAACGCCGTACGCCACGCCCGCCACGCCACCTGCATCCGTGTCCGCGTCAGCGGCGACGGAGACCGCGTGCAGCTGACGGTCCGCGACGACGGCGACGGGGCCCCGGCCGCCGCCGGCTCGTCGGTGGGCTACGGGCTGGTCGGGATGGCCGAACGAGCCAGGCTGCTCGGCGGCACCCTCGAGGCCGGGCCAGGCCGCGGCGGGGGTTGGACGGTCGATGCCGTGCTGCCCAGGAACGGCACGGCCGCATGACCGTCCGCGTGATCGTCGCCGACGATCAGGACCTCGTCCGGACCGGGCTCAGGATGATCCTCGACGCCCAGCCGGGCATCGAGGTGGTGGGCGAGGCCGCCGACGGCCGCGCCGCCGTCGCGCTCGCCCGCCGCCTTCGCCCCGACGTGTGCCTGTTCGACATCCGCATGCCCGGCATGGACGGCATCGAGGCCACCCGGCAGCTCGCGGGACCGGACGTCGACGACCCGCTGGCCATCGTCGTGATCACGACCTTCGACCTCGACGAGTACGTGCACGGCGCGCTCAAGGCGGGGGCCCGGGGCTTCCTGCTCAAGGACGCCGGGCCCGACCTGCTGGTCCAGGCGGTCCACGCCGCCGCCGGTGGCGATGCGCTGATCGCTCCCAGCGTGACGGCCCGGCTGCTGGCCACGTTCTGCGATCGACGGACTGTGGCGCCTCCGGCCCAGCCCGTCGAGCCCCTCACGCACCGCGAGGAAGAGGTGCTGGCCACCGTGGCCCGAGGCCGCACCAACGCCGAGATCGCCGACGACCTGCACATCAGCCTGAGCACCGTCAAGACCCATCTCGCCAGCCTGATGGCCAAGCTCGGCGCCCGGAACCGCGTCGAGATCGCCATGTGGGCCTACGAGACGGGACGCGTGAAGATCTGATCCCCGCCGGTCGTCGTGGACGGGAACGTGGCCTCAGTGGCTGCTGGACGCCGCCCACAGGTTGATCCCGGCGTCCGTGGCGTGCTGGTCGATGGCGTCGAGCTCGTCGTCGCTGAACGCGAGCTCCTCCAGTGCGGCCAGGTTGGCCTCCAGCTGGGCGACGCTGCTGGCGCCGATGACCAGCGACGTCATCCGCGGGTCACGCAACGCCCAGGCCAGGGCCATCTGGGCGAGGCTCTGCCCGCGCCTGTCGGCCAACGTGGCCAGGGCGCGCACCTGGGCGAGCCGGTCCTCGGTGATCATGTCGCGGTCCATGGCGCCGCCGGTGGCGACCCGCGAGTCGGCGGGGATGCCATCGAGATACCTGTCGGTGAGCAGCCCCTGGGCGAGCGGCGAGAACGCGATGCATCCGGCCCCCACGGCCCCGAGCGTGTCGAGCAGTCGGTCGTCTTCGATCCAGCGGTTGAGCATCGAGTACGACGGCTGGTGGATCAGCAGCGGCACGCCGTGGTCGCCGAGGAGCCGGGCGGCCTCGGTGGTGCGCGCCGACGAGTACGACGAGATCCCGACATAGAGCGCCTTGCCCTGCTGCACCGCGGTCGCCAGTGCCGACATCGTCTCGTCCAGGGGTGTGTCGGGATCGAAGCGGTGCGAGTAGAAGATGTCGACGTAGTCGAGGCCCATGCGCTGCAGGGACTGGTCCAGCGAGGCGAGCAGGTACTTGCGCGAGCCGCCGTCACCGTACGGGCCGGGCCACATGTCGTAGCCCGCCTTCGTGGAGATCACGAGCTCGTCGCGGCAGTGCGCGAAGTCGGTGGCCAGCAGCCTCCCGAAGTTCTCCTCGGCGGTGCCGTACGGGGGTCCGTAGTTGTTCGCCAGGTCGAAATGCGTCACGCCCAGGTCGAAGGCACGCCGGCAGATGGCCTGCTGGGTGGTGAACGGCCGGTCGCTCCCGAAGTTGTGCCACAGCCCCAGCGAGATCGCCGGCAGCACCAGTCCGCTGTGCCCGCACCGGCGGTAGATCATGGTCTGGTAGCGGTCGGCCGCCGGGACGTACTCCATGACGATCAGCCTAGGGAGATGGACGACGGCGCTGTGAGACGCACGCTGGCAGTCGGCCTGCGGGTAGCGACGTCACAGGGTGCACGGACAGGTCACCCTCGCCGACCCGTCCGGCGGTGAGCGATCGGTCGATCGATGCGCCAGCGCGAGCATCGGATCAGGGCCGCTTGCCGTACCCGAGCGCCTCGATGATCTTCCCGTCCCGGACGCGCATGAGATTTACGCCCCGGTAGTTCTCGGCGCCGGTGATCCTACTGGTCGATGACTGCCGCGGTGTCGGTCATGGCCGCATCGTTCGGCGAGGCGGGCGTCGCGGCAACTCCCGGGAGGGAATGGCGTCAGGGCCGGGTATGGGCGACGATCATCGTGATGTCCCGGTTCCCCAGCGAGTTGCGGCGCTGGCGCACGGTCCGCCGGTTGAGCCAGCTGGAGCTGGCGATACGGGCGGACACCACCCAGCGGCACGTGAGCTTCATCGAACAGGGCCGCTCC
>DASTFE010000262.1:0-7818 GCA_035708905.1 Acidimicrobiales bacterium | reverse complement strand
TGCCCGCCGGTCAGGCGTCGCCGTGACCGACGTCGGACCCGGCGCCGCCGCCGGTGACGAAGGTGCCCTCCGGCCCGGCGGGCTCGGGGAGCGGCTGCGGCGAGCCCGGCACGTGCCGGCCGGGGACGCCGTTCACCGATTCGGTGCTGAAGGCGAACGTCAACGTGGCGAACGCGATGGCGTCGGTGTTGACGTCGAGCGCCTCGCGGCTGACGTTGGCGATGGTGTCGCAGGCCTCGTGGTAGCACGGGTCGAACTGGTCGCCGACCGTGCCGCCCCAGATCGCCTGCTGCTGCGCGGTCTTGACCTCCTCTGCGCCCGTGAACAGGCCGCTGGAGGGGATGTCCGAGAGGATGAACGCCTGGTAGTCGCTGCGGCCCGAGAAGGCGGTGTCGTCGTAGGGCACGCCCCTCGACGTGTAGAACGACTCGTAGACGTCCTCGATGGCCGCCGAGCCGTCGGGCACGACCACGCCGAAGTCGGCGGCGGTGAAGCTCGACTCGTCCGCGTCGTAGACGGTGTGGACGTAGTTCGGCGACCCCACCATGTCGTAGTTCATGTACAGGGCGATGCGCTCGAGCTCGTCCTCCGGCAGGTTGAGCACGTAGTGGGTCGAGCCGATCAGGCCCGACTCCTCGGCGCCCCACCAGGCGAAGCGCAGCTGGTTCTCCGGGCGCACCTTGGCCATGGCCACCGCCGTGCTCAACAGCGCGGCGGAGCCGGAGCCGTTGTCGTTGATGCCCGGGCCGGCGAGCACGCTGTCGAGGTGCGCACCCGACATGACGACGTTGTCGGGGTTGCCGTGGCGGCTGTCGGCGATGACGTTCTCGGTGGTGCGGAACTCGAGGAACACCTCGGTGAAGACCCGGGCCGTGCTGCCGGGCTGCGACAGCGCCACACCGTCGTCGAACGACGCGCCGACCACGGGGATCTCGATCACGTCGGCCGACTCGTCGCCCAGCGTGCCCACGATCAGGTCGGTGCGCCCGGCGGTGCCCTGATTGAAGATCACCACGGCCTCGGCGCCGGCCATCTGGGCGTTGAGCGCCTTGGCCCCGAACGTGCAGGTGCCGCGCTGGATCAGCGCGATGTCGGCGTCGCCGCTGAAGTCGAGGCCCGTGAAGTCCTCGGCCTCGCACCCGCTGGACGACGCCCGGTCGCCCACGAGGTTGAGGTCGACCGGGATCACCTGGCCCTCGACGGTGCCGCCACCCGAGAACTCGAACGTGCCGGTCTCGTAGGTCGCGGCCACAGGCGTGAGCTGCTCGAGCTCGGCCGGCTGCGTCTCCTCGAAGAACGGGAAGTCGAAGACCTGGCGGGTCACGAGGTAGCCCGCGTCCTCGAGCACCCCGGCCACGTAGTCGGCCGAGGCGTCGTAGCCCGGTGTCGCCGAGGCGCGGGTGTCGCCGTTGGCGTCGGCGATGGCCTGGAACGCCTCGAGGTGCTCCCAGGCGCTGTCGGCCCCGACGCACCGGAGCAGCTTCCGGTACGTGTTGTTCACCTGGCGCTCGCAGCTGCGGTCGTGCCCGCGGCCGCCGCCGTCGGGTGCCGCGTCCGCGGCGCCCGGCACCAGCGCCATGCCCGAGAGCGTCAGCGCCCCGGCCAGCAGGGCGCGACGCACCCGCATCCTGAGTGGACGGACTGTCATGGACATCCCCCTGTTGTCGAGCATGACTGTCACCCGCTGGAGGAATTGCCTAGCACATCGCCTGGCCGTGTGTGGCGGGAACCGCACGCCCCGTGGTCCGCGAGAATGCCGTCGGGATGAGCGCACCCCTCGATCTCCGCTTCGTGCTGTCGGCTGACGACGCCGGCCGCCTGCCCGTCAGCCCGGCCGAGGTGGCCGTGGTCGGGCGCTCCAACGTGGGCAAGTCGTCGCTGCTCAACGCGGTCGCCAACCGCCGGAACCTGGCCCGCACGTCGAAGGCTCCGGGGCGCACCCAGCTCCTCAACTGCTTCGTCGCCGGCGAGCCCGGCGGGCCCACGGTCGTCGACTGCCCGGGCTACGGCTACGCCACCGTGTCCAAGGCGATGCGGTCGTCGTGGCGGCGCATGATCGAGGGCTACCTGCTGGCTCGCGACGAGCTGACGATGGTGATGGTGCTGGTCGACGGCGAGATCGGCCCGACCCCGCTCGACGTGCAGATGCTCGACTGGCTGCGCGGCCACGCCCTGCCCCACACGGTGGTGGCCACGAAGCACGACAAGGTGCGCGCCTCCCAGCGCGAGAAGCGCAAGCGGGCGCTGGCCGAGGGGTGCCACCTGGCCCGGAGCGACGTCGTGTGGACGAGCGCCGCCAAGGGCGTGGGCATCGACCGCCTGCGGGACCTCATGCGCCTGTGGCTCGGGCTGGCGGGAGGGGCGCCGCGGTGACCTGATGGCATCGGCTAGATTCCTGGCCGATGACCGACAGGATCCGAGCGGTACGGGAGGCGCGAGGCTGGTCGCAGCGCGAGCTGTCCGAGCGCGCCGGCGTCAGCCGGCAGCTCCTCGGGGCGGTCGAGGCCGGCCGGCACGTGCCCAACGTCCGGGCCGCGCTCGCGCTCGCCCGCGCCCTCGACGTCCCGGTCGAGCGCCTGTTCGACGACGGGCCCGCGCCGCCAGCGGCGCCCGTGCCGGTGGTCGACGGGGCGCCGCTCCCGGAGGGGTCGCCGGTGGTGGTGGCCCGGGTCGGCGACGCCACCGTGCTGGCCCCCTGCCGGCACTGGCTGGGCAACGGCGAGGTGTGGACGGTCCCCGACGGCGCCGTGGCGGGCGCCGGCGTGGCCATGCTCGACGAGGCGGCGACCGGCGGGCTGGTCCTGGCCGGCTGCGACCCGGCGATGGGCATCCTCGGCGGCCTGGTCGAGCGCCGCTCGGCACACCGCGTGGTGTCGGTGCACGCGTCGACCGCCCGGTCGGTGGCCGCGCTGGCGGCCGGTCGGGTGCACGGCGTGGTCGTGCACGGGCCCGAGGGCGCGCTGGCCGAGGCGCCGGTCCCGCTGCGGCGCTGGCGGCTCGGCGGCTGGCGCGTCGGGTTGGCCTCGGGCCGGCCGGCGGGCGTGCCGTCGCTGGACGAGCTGTCGGCCCGGCGGCTGCGCGTGGTGCAGCGCGATCCCGGCGCGGGCAGCCAGCAGGCGCTGCACCGTGCCCTGGCCGGGCTGGGCGCCGACCCGGCCCTGCCCGGCCCGGTCGCGGAGGGGCACCTCGACGTCGCCCGGCGGGTGGCGGCGGGAGCCCCGGCCGGCGTGACGATGGAGGCCGCGGCCCGCTCGTTCGGCCTGCGGTTCCGCCCGCTGGAGGACCACGTCGTCGAGCTGTGGCTCGACGCCCGCTGGGTGGCGCTGCCCGCGGCCGCCGCGCTCGTCGAGGTGCTCGCCAGCGCGGCGTTCAGGTCGCGGATCGAGCTGATCGGCGGGTACGACCTGGCCGGCTGCGGCAGCGAGCGGCGGGCGAGCTGAGCGGCGTGCGACGCGCGGTCACGACCGGCAGCCGACGCCCGGGGCTCACCGCAGGGCGTGCCCTGGCTGTCGCCCTCGCACTCGCGCTCGCCGTCGCCGGCTGCGGCGGCTCGGCGGCCTCGCCGGCCGGGGGCGGCGACCCGCCGGCGGAGATCACCGTGGCGGCGGCCAGCGACCTGCGCCCGGCGTTCGAGGAGCTCGGCGCGCGGTACACGGCCGAGACGGGCACCGACGTGACCTTCCGCTTCGGGTCCTCGGGCCAGCTCCGCGAGCAGATCGTCAACGGCGCCCCCTTCGACCTGTTCGCGTCGGCCAACGTCGCCTACGTCGACGACGTCATCGCCGCCGGGCGGGGGCGGGCCGGCACCAGGGCCGACTACGCCTACGGCCGGATCGTGCTGTGGAGCCGCGACGGGTCGATCCGCCCGGCCGAGGTCGGCGACCTGGCCGACGAGCGCTACGGGCGGATCGCCATCGCCAACCCCGACCACGCCCCCTACGGCCTCGCCGCCCGCCAGGCCCTCGAGTCGGCCGGGGTGTGGGACGCCGTGGCCGACCGCCTGGTGTACGGCGAGAGCATCAGCGACACCTTCCAGCTCGCCCGGTCGGGCAACGCAGACGTCGGCATCGTCGCCCTGTCACTGGCGATCGCCGACGGCTCCGATCACACGCTGGTACCCGCAGAGCTCCACGAGCCGCTGCGGCAGGCGCTGGTCGTGACCGGCGACGGCGCCCGCGGTGACGCTGCCGCCGGGTTCGCCGACTTCGTCAACAGCGCCGCGGGCCGCGAGGTGATGGTCGCCTACGGGTTCGTGCTGCCGGGCGAGGAGGCCCCCGCCTGATGGACGACTGGGCACCCCTGTGGCTCTCGCTGCGGGTGGCCGGTGTGGCCACCGTCGTGGCCGGCTCCCTCGGTGTCGCCTTCGCCTACGTGCTGGCCAAGGGCCGGTTCCGCGGGCGGGGCCTGCTGGAGGCGGTGGTCACCCTGCCGATCGTGCTGCCGCCCACCGTGCTCGGCTACTACCTGCTCACGACGCTGGGCGTGAACAGCCCGGTCGGGCGGGCCTGGGAGCGCGCCTTCGGCGAGCCGCTGGTGTTCACCGTCGGCGCCGCGGTCGTCGCCGCCTCGGTGTCGGCCCTGCCGTTCGTGGTGCGCACCGCCCGCGCCGCCATCGAGGCGGTCGACCCCCGGCTCGAGGCCGCCGGCCGGGTCGCCGGGCTGACCGAGTGGCGCGTCGCCCGCCACGTCACCCTGCCCGCCGCCCGCCGGGGGCTGGCGGCCGGCGTCGCCCTCGGGTTCGCCCGGGCCCTCGGCGACTTCGGCGCCACCGTCATGGTCGCCGGCAACATCCCGGGCCGCACCCAGACCCTGCCCATCGCCGTGTACGACGCCGTGCAGGCCGGCGACGACGACACGGCCCGCGCCGGCTCGCTGGTCCTGGCCGCCATCGCCATCGTCGTGCTGGTGGCCATCAACGTCGCAGCGCGGCCCCGCACGTCATGATCGCCCCGGCCAGCCCGCCCGCACCGGCCCCGCGGACCGCCAGCCCGCTCGCCGTCGACGTGACGGTGTCTGCCGGCCGGTTCGCGGTCAGCGCCGCGTTCGTGGCTCACCCGGGCGTCACGCTGCTGTTCGGCCCGTCGGGGGCGGGCAAGAGCCTCACCCTCGCCACGGTCGCCGGGCTGCTGCGGCCCGACCGCGGCACGATCACCCTGCACGGCACGGTCGTCGCCGACCCGGGCGCCGGCGTCCACGTGCCGACCCAGCAACGCCGCCTCGGGATGGTGGCCCAGTCCGCTGCGCTGCTGCCCCACCGCAGCCCCCGCGACAACGTCGCCCTCGCCGTGGCGTCCGGCACCCGGACCGAGCGCCGGCGCCGGGCGGCCGAGCATCTCGACGCGGTCGGCGCCGCGCACCTCGCCTCGGCACCGACGAGCGGGCTGTCCGGCGGCGAGCAGCAGCGGGTCGCCCTCGCCCGCGCCCTGGCCGGGCGGCCCCGGCTGCTGCTGCTCGACGAGCCGTTCTCCGCGCTCGACCGGCCCACCCGCACGCGGCTGCGGGCGCTCGTGCGCCGCATCGTCGACGACCACCACCTCCCCGCGCTGCTGGTCACCCACGACCTCGACGACGCCGTCGTCGCCGACCGGGTCGTGCGCTTCGAGCCCGGCGCCACCGTCGGCCAGGACGACCTCGACCGCAGCCGTCCCGACCGGCTGGCGCACCTCGTCGGGCTGGGCGAGACCTGGGCCCCGGCCTGCGGCGGGTGACGGCGGGGGGCGTGGCTCGGCGCCCGTGCGCCGCCGGTGCCGTGGGTGGCGATCGTCAGGCCGGGTCAAGGCCGGTGCGCGGCGACGACGTTGGTCTCGAAGGGCGCGGCGACGCTGCCGTCCGCGGCGGTGAACGGGGCGAGCACCTCGTGGGCCCCGGCCCGGATGCGCTGGTACACGTCGTCGCCGATGCGCTCCGCCAGGGGTGTGCTCTCGACCTCGGTGGTGACGAACGCGTCGACGGAGGGCGCCCGGTACGTGCCGGTGTGCACCTCGGCGCGCACCACCCGCAGCCCCGCTGACTCGACCGGGCCGACCAGGTCGTCGAGGTCGCCGCACACGAAGTAGGCGCTCAGCAGCGACACCGCCTCGGGCCCCGCGTGGCGGGCCGCCATGGCGACGAAGGGCTCGAACGCGGCCTGCGCCTCGAGCCGGGCGGGGACGGCGACCGCCACGGTGCCGCCGGCCCGCACGACCCGGCGCATCTCGCGCAGGGCGGCCGCCCGGTCGGGGAAGAACATGAGCGCCATCTGGCACACGGCGGCGTCGAAGGTGCCGTCGTCGAACGGCAGGTCGCCGGCGTCGCCCCGGCGCCACTCGACGTCGGGACGGACGCGGCGGGCCACGGTCAGCATCGCCTCGTTGAGGTCGATCCCGACGACGCGCCCGCCGGGGCCGACGAGGTCGGCGGCCGTGCGGGCGACGACGCCGGTCCCGCAGGCGACGTCGAGCACCCGCTGGCCCGGCGCGATGCCGGCCGCCCCGCACAGGATCGGCGCCCACTGGGCGAAGAACGCCGGCACGAAGGCGGACTCGTACATCTCGGCCGCCTCGACGGGGATCTGGAATGACTCGGAGGGGTCGGTGGTGGTCATGCGCCGAGCATCCGGCGCGGAGCGTGGCGAAGCATCGGGCAACTGACCCATGCCCCGTCCGGTTGTCCACCTCAGGGGCGGCCCGGCGCCGGCTCGCCGTGCGCCGCCTCGCCCGCACGGGCGAGCGCCCCGGCGGCGTAGGCGGCGGCCGCGGCGCGGTTGCGCAGGTGCAGCTTGCTCAGGATGCTGCTGACGTGATGCGCGGCGGTCTTGCGGCTCACGTGCAGCCGCGCGGCGATCTCCGGGTTGGAGAGGCCCGCCCCGAGCAGGCGCAGCACCTGCTGTTCCCGGGCGGTGAGCGTCCCGACCCCCTTTGGGCCCGGGGGCGCGGCCACGCCCAGCGAGCGCAGGAGGGCCGCCGCCCGGTCGGCGTCGAGCGAGGCGCCGAGGGCGTCGAACGTCGCGAGGGACCGGCGGATGTGGTCGACGGCCACGTCGGGGCGGGTGGCGGCCAGCGCCCGCCCGAGCTCGAACCGGGCCCGGGCGGCCTCGAACGGCAGGTCGAGGCGCGACCAGACCGCGAGCGCTTCCTCGAGGGGGGCGACCGCCCCCTCGGGGTCGCCGCGGGCGGCTCGCACCCGGCCTTCGGCGCCGGCCACGACGGCCCTGAGCCGGTCGTCGCCTGCCGGCGCACCCACCTCGGCCAACCGGGCCGCCGCCGCGGCGGCCGCATCCGCGTCGCCCGACGCGACGTGGGCGTCGACCAGCAGGTCGAGAGCCGCGGCGAGGTGCGAGCGGTGCGCGGCGAGGTGGTGCATCCGCTGCTCGAGGTTGCGGCTCGCCGCTGGCGCGTCGCCCCGGGCCAGCAGCAGCGCGGCCACCGACAGCGCCGCCTCGACCTCGTCCTGCACGGCGGCGCCGACCCGGGCGAGCAGCCCCTCGGCCTCCTCGAGGCGACCCTGGCGCACCCGCAGGCCGGCCATCCGCACCAGGGCGCGGGCGTGCAGCCCAGGGCTGGCACCCTCGGTGATCCGCAGCGCGGCGGCCAGCTCGCGCCCGGCGTCGTCCCACCGTCCCGTGGCGGCCAGCACGCTGCCGTAGTAGATGCGGCACTCGGCATACAGGAAGGGGCAGCCGTAGGTGGCGACGAAGTCGTCGGCCACCGCGCACCACTGGGCGGCCCGCTCGATGTCGCTCGCCAGCTCGCAGGCGTGCAGCATGTCGCAGCACGCGTAGACGACCGTGTCGAGCGTCGAGCGCTCGCCGGCGAGCGCGGCGGCCATCGCCTCGTCGAT
>DASTFE010000261.1:0-8264 GCA_035708905.1 Acidimicrobiales bacterium | reverse complement strand
CGGCCGTCCTGCACCACCCGCACGCCGATGCCGGCCGTCGTCGCCTGGGTCAGCGACTCGATCTCGCCCCCGTGGACGCGCACGCTCGTCGACGACGAGCTGCCCACGAACGCCTCGACCTGCTCGCCGCCGCGGGCCTCGGCGGCCACCTTGGCGGCCAGGCCCAGCAGCTCGTCCTCGCCGGGATGACCAGTCGCGCTCATGCCCCCGACACCGCCACGTCGGCGACCACCAGCGTGACGCCCGCCGCGCTCATCGGCAGCCAGGTCAGGTCCGCGCCCACCGCCACCACGTCGCGCAGCAGTCGCTGGAGGGTCGACGCGATGGTGAACTCGCGCAGCGGCTCGGCCACCTCGCCGCCGCGGATGCGCCGGCCCTCGGCGCCCGTCGACAGGTCGCCGGAGGTCGCGTTGACTCCCGAGTGCAGCCCCGACACCTCGTGCACCAGCACGCCGTCCTCGACCCCGGCGACCAGCGCCGCGGCGTCGAGGTCGCCCGGCGCCGGCGCCACGGCCCGGCAGCCGGCGCCCGGCGTGGTCTTGAACCCGCCCCGCACGGCGGAGCCGGTGGACGCCGATCCCATCCGCCGGGCGGTCCAGGTCGAGTGGGCGAAGCCCTGCAGCACCCCGCCGCCGATCAGGGGGACACGCCGCGTGGCCACACCCTCGTCGTCGACCGGCGTCGCGCCCCACGACCGGGCGTCGGTCGGGTCCTCGACGAGCGTCACGAGCGGGGACGCCACCTGCTCGCCGACCCGGTCAGCGAACAGCGACCGGCCCTTGACCACCTCGTCGGCCGCGAGGGTGTCGGCCACGACGCCGACCAGCTGCGCCGTCACCCAGGGGTCGAGCACGACGGTGAGCCGGCCCGACGGAGGCTGGGCCGCGCCGAGCATGCGCACCGCCCGGTCGGCCGCATCACGGGCCGCGGCCGCGACGTCGAGCTCGTCGAGGCTGCGACCGAGGGAGAAGCCGAACCCGGTCTGGACCTCGTCGCCGTCGGCGGCCAGCGACCAGCACACCAGCTCGCAGGCGGTCTCGCGAGAGGCGCGGCGGATGCCGGTGGTGGTGGCCACGGCCGCCTCGGCCAGCGAGTCGGCGTAGTCGCACGACTCGGTGCCGGCGATGCGGCGGTCGGCCGCCAGCACCGCCCGCTCGAGCTCGACGGCCAGCGCCACCTTGTCGGCGGTCGGGACGTCGGCGAGCCCGGGGCGCCACAGGTCGAGCGCCACGGGCTCGACGCCGTCGGGCTCGGCCAGGCCGGCGGCCTCGTCCGGCTCGGCGAACGCGGCGTTGTCGCGGGCCTCGGCCACCGTCTCGGCCAGCGTCGCGGGGTCGAACGTGCCGCAGTAGGCGAACCCCTGGCGGCCGTCGCGCACCACGCGCACCCCGACCCCCAGCGTGTCGGCGACGGCGAGCTGCTCGACGGCGCCGCCGTCGACCCGCACCTGGGTGTCGCTCGACCGGGCGACGTACGCCTCGAGCTGCTCGCCGCCCCGGGCCAGGCCCACCACGTGGTCGGCGACGTGCAACAGGTGCGGGCTCATCGCGTTCCTGCCGCGGGATTCGGGGTCACGGCATCGGGAACCGCGGCGAGAACGGGGAGGCCGGGTGCCGGCTCACGCCGCGGTGCCGCCGACCGTGAGGCCCTTGACCCGCAGCGTCGGGACGCCGTCGCCCACCGGCACGCCCTGACCGTCCTTGCCGCAAGTGCCCGGGTGGCCCATGGCGAAGTCGTTGCCGACCGCGTCGATGTCGGCCAGCACCTTGGGCCCGTTGCCGATCAAGTTGCCCTCGCGCAGCGGCTCGGTGATCTTGCCGTCCTCGATGAGGTAGGCCTCGGTCATCCCGAACACGAAGTCACCGCTGGCCGTGTTGACCTGCCCCCCTCCGAGCGACGCCACGTACACGCCGCGGTCGGTCGACGCCACGATGTCGTCGGGATCGCTGTCGCCGGCCAGCAGGTAGGTGTTGGTCATGCGCACCATCGGCAGGTGCTGGTAGCTCTGCCGGCGGCCGTTGCCGCTGCGGGCCCGGCCCTCCCGGCGCGACCGCAGCACGTCCCACATGTAGTCGGTCAGGACGCCGTCCTCGATGAGGACGTTGCGCTGGGCGGGCGTGCCCTCGTCGTCGATGGCGAAGCAGCCCCACTCCTCGGCCATGGTGCCGTCGTCGACCAGCGTGACCAGGGGCGACGCCACCTGCTCGCCGAGCCGGCCCTTGAACACCGACGCACCCTTGTCGACCAGGTCCTTCTCGAGGCCGTGGCCGCACGCCTCGTGGAACAGCACGCCGCCCCCGCCGGGGCCGATCACGACCGGCAGCGTGCCGGAGGGCGCCGGGCGGGCCGCGAGCTTGGTGACGGCGCGCTGGGCGGCCGCCCGGGCGACGTCCTCGACCTCGTAGCGGTCGAACAGCTCGAAGCCGATCGTGCGGCCGAGCGATTCGTAGCCGGTCTGCATGCCCGTGTCGCCCGAAGCGACGGCCGACACGACGAACAGCGTGCGCACCTGGTCGTCGCCGGCCACGAGCCCCTCACTGTTGGCCACCAGGATCTGCCGGCGCGAGTCGCCGTAGCGGGCGCGCACCTGGCGGATCGACCCGGCCTCGGCCCGGGCCGCCTCGTCGGCGCGGCGCAGCAGGTCGACCTTGGCGCCCTTGGGCACCGTCTCGGGCAGCACGGCGACCGGGTTGGGGCGCGGCGCCTCGGTGCGGGTGAGCGCCACCTCGCGCACCCCACCGCCACCCGAGCGGGCCGCGGCGGCCGCGGCCTCGGCGGCTGTGCGCAGGCCGTCGTCGGACAGGTCGGCCGTGTGGGCGAACCCCGTGGTCTCGCCGACGACGACGCGGATGCCGGCGCCGCGGTCGCGCCCCGAGGACAGCTCCTCGACCCGCCCGTCGTCGAGCATGGCGGACGACGACCGCTTGTCCTCCACGAACACTTCGGCGAACTCGCCGCCGGTGCGGAGCGCCGTGGCGAGGGTGCGCTGGATGGTGGCGTCGTCGAGCACGAGCGAACCCCTGAGGTCGAGGGAAGCGGTCGGTTGGCGGCCCCCTGCGGCGGCCGGGCGGCCCGCCCCGGGGGCCGGGTGCCGCTTTCACCTGCGCAGGCGTGGCTGCGTACTGTACCCGGGTGCCTCTCCAACCCGGCTTGGCCTCGACCGTCGTGCACGACGTCGGCGACGCCGACACCGCCGTCGCCCTGCACTCGGGCGAGGTGCCCGTCCTCGCCACGCCCCGGTTGCTGGCCATGTGCGAGGAGGCCTCGCTGCGCGCCGTGGCCGGCGAGGTGCCCGACGGCCACACAACCGTCGGCATGCGGGTCCAGCTCGACCACCTGGCCCCCACCGCGGTCGGTCACCGGGTCACCGCCGAGGCGCGGCTCGACAGGATCGAGGGCCGGCGGCTCACGTTCCTGGTGTCGGCGTCCGACCACCGGGGCCTCATCGCGGCGGGCAAGGTCACCCGGGTGGTGGTCGAGGTCGACAAGTTCATGGAGAAGTGCCTCTGAGGGCGGCGCCCATCCCGGGGGCGACGGTCGTGCCGCTGCGCGACGGCCCCGCCGGGCTCGAGGTGCTGCTGGTCGAGCGGGCCGCCGCCATCGCCTACGGCGGCATGTGGGCCTTCCCCGGCGGCCGCATCGAGGACGGCGACGCCCACCCTCGGCGGCCCGACGACGAGGTCGAGCGCGCCCGCCGCGCCGCGGTCCGGGAGGCGGAGGAGGAGGTCGGGCTGGCGTTCCGGCCCGACACGCTCGTGCCCTTCAGCCACTGGACCGGCGGTGCCGGCCAGCGGCGCCTGTACGCCGCCTGGTACTTCCTGGCGCCCGCCCCGGCCGCGGCGGTGGTGCTCGACGGGCGGGAGACGATGGCCCACCGGTGGATCTCGCCGGCCGACGCGGTCGCCGGCCGCGACCGGGGCGAGATCGACGTGGTGGCGCCGACCTGGGTGACGCTCCACACCCTGTCGGCCGCGGCGTCGGTGGCCGACGCGCTGGCCCTGGCGGCCGGCCGGCCGCCCGTGGTGTACGTGTCGCGCACCGCCACCGCCGGCGACCGGCGCGTCGTGCTGTGGGACGGCGACGCCGGCTACGCCACCGCCGACCCCGACCGGCCCGGCCCGCGCCACCGCCTGGTGATGAGCGACGCGGGGTGGACCTTCGAGCGGACCTGACCGCCGGCGCTCAGCCCGGGCCGTCGGGCGTGATGACCTCGCCCGGGTCGGGCGCGGTGACGTCGACGTCGGCCCCCAGGTCGTAGACGTCGAACCGGGTGGTGAGCGAGCCGGCGGCGTCGACCGTGAGCTCGAGGCGCCGCAGCGCCCCGCCGCCGTCGACCCACACGTCCACCGGTAGCCGCTCGAGCCCGGCCGCCGCCAGGCGCCCCTCGAACGACCCGGCGGCCGGCTGTCCCGCCTCGCCGCCGGTGAGGTCGAGGCTGGCCCGGAGGTGCTCGGTGGCCACGCCCCGCACCTCGTCGTCGCCGACCGCACCGATCTCGACCACCGGTCGGAGCAGCAGGTCGAGCGCGCCCAGCGGATCGAGCGCCAGCGCCAGCGTGTCGTTGTCGGCGGCGGCGCCCGAGCCGGCCACCTCGGACAGGCGGGCGCTCACCCAGTCGTCGGGCGCCCGCCCGAGCGACTCGGCCATCGGCCCGAGCTGCGAGAAGACGGTGTCGCCGTCGACGACGACGCCGGTCGGCCGCGACCAGTCGCCGTCGAGCTGCTGGCCGGCGGCGTCGAGGGCGGCGGCCACCTGCGACAGGTCGGACGTGGCCCGGGCCCGGGTGCCGCCGTCGGCGAACTCGGCCCGGTGGACGAGCGTCACGGGGCCCGAGGGCCCCGTGACCGTGGTCTGCAGCTCGACGCGCCCGCTGGTGGCGGCGCGGGTGGCGGCCACGGCACCGGCGAGCGTGGCCGGGCCCGCGGAGTCGTTGCCGAGCCCGGCCCGGGACGGCTCGTCGGGCGTGTCGCCAGCGCGCGTCATGAGCACGATGATGGCCAGTGCCGGGGTGGCGATGCACAACCCGGCGATGCGAAGGGGAGCACGGAGCACGGTGGGACGCCTCCTCGTCGTGTCGTCGAGACGGTTGACGGGGTGGGTCGCCGGGTGGCCGGCGGGCGCGCCCACCGAGCGCGCAGGGCAGGGGCCAGGCTAGCCGCCCGCCAGGTGCAGCCGAGCGGCGGGAGAACCCGCGACGAACACGGGGTGGCGGCGCCATAGACTGACCTTTGGTTCGAGCGCAGGCGCCGGACGGCGGGTGGCTCGCTCGCCCGGCACGGGCACCGACATGGAGGTCGGCGTGGAGCGTAAGCAGGCGGTGTCACTGGGGGTGCGCCTCGGCGTCAGCGCCCTGATGCTCGCCGTGCTCGTGGCCAAGGTCCCCACCTTCGACCCGGCCGACCTGGTCCCCCGGTGGTCGCTGGCGAGCGCGCTGTGGCTGGCGGTCGCCGCGGGGCTCACGCTGGCCGGCATCGCCCTCAGCGCCCTGCGCTGGCAAAAGGTCCTCGACGCGCTCGAGATCCGCACGGGCCTGCGGCGCCTCATGTCGCACTACCTGGCCGGCCAGTTCGTCTCCAACGTGCTGCCCACCACGATCGGCGGCGACGTGCTGCGGGTCAGCCGCCTGTCGCGCGACACGGGCGAGTCGCCCGGCACGTTCGCGTCGGTGGTGCTCGAGCGCCTCACCGGGTGGCTGGTGCTGCCCGTCATCACCATCGCCGGCTTCGCCCTCAACCCCGGCCTGCGCCACCTGGGCAACGCCACCAGCGTCGCCCTGGCGCTGGCGGTCGGCACGCTGGTGCTGCTGGCCGGCGTGCTGGCGGCCGCCGGCAGCACGCGGCTGGGCGGGCGCTACGCCGCCCGCGCCGGGTGGCGGCGGTTCATCGGCGCCGTCCACCTGGGCATCGAGCGGTTGCGCTCGCACCCCGGGGCCGCGGCCAACGTGCTGGTGGCCGGCTTCGCCTACCAGCTGGCGCTGGTGCTGGCCGCGGTGGCGGCCGCCCAGGCGCTCGGGCTGCGGCCGGCGGGCCTGACCGCGCTGCTGGCCTTCTTCCCGGCGGTGCTCATCGCCCAGGTCCTGCCGATCTCGATGGCGGGCCTCGGCGTGCGCGAAGGTGCGTTCGTGCTGTTCCTCGGCCCGCTCGGCGTCGCCAGCGAGCAGGCCATCGCGCTCGGCCTGCTGCTGTACCTGCTCAACCTGGGCGTCAGCCTGCTCGGGGCGCCCGCCTTCGCCGCCGGTGGGCGCCAGCGCTCGCCGGTGCCCGCATGACGTCCGACCCCGCCACCACCACCGTGCCCGCCGACCAGCCCGCCAGCGGCGACGCGGTCATCGGCACGGGCGCCGGCGGCACGGCCGCCGCCAGCCGTGAGGCCGGCGCGGTGCAGGTCTCGCCACCGGACGAGCGGCCCGGCGGCCCCCGCCTGCGCTGGTGGCGCGAGGTGCTCTACATCGTGCTCGTCTACGTCGGCTACTCGGCGGTGCGCAACCAGTTCGGCTCGGGCGCAGGAACCAGCGTCGATCCCGACCCGGCGTTCCACCACGCCGAGGCCGTCATCCAGGTGCAGCGCAACATCGGCCTCTACTTCGAGGACCGCCTGCAGCAGTGGTACCTCGACCTGCCGCTCGACGGCCTGATCCGCCTGTGGAACGTGTACTACGGCGTGTTGCACTTCGTGGTGGCGGCCGTCGCCCTGGTGCTGCTGTTCCGCAAGGCGCCCGAGCGCTACCGCCTGTGGCGCAACACCCTGGCGGCCACCACGCTGCTGGCCCTCGTCGGGTTCGCCTCGTTCTCGCTCATGCCGCCCCGGCTGCTCGACGATCCGGGCATCTACGGCGGCTGCCAGGTGTACGCCGACACGACGCCCGACGCCCTCGAGGCCCGGGGGGTCCTGGCCGGCGAGGCCCCCTGCGACGATTTCGGGTACGTCGACACCATCGCCGAGTACGGCGGTTGGGCATCGTTCGGCAGCGACGAGATGGCCGCCGTCTCCAACCAGTACGCCGCCATGCCCAGCATGCACATCGGCTGGTCGACGTGGTGTGCCCTGGTGCTGGTGCCGCTGGCCCGTCGCCGGTGGCTGCGGTGGCTGGCGATCGCGTACCCGGTGCTCACGCTGTTCGACATCATCGTCACCGGCAACCACTACTGGATCGACGGCCTGGCGGGGCTCGGGTGCCTCGCCCTCGGCTACGCCGTCGCCCGGGTGGCGACCGCCTGGTGGGAGGCCCGCCGCGGCGCCATCGTGCCGCGTCAGCCCGCCGCCGCCTGACCACCGGCGCTGCCCCAGTAGACCGGCACGCCGTGGTACTCGGCGGTGGCCAGCACCGCCTCGTCGCCGCCCGGCCACCAGGTCAGCCGCAGGTCGCCCACGGCGCCCGCGGGTTCGAACCGCAGCCACGCCACCGGCGCGCGGGGCGTCGCCCGCTCGCCGGCCGCCCGCAGCGCCCGGCGCAGGCGGTCGCGCGACTCGCGGCCCACGTACTGCCACACGATCGAGTGGGTGATCACCGTGACCACGCCGGGCGCGGGCTCGGCCAGGCGCTGCTCGGCCCAGGGCCCGAGGTCGGCCGCCTCCACCGACACGGGCACCCGGGCCGCCACCGCGAAGGCGGCCTCGAGCCGGGCGGCTCGCTCGACCTGGTCCGGCCACAGGTACGACCGCAGGGTCAGCCGTCCCACCTCGGAGGTGACGTCCAGCGGGTTGCGGTCGCACCCCGAGCGCTCGACCACCTCGACGGGCGCGGCGAGGTCGGGCAGCCCGTCCGGTCCCGCCCGCCAGGCGTCCACGAACCGCACGGGGCTGCCCGGGTCGCCGAGCGTGCTCTCGCCGGTGTCGTACCAGTAGTGGTCCCACCGCAGGTTGAGCCCGCCGCTGGCGCCGCACTCGAGCAGCCGCAGCGGCAGGCCGGACCGGCGGGCGATCACCGCCAGGCCCGGGGCCAGCACGGCGCACCGGCCCACCTCGTTGGTCTGCACGCCGTCGGTGATGCGGGCCTCGACCGCGGCCCGGTGCTCGGTCACCGCGGCGAGGAAGTCGGCGGCCAGGCCCGGGCCCGGCGCGCCGCCGACCGACGGGTAGTGGGCGGCGAGCGTGGGGGTCCGGCCCTCGAGCACCAGGCGGTGGACGGCGCCGAGGAACCGCAGCGGCAGCGCCGACGCGAACGGGTCGCCGGCGTGGGGCCCGAGCACCGCGGCGCACACGCCACCCGCCGACACGTCGGCGGCCACTGCGGCCAGCACGTCGGCGTAGAGCGTGGATCCGAG
>DASTFE010000260.1:0-5449 GCA_035708905.1 Acidimicrobiales bacterium | reverse complement strand
CACCACCTAGAACCCGCCAGCCCAGTTACACCGGAATGCTGACAGTCCCACCCCTAGGAGCATCGATGGGGACGCTATCGGTGTCGTGTTCTTGTGTCGTCGGTGGCGGTACGGGGCGTGGGTTGCGGCGGCCGCAAGGCAGGGATTTGTAGGCGGAGTCGGGCTCAACGAAGTTGCCGGAAGAACGTGCGCACCTCGTTGACGAAGAGTGCGGGCTGTTCGAAGGCGGCGAAGTGGCCGCCGCGGTCGAGCTCGTGCCAGTGGCGAATGTCGGTGAAGCGCCGCTCGGCCCACCGTCGGGAGATCCGGGGCACTTCACGGGGAAAGATCGAGCAGCCGGTGGGAACGTCGATCACGTCGGTCGTTGCTTCGGTGAACCAACTCGACACCAGCCGGATGCTCTCCCAGTACAGGCGAGCTGACGACGCGCCGGTGCCGGGCAGCCAGTAGAGCATGACATCGTCGAGGAGCTGGTCGCGGGTGAGGGCTGGGCCGTGCGTGCCGTCGGTCCACGTGAGGATCTTCTCGGCGACCCAGGCGCACAGCCCGACCGGCGAGTCCACCAGGCCGTAGCCGACCGTCTGGGGACGGGTGGCCTGCTGCTCGGAGTATCCGGAACCGTCGCGCCGTCGCCGCTCCAGGTCCTCGAGCGCCGCTTCCTCGTCGGGGGTGAGGTCGTCGGCGGTGGCCGGGTCCGGTGCGGCCAGCGGCGGTACCAGGAGGATGCCCGCCACGTGCGCGGGGTCACGCTGGCCGAGCAGGGTCGAGATCGTCGTCCCCCAGTCGCTGCCGGCGGCGCCGTAGCGCCCGTAGCCGAGGCGGGCCATCAGCTCGGCCCATGCGTCGGCGATCCGCTCCACGCCCCAACCGCGACGCTTGGGCTTGTCGCTGAAGCCGTAGCCCGGGAGCGACGGGCATACGACGTGGAATGCGTCGGCGGCGTCACCTCCGTGAGCTGGCGGGTCGGCGAGGGGGCCGAGCACGTCGAGAAACTCGACGACCGAGCCAGGCCAGCCGTGGGTGAGCACGAGCGGGAGAGCGTCGGGATGGGGGGAGCGGGCGTGCAGTACGTGGATGCCGAGACCGTCCACCGGCACCTTCACCTGCGGCCAGTCGTTCAGCCGGGCCTCGGTCGCACGCCAGTCGTAGCCGTCGGCCCAGTACGAGCACAGGTCCTGCAGCTCGGCGAGCGGGACTCCCTGGGACCAGTCGTCCACGGTCTCAGCCTCGGGCCAGCGGGTCCGTCGCAGCCGTTCACGCAGGTCGTCCAGGACATGGTCGGGGATCTCGATCCGATGGGGCCTCATTGCCCCCGGGATACACGGCCGAGCGGCCGGGCGAGGCAGGATGAGGGAGGCCTGAAGGCTGGCGAGAGCGCGCCGGCGAGCGCGGTGACGCGGAGGCCCCTGGGCCATGCGGCGATCCACGGCGCCATCGGCGCCGTGGTCACCGGCCACAAGACCGGCATGTGGGCGGCGGTGGGCCAGCGGTGCCGCCTGTCGGAAGATGCCCGCCGGCTCCGCGAGACCAGCGTGCGTGCCGTGCGCGACGGAGTGGTCGAGGGTCACGCCACGGACGTGATCTCGGTCGGGGCCGCCGTCGACCACCCCTGGCCCCGTGCCGATGGAACAATCGTGTGCCTGGGTGGCGGCGGATCAGCACGGGCGCTCTGCCGGCACCTGTTCACACGACTGGCGAGACCCACCAGGATCCTGGTGTGCGAGCGTCACTAGATGTCGCTGACGGTGGACGAGGCTCGTGCGTTGTTGTGTGCGGTGGCCGGCGATCGCTTGGAGGCCTTGGTGATCGTGGGTGTGACGATGGGGCTGCGTCCTGGGGAGCTGACCGGCCTGTCGTGGCGTGACGTCGACCTGGACGCCGGTGTGACCCATGTGCGGCAGACGTTGGAGCGGGAGAACAACCGGCCGGTCATGGGCGAGTTGAAGACGAAGCGGTCGCGGCGGTCCCTTGAATGTCCGGAGTTCGTGGTGGAGGCGCTGAGGCGCCGGCACGAGTTCCAACGTCTGGAGCGGGCGGCCGCCGGTCGGGAGTGGTCGAGCGAGTGAGCGCCAGAACGGCTCGTGTTCACGACGGTGGCCGGGACACCGATCGACGCATCGAACCTGCGGCCGGCATTTCCGCCGGGCCTGCGAGGCTGCGGGCATCGGCCGGTGGACGCCGAACGAGATGCGTCACTCGGCCGCGTCGTTGCTGTCGGCCGAGGGCGTGCCGCTGGAGCGGGTTGCCGACGTGCTCGGGCACGACGGCACGCGGATGGTGGCCCAGGTGCACCGGCACGCGGTGGCGCCGACCGTGGACGTTGCGGGGGCGCGGTGGCGCCGACCGTGGACGTTGCGGCCGTGCCGATGCAGCGGCTGCTGGGGGCTGACCAGGGTGGCAACGGGCACGCCATGGGCTCCCCCCTTGGCTCCCCTGGTCGGGCGGCACGGGGCCGGAAACGGCACTGACCAGGGCGGCTGCCCTGGTCAGGTGGTGGGCCGTAAGGGACTCGAACCCCTGACCCCCTGCGCGTCATGCAGGTGCTCTAGCCAACTGAGCTAACGGCCCGGCGGAGGGTGCACGCTACCACAGGATCCGGCGCTCCCCGACATCGGGGGCGTGCCCGTCGCAACCGGCCGGTAACGTGTCGGGAATGGCTCACGACGGAGGACCTCCCCTGCCTGAGACCACGCCCGAACCGCTCACCCCCGAGCTCGCTCCGTTCGTCGCCCAGGCGCGGGCGCGCCTCGAGCAGGCCACCGACGGGCTCGACCACGAGGCGGCCGTCGCCCATCTCGAGGCCGCCGTGACCCAGGCGGCGGTCCAGGCCTCGCGCCTGGGGTTCAGCTTCCCTGCGCCCGAGCTGACCGCCGACGCGGTGGCGCTGGGCGACGGGTCGGTCGTGCTCGTGCAGCACCTCACCGAGCCGGGCCAGCCGGGCTGACCCGGCCGCCGGGCGCGGCGGCGGTCGTGACCCGATCCAGTGGGGGCGGCTCGCAACACGGCGCCGGTGACCGGCGAGCGTTACGAGCGCCCCACTAGAGGTTGCCCCGGGCGGCTTGGGCCCGCTCGATCGCCTCGAACAGCGCCTTGAAGTTGCCGGCGCCGAACCCCTTGGCCCCGGCGCGCTGGATGATCTCGAAGAAGACCGTCGGGCGGTCGCACAGGGTCTCGGTGAAGATCTGCAACAGGTGGCCGTCCTGATCGCGGTCGACCATGATGCCCTGCGCGGCGAGGTCCTCCCAGGGCAGCTCGACGCCGGCCATGCGCTCGCGGGCCTCGTCGTAGTACTCGGGGGGTACGGTCAGGAACCGCACGCCGCGCTCGCGCAGCGCCGCCACCGTGGTGACGATGTCGGGCGTGTGCAGCGCCATGTGCTGCACCCCGGGCGACCCGTAGTAGTCGAGGTACTCCTCGATCTGGCTCTTGCGGCGCCCGTCGGCCGGCTCGTTGATCGGCAGCACGACCTTGTCGTGGTTCCACACCACGGTGGACATGAGGGCCGAGTACTCGGTCGAGATCTGGTCGTCGTCGAAGTGCACCAGCGGGTCGAAGCCGAGCACGTCGTGGTAGTAGTCGACCCACTCGTCGAGGTGGCCCTTCTCGACGTTGCCGACGATGTGGTCGAAGCGCGTCAGCCCCACGGGCGGGCCGCACGGCGCCGGCAGCAGCGGGGGCCCGAACCCGGGGGCGAACTCGCCGGCGTAGGCCGAGCGGTCGAGGAAGGTGTGCACCGTGTCGCCGTAGGTGCGGATGGCCGAGTGGTGCACCGCCCCCAGCTCGTCGGTGTCGACGCTCGGCGGGCGCTCGGGCCGGGCGCCCCGGGCGAGGGCGGCGTCGTAGGCGGCCTCGGCGTCGTCGACGAGGAAGCAGATGTCGCGCACCCCGTCGCCGTGCTGGCGCACGTGGTCGGCGATCGGCGAGTCGGGCGTCAGCGACCCGGTGACCATGAAGCGGATGCGGCCCTGCTGGAGGACGTGCGAGACCCGGTCGCGCCGGCCGGTCTCGGGCCCCGCGTACGCGACCACCTCGAACCCGAACGCCGAGGCCAGGAACCCGCTGAAGGCGCGGGCGTTGCCCACCCACCACTCGACGTGGTCGATGCCGCCGATCACGGGCGGCGGGTAGCGGTGGTACCGGTCCTCGCGGTGCGGGGTCAACGTGTCGCCCATCGGTCCCCCTTGTAGAGCGGATGTACCACACCAGCATTCGACCGCTGGCTGATCCCGTCAACAGAAGCGCGAAATACTGATCAATTTGGTCAGTTGCAGTGCGAATGTGATAGACACATTGCCCATGTTGCCCACCGGAATCGATGCGCTCGACGCCCGGCTCATCAGGGCGATGTGCGATACGCCTCGTGCCGGCGTGATGGAGCTCGCCCGGCAGCTCGGCGTCGCACGGGGGACGGTACAGGCGCGCCTCGACAAGCTCCAACAGCGAGGGGTCATCTCGGGGTTCGACCCCGACCTCGACCTGCGGGCGATGGGGTACGCGGTGCTGGCCTTCGTCAGCCTCGAGATCGCGCAAGGGCGGCTCGACGACGTGTGCTCGCACCTGCGCGAGATCCCCGAGGTGCTCGAGATCCACTCGGTCACCGGGCCGGGTGACCTGCACTGCCGCATCGTCGCCCACACCAACCACCACCTGCAGCAGATCATCGGCCGCGTGCTCGAAGTGCAGGGCATCAACCGCACGGCCACGCAGATCGCGCTGACCGAGCAGCTCCACCACCGCGTGCTGCCTCTCGTCGAGCTGGTCATCGACGACGAGGGCGAGCGCCCCGCGGCCAGCGGCGCGGGCTGACCCGCCGGCCGGCGCTACCGGCCGTCCTGTTCCGGGGCCAGCGGCACGATGTCGCTCAGGCCCGCCAGCGCCAGCAGGCCGAGCAGGTCTATGGACGCGTGCCGCAGCGCCACCCGGCAGCCGCGGCGGCGCGCCGCGAGCTGCAGGCGGGCCAGCGCGTCCACGACGACGCCGTCCGCCGCGCCCAGCGCCCGCACGTCGCACACGACCAGGCCCACGTCGCCGCGGTCCATCAGCGCCCGAGCCCGCGCGCACAGGACCGGGATGTCGGCAGGGGTGATCGGGCCCTCGACCACCAGGTCGACGGTGCGGGTGGGCGACGCACCGGTCGGGTCGCTGCGGGCGCCGTCCGGCGCCCCCTCCGTTGTGGCCAAGACTGCGGCCTCCTGTGGCGGTTGCCGCATACGACCGCCCGACGGCGGGCAACTCATCGCCGCAACGGCGAAACGCCCCGGAGCGCCGCTCCAGCGGCGTCACACCTCAGAGGTCGGGCGTGAAGCCCTGGCGCAGCGTGTTCTCGGTCACGACCCGCGGGTCGAGGAACTGCAACAGGTAGTCGGGCCCACCCGCCTTGGAGCCGACGCCCGACAGCCCGTAGCCGCCGAACGGCTGGCGCCCCACCACCGCCCCCGTGATGGCGCGG
>DASTFE010000259.1:0-4013 GCA_035708905.1 Acidimicrobiales bacterium | reverse complement strand
TCCTCCTCGTGCACGCCAACCGCTACGTCGGCCCCGACCGCCTGATCGACGCCTGCTGGGGCGACGACCTCCCTGCCGACCCCGACGCCGCGCTGCGCACGCAGATCTCGCGGCTGCGCCGGACCCTGGCGGCCCACGGTGGCGAACCGCTGGAGAGCCAGGGTTCGGGCTACGTGCTGCGGGTGCCCGACGGCGCGCTCGACGCCGACCGCTTCTCGCACCTGCTGGCCACGGCACGGGCGCTGGCGGGGCCCGATCCGGGCGCGGCGCTCGCAACGGTCGACGAGGCGCTGGCCCTCTGGCGCGGCCCAGCGTTCGCCGACGTCCCCGACTGCGAGCCGCTCGCCGCCGAGGCGCGCCGACTCGACGACGTGCGGGTGGCCGCCCGCGAGGAGCGCGCCGCGGTGCTCCTGGCTGACGGGCACTCCGAGGAGGCCGTGGCGGACCTGCGAGCGCTGGCCGACGCCGACCCGCTGCGGGACAGGACCATGGGCCTGCTGATGGAGGCCCTCTACCGCGCCGGGCGGCAGGCCGAGGCCCTGGCGGCGTACCAGGACCACCGACGGCGACTCGCCGACGAGCTGGGGCTCGAGCCGTCGACGGCGCTGGCCGACCTGGAACGCCGCATCCTGACCCACGACGTCGGGGTCGCCCCGGCGGTCGCTCCGCCGTCCCGCCCCCGCACGCGGGACATCCCCGTGCCCGCCAGCTCGTTCGTGGGGCGCGACGGCGACATGGCGGCCGTGACCGCGCTGCTCGCCCGCGCCAGGCTGGTCACCCTCGTCGGCCCGGGCGGCGTCGGCAAGACCCGGTTGGCGCAGCAGGTCGCGGCCGATGTCGCCGAGTCCTACGTCGACGGGGCGTGGTTCTGCGAGCTCAGCGAGGAGGTGACAGCCGAGGGCGTCGCTCGGCGGATCGCGTCGACGCTGCGGCTCGACGAGCGGGTCGATCTCGGTGCGACCGAGCGGGTGATCGAGGTGCTGCGCACGCAGCGGGCACTGCTCGTGCTCGACAACTGCGAACAGGCGGTCGGCGCGGTCGCCGACCTGGTCGACCGGCTCCTGTCCGGGACGCAGGCCGTGACCGTGCTCGCCACGAGCCGCGAACGGCTCGCCGCCCACGGCGAGCACCTGTGGCAGGTTGCTCCGCTGGCCCTGCCGCCCGACCCGCAGCCGGACGCCCCCGCCCTGCGGCTCTTCGCGGACCGGGCCTCGGCCGTGCGCCCCGGGTTCAGGGTCGGCCCCGACGATCGGCGCCTGGTGGTGGAGATCTGCCGGCGCCTGGACGGGCTGCCCCTGGCCGTGGAGCTGGCAGCGGCGCAGACCCGGGCCATGAGCCTCGACGAGATCGCCGCCGGGCTCGAGGAGCGGTTCCGCCTCCTGGGCCCGGGCGTGCGCACGAACCCCCGCCACCGCTCCCTCGACGCCGCGGTCGACTGGTCGTACCGGCTGCTGGCACCGGCCGAGCAGGAGGTCTTCTCGGCCCTCGCCGTCTTCGCCACGGGGTTCACCATGGAGGGCGCGCGTGCCGTGGCCGCCCACGACGGACTCGCGGGCGACGACGTCGCGAGCCTGGTCGTCAACCTGCTGGATCGCTCGCTGCTGGTCGAGCGCGGCACAGGGACCGGTACGACGACCCGGTACGGCATGCTCGAGACGGTCCGCCCGTTCGCCCGCCGGCGGCTCGAGGAGAGCGGTCGCGCCGACCTGGTGCGGGCCCGCCACGCCACCTACCTGCTGGACGTGGCGGAGCGGGCCGCGGACGGCGTGCGGGGCGACGACGAGAGAACCTGGGTCGAGGTCGTGTCGCGGGAGCGCGACGAGCTGCACGTGGCCCACCGTTGGCTGCTGGGCACCGGCGGGCTCGACGGGGCGGTGCGCCTGAGCGCGGCCCTCTACTGGTACGCGCTGTGGCGGGCTGACTCCATGGTGCTCTCGTGGGCCGCCGAGACCGTCGAACGAGCGCGAGGGTGCGACCACCCGCTGCTGCCCCTCGCCCACGCGGCGGCCGCCGTGGGCGCCTGGCAACGGGGTGACCTGGCCGCCGCCGACGAGCTGGTCGATCGCGGGCTCGAGGCCGCGGGACCGTCGTCGCAGGGTGCGGCGCAGCTCTGGGAGTGCCGTGGCGACGTGGCCCTCTTCCGCGGCGACCTCGACACCGCGGTGGCGTCGTACGCGGAGGGGCACGCCCTGGCCCAGGCCGAGGACGACGACCTGGAGGTGGTGGTCAGCCTGGTCAGCGAGGCCCTGACCCGCTTCTACCAGGGAGATGCCGAGACGGCCGCCGAGCGGTCGGAGCAGGCACTGGACATCGCCGTCCCGACCGGCAACCCGTCGGTCATGGCCATGGCCTACTACGCGGCCGGCGAGCTGCGGCTCGAGGCCGACCCGGAAGCGGCACGGCTGCTGCTCGACCGCAGCCTCGAGCTCGCGGAACAGGTCGACGCCCGCTTCGTGTTCGGGATCGCGGGCCTGTCGGCCGCGACCATGCACGCCCGCTCGGGCAGCGTGCGACGCGCCCTCGACCTGTACGAGCAGCTCGTCGACCACTGGCGGCGGGCCGGCGTCTGGACCCAGCAATGGACCACGCTGCGAACGCTGGTCGAGTTGCTCGCCGACGTCGGCGAGGACCGTGCGGGTGCGGCCCTGCTCGGCGCCATCGAGGCCACGACCACGGCGGCGCCGGTGTTCGGTGCCGACGCCCGGCGGCTCGGCGAGATGACCGGGCGGCTCCGGACGTCGCTGGGCGAGACGGCGTTCGAGGCCGAGCGACGTCGAGGCGCGGCACTGGGCGACGAGGGCGCCGTTGCCCTCGCGATGCGCACCCTCCGCCGGCTGACGGCGGATGCAGACGTGGCACCACCCCGCCCGGCCCCGCGGTGACGCCGCCACGGCGACCGGCGGCCGGCTGTCACGGCGCGCCGGGGTCCAGGTCGGCCTCGACCGTGACGATGGCGCCGGCCGGCGCGGGCGGCACGAGGTTGCCATCGATCCGCCGGCCGTCGACCACGAGGTGGGTGACGCGGGCCCGGGTGCCGCGTGGCTTGCGCACCGTGACGTCGTAGGTGGCGCCGCGGAACCGGCGGGTGGCGCGGAAGCCGTCCCAGGCCGCCGGCAGGCACGGGTCGACGCGCAGGCCGTCGTGCTCGGGGCGTATGCCGAGGATCCACTGCGTGACCGCCACGAAGGACCAGGCCGCCGTGCCCGTCAGCCACGAGTTCTTGGCCTCGCCGTGCGTCGGTGCGTCGCGGCCGGCGATCGTCTGGGCGTAGACGTAGGGCTCGCACCGGTGCCGGTCGCTGATGGGCTCGCGGGCCGACGGGTTGATGCGCAGGTGGTAGTCGAGGGCCCGGTCGCCGTTGCCGGCCCGCGCCTCGGCGATGATCACCCACGGGTTCGTGTGGCAGAAGACGCTGCCGTTCTCCTTGTAGCCCGGCGGGTACGAGGTGATCTCGCCCAGCTCGAGCCGGTAGCTGGTGTACGCCGGTTGCACGAGCATGATGCCGTGGGGGGTGGCCAGGTGCTCGGCCACCGCGTCCAGCGCCGTGGCCGCCCTGCCGTCGTCGAGACCGATGCCGGCGAGCACGCACATGCCCTGGGGCTCGACGAAGATCCGGCCCTCGTCGTTGCCGGCCGAGCCGACCGGGTTGCCGGCGTGGTCGTAGGCGCGGCGGAACCAGGCCCCGTCCCAGCCGTGGTCGCGCACCGCCGCGGCCATCCGCTCGGCCGCGGCCCGGTGGCCCCGGGCCTCGTCGGCCCGGCCGCAGCGGTCGGCGAGCGCGGCCATCTCGCCGGCGGCCAGCACGAACAGACCGGCGATGAACACCGACTCGGCGACGCCGCCCTCGCGGTTCTCGGTGGTCTGGAACGACTCGCCCGGCGTGTCCGAGAAGGCGTTGAGGTTGAGGCAGTCGTTCCAGTCGGCCCGCCCGATCAGCGGCAGGCCGTGCGGGCCGAGCCGATCGAGCGTGTACCGCAGGCTGCGCTGCAGGTGCTCGTGGAGCGGCATCTCCG
>DASTFE010000258.1:0-3110 GCA_035708905.1 Acidimicrobiales bacterium | reverse complement strand
CGTGCTCGCCAGCGGCCGGCCGTGTCTCGCCGCAGGTTGCCGTCCGAGGGCACCCGTCTTCCGCACGGGCCTCCTGCGACATCGGCCTGCGCGCACCGTACGACGCCCACCTTTAGCGAGGCTGAAGGTCGCACCGGCCGTGGTCGGGCACACCGCGGGCGATGTCCCGATCCCCCATCGACGTCACCGGATCGCCTGCGCTCCACCGTGACCGGCGCCGTCCAGGTGCCCTCTATCGCAGGCCCGAGGCATCAGCGCTCGTCTGGTGGATCGCCGATGTTCAGATCACGGCCGGCCACGTAGCGACCGCGCTGGTGCACGTCGCGCCCGGCCACCGCTCCGGTGTCCCGGGCGGTGATCTGCACACCTGCGGCCTGGGCCTCGGTGACCAGCGCCTCGAGCTCGGCGGCGAACGACGGATCTGCCTCCAGCTCCTCGGCGAGGGCCGCCTGCAGCGCCTGCTGCCGGCTCTCGCTGTCGGGCCGCTCCTCGACGCCGTCGAGCTGGTTGGCGGCGTAGCTGCCCGGGCGCAGCCGCGCCCGCACCGCCTGGTACAGCCGCTTGGCCGCCGGGACCGCGGCGTCGCTGATCGCCTCGGACACGTTGTCGGCCGTCTGCTCGGTGACCCGGCGGAGGAAGGGAGCGAGGATGGCGACGGCAGCCGCGGCGAGGGTGACCGGATCGACCATGACGCCTCCCTGGCGCGCCCCCGGACGCCGGGCGCGTGAACCTGGCCGAACGCTAGCTTGCCCCCCGTCGTCCCGTCGGTGATCGGGTGCCCATGCCGAAGACCCTGGAGACCAGCCGCCTCCTCCTGGAGCCGTGGCACGAGCGGCGGGTCGAGGAGTTCGTGCGCCTCACGGCCGACGACATCGTCATGCGCTACATCGGCCGCGGCGGTGCCTGGTCGCGGGACGAGGCGCTGGACCGCTTCCGCAGGATGGCCGATCACTGGCGCGAGCACGGCTTCGGCTGGCGGTCGGCCGTCGACAAGGCGACGTCCGATTGGATCGGGCTCATCGCGCTCAACCGCGTGGGCGGGGGGATCGACGGCGTCGACGCGTCGGAGATCGAGGTCGGGTGGTGGCTCCACACGACTGCGTGGCACCGCGGCCTCGGCACGGAGGGCGCCCGGGCCGTGTGTGGCGAGGCGTTCGGCACGCTCGGCGCCCGCCGGGTCATCGCCCGCTGCCGGCCGGACAACGCCCGTTCCGTCATGGTGGCCCGAAGGCTCGGCATGATCACCTGGGGCAACGCCACAGGCCGCTACGGCGAGGAGCTCACGCTCTACGCCGTCGACCGTGACGCCTGGCCGCACCCGCACGCGCACCCGTCACCGGCGGCCGGGGGCGGGGACGGCGGTCGGTGAACCTCGCCTACGTGTCACGCCGGGTGGGGTGGGACGGCCACGACGACGTCGGTGCCTACGTCGGCAGCGCCGTGCGGTGCATGACCACCGCCGGCCACCACGTGTTCCTCGTGACCGAGGGCCCGGTGCCACCGTCGGCGCGCCTGCCACCGGAGGTCGAGGTCGTGCAGGTCGCCGCCGGCGACCCGAAGGTGCACCACTTCAGCGAGCTCCACCAGTACGCCGACCGCGTGTACCGCACCCTCGAGTCCCTTGGCCGGCGGGCCCGCCTCGACGCCGTCGAGTTCAGCCAGGACCGTGCCGAGGGGTTCACGGCCATCAGAGCGAAGCGCACGCTGGGGCGGTTCGCGGCCACGACGCTGGTCGTCTGCGTGCACGCCCCGCGGGCGCTGGCCCGGCAGGTCACCGGGTACGGCCCGACCGATTTCCGCGAGGAGATCCGGTCCTTCGCCGAGGACTACTGCCTCGCCCACGCCGACACCGTCGTCGTGCCCACCGCGTCCCTGGCCGCCTACGTCGAGGAGCGGGTCGCGCGCACGCCCGCGCACGTGCCCTACCTGCTGGTCGAGGACGGGGGCGCCCTCGCGGACGGGGACACCCTCGAGGACGGGGACACCCTCGTGGACGGGAGCGCCGGCGATGGCGACGGTGGCGGCACCGGCGGCGGCAGCGACGGCGGCAGCGAAGACGGCGACGGCGCCGGACCCGTCGGCGCCCCCGGCGAGCGGCCGCCGGAGCTGCTTTACCTGGGCGGCCTTTCGCCCGAGCGGGGCGCGGACGTGTTCGTCGAGGTGGCGGCCCACGTCGCGGCCGCGGCGCCGCAGTTCCGGTTCCGCATGATCGGCCCCGACTCGCCCTCGGACCCTCTCGGCCGGTCGTACCGCGCCCACCTCGACGCCCGCATGCCCGCCGAGGTCGCCGCCCGGCTGCGCTTCGAGCCGCTGCCACCGGCAGGTGACGTGCGCCGCGCCATCCCCCCGTTCTCGTTGTGCCTGTTCCCCGCCCGGCGGGACGACTCCCCGTACGCGCTGCTGGAGGCGATGCGACGGCGGGCGGCCGTGCTCGTCAGCCGCCACGGCGGCATGCCCGAGGTCGTCGAGGGCGGCACGGTGGGGCTGGTCGTCGACCCCACGGACCCGGGCGCCGTGGCCCGCGCCGTCCTCCGGCTGCACGGGGACCGCGCCGCGGTGGAACGGCTGGGCACCGCGGCGCGCCGGACGGTGCTGCGACGCAGCGACCCCGAGGCCTACCGGGCCCGGATGCGAACGGTGCACGGCGACCGGCCGGCCGGGCCCCGGCCGCGACCGGTCGCCAGGCGCCCACCGGTGTCGGTGGTGGTCCCCGTGTTCGACCAGGCCCGCTACCTCGGCGAGACGGTGCGGTCCGTGCAGGCCTCGCACTACGGCGACCTCGAGATCGTCGTGGTAGACGACGGCTCCACGGATCCCCAGGTCGCAAAGGAGCTGGCGGCCCTCGACGACGTCGTCGTGGTGTCGCACGCGTCGAACCGCGGTGTGGCGGCCGCCCGCAACACCGGCATCGCGGCCAGCTCCGGGCGGTTCGTGATGCCGCTCGACGCCGACGACCTGATCCACCCGAGCTACATCCCGAGTGCGGTCCAGGCCCTCACCCGCAATCCCGACCTCGCCTACGTCGGCTGCTACTCCCAGAACTTCGGCCTCCTCGACACGACCTACGTGCCGGTCGGCTTCGTGCCGAACCTGATGCTGGTCCTGCACAC
>DASTFE010000257.1:0-8842 GCA_035708905.1 Acidimicrobiales bacterium | reverse complement strand
GGGGACGACGTGACCCCGCGCCGGGGCGGGCCGGGCGGCCGCGACCGACCACGGCGCGGCGGCCGGCGTGCGGACGGTGGCCGCCCGGATGGTGGCGGGCGTGCCGGGAGCGGCCGACCCGCGGGTGGCGGTGGCCATGCGGGTGGTGGCCGTGCGGCTGGCGGTCGCCCGGATGGTGGCGGGCGTGGCGGTGGCCGCCGGCCCGCCGGGCCGCCGGGCGACCGTGGGCGGGGCGGCCGCGCTGCTGGCGGCCGAGGCCTCGGCGGCGACCAGGTCGAGGGGCGCCAGGCCGTCCGCGAGCTGCTGATCGCGGGGCGTCGCAAGGTCCGCGAGGTGTGGATGGTCGACGACGGCGACGACGCGCCGATCCTGCGCGACATCCGCGAGCTGGCCGCGGCCGAGCGCGTGCCGGTGGTGGCCGTCGGCCGGGGCCGGTTCGCCGCCCGCGCCCGCTGCGAGGCGCCCCAGGGCGTGCTGGCACTGGCGGCACCGCTGCCCGAGGCCGACCTGGCCGACCTGGCCCGGCCGGCCGGCGGCGCGCCACCGTTCCTGGTGGCGCTCGACGGCGTCACCGACCCCGGCAACCTCGGCGCCGTGCTGCGGTCGGCCGAGTGCGCGGGGGCCACCGGCGCCATCCTGCCCCGGCACCGGGCCGTGCACGTGACCCCGGCCGCCACCAAGGCGGCGGCGGGCGCCGTCGAGCACGTGCCGATCGCGGTGGTCGGCGGGCTGCCCGCCGCACTTGCCGGCCTGCGGCGCGACGGCGTGCACGTGGTCGGGCTGGACGGCGCCGCCGACAGGTCGCTCTACGACCTGACGGGAGCGGACGGCCCGGTGTGCCTCGTGCTCGGTGCCGAGGGGCGGGGGCTGTCGCGGCTCGTGCGCGAGCGCTGCGACGAGGTGGTGGCGATCCCCATGGCGGGAGCGCTGGGGTCGCTCAACGTGTCGGCCGCGGCCGCGCTGGCCTGCTTCGAGATCGCCCGCCGACGGTGACCGGCGGCCAGTGGCGAGCCCGAGGCGGGAGTCGAACCCGCGACCTGACGCTTACAAGGCGCCTGCTCTGGCCGGCTGAGCTACTCGGGCAGGGCCGCGACGATACCGGCCCGGGCGACGGGTGCGCGGCCGGCGCCCTCGAGGTCGCGCGGCCCCGGAGGGTGCTTGCATCGGGGAGGGCACCGGGCCAGCCTTTGGTCGTGCTCACCGATCGTGACCGGGCGATCCTCGACTTCGAGCGGGGCTGCTGGCAGCTCTCCTCGCCCAAGGCCGACGCCATCCGCGCCCACCTCGATCTCTCCCCCACCCGCTACTACCAGTTGCTCAACCTGCTGCTCGACGACCCCGCCGCCGCGGCCTACGACCCGCTGGTCGTGCGCCGGTTGCGGCGGGCGCGCCTGCACCGACGCCGGGCGCGCATCGAGGGTCGCACCACCGCCGGTCGCGGCCGCTGAGGAGGCCTCTCGAAGATGCAGACCACAGAGCGACCCCCGACCGGCCCGACGAGGGGCGGCAGCCCCGTCCGGGGCGTCGTGCTCGTCGCCGTCGCCGTCGTGCTCGGGTTCTTCGTGCTGCGCGCCATCGACGACACCGGGGCCGGCCCCGTCGAGACGACCGGGTCGCCCGAGGCGACCAGCGACACGACCGTGGCGCCCGACGACGCCGCGCCCGACGAGACCGGCACCGAGACCACCGAGGCCGAGGCCCCGCCTCCCCGCCCGCCGGCCGAGGTCGTGGTGCTGGTCGCCAACGCGTCGGGGGCCCAGGGCGCGGCCGCCGGCCAGAGCGAGGCGATCGAGGGCGGCGGCTACCAGGTGGCGCCCCCCACCAACGCGCCCGAGCAGGTCGAGACCACCCAGGTGCTGGCGGTCGAGGGCTACGAGGCCGAGGCGGCGGTGCTCGCCGCCGACATCGGAGCCCCCGAGGGCGCGGTGCAACCGATGCCCGATCCGCCGCCCCTCGACCTGGCCGGCGCCCACCTCCTCGTGCTGCTCGGCCCCGACCTCGCGGGTGGCTGAGGCGGCGTTCTCCGTGGTCGACCCGGAGGGGTAGCTTGCGGGTGTGATCGACGAGCTCGACGACACCGGGGCCGTGGCGCCGCTGATCGAGCGGCCCGCCCGCTCGGCGGTGGTCACCGACTTCGACGGCACGCTGTCGCCCATCGTCCCCGACCCGGCCTCGGCCCGCCCGATCGACGGCGCGGTCGAGGCCCTGGTCGAGCTCGCCGGACGGTTCGGCCTCGTGGCGGTGATGTCGGGCCGCCCCGTGGCGTTCCTGCAGTCGCAGCTCCCCGAGCAGATCGTGCTGTCGGGCCTGTACGGGCTCGAGGTCGTCCGCGACGGCCGGCGCGCCGACCACCCCGGCGCCGGGGCCTGGCGCGAGGTCGTGGCCGACGTCGCCCGGTCGTCGGCCGACCGGGGGCCGGCGGGCATGGTCGTCGAGTCCAAGGGCCTGTCGCTGACGCTCCACTACCGCACCCGGCCCGAGATCGCCCCCGAGGTGGCGGCGTGGGCCAAGCAGCAGGCGGCGCGGTCGGGACTGGTCGTGCGGGGGGCGCGGATGTCGATCGAGCTGCACCCGCCGATCGCCGCCGACAAGGGCACCGCCCTCGAGGCGCTGGTCGCCGACCTCGACGCCGTGTGCTTCGTCGGCGACGACCGGGGCGACCTGCCGGCCTTCGACGCGCTCGACCGCCTGGCGCAGCAGGGGGTGCACACGCTGCGCGTCGCCGTCGCCAGCAGCGAGGCGCCGACCGACCTGCTCGACCGCGCCGACCTGGTGCTCGACGGCCCGCCTGCGGTGCTGGCCTTCCTCCGGCGGCTGGCGGGCGGCGGCCGGGCCGCCCCCGCCGGACCCGGCGAACAGCCCGCGGCCGCGAGCTGATCGGCCAGCCAGTCGCTCGGCCGGCGGGCCACCGAGAGCTCGCGCAGCCGGGCCGCCCGCGGCGCCCGCTCGCCGGCGGGCATCCGCAGGGCCTGGTCGAGGGCATCGGCCGTGCCGGCCACGTCGAAGGGGGGCACGGGCACGGCGGCCTCGCCCACCTCGTCCCACACGCCCGCCTCGCGCGACAGGCACAGGACGGCGTCGCGCTCGTTGACGATCGCGCCCTCCTTGGCCACGAGGTTGAGGCCGTCGCGGATGGGGTTCACCAGCAGCACGTCGGCCCGGCGCAGCACGGCGACCGATCGCGGGTAGTCGTCGCGGGTGTCGTAGAGGATCGGCGTCCAGCCCGGCGTGCCCCAGCGGTCGTTGATGCGGGCAACCAGCGCCTCGACGTCGCGCTGGTAGTCGATGTAGGCGGGCACGCCGGTGCGGGACGGGTACACGGACGCCACGAACACGACCCGCTCGCGCCACGCCGGCCGGCGGTCGAGCAGGTCGTCGAAGGCCAGGAAGCCGCGCAGCAGGTTCTTGGACAGCTCGATGCGGTCGACCCGGGCCACGACCAGGCGGTCGCCCACCTCGCCGTCGATCTCGGCGAGCGCGGCGTCGCAGGCCGGGGTGTGGGCCGCGCCGAGCACGTCGTCGGCGTCGGCCGGCAGCGGCGACACGAACGTGCGGGGCGTGAGCGCCAGCACGTCGCGGCAGCAGTCGACGAAGTCGCCGGCCCAGCGCTGCGAGTGGAAGCCGCAGGCCCGGTGGGCGGCCAGGCCGGACAGCACCTCGGCGGCGACGTGGTCGGGCAGCACCCGCAGCCAGCTCGGGGTGGCGAACGGGGTGTGGCTGAAGTGCACGGCGTCGAGGTCGGGCCGCCGCTCGGCCAGGCCGAGGCCCAGCAGTCCCAGGTGATAGTCCTGCACCAGGACCGCCGCACCCTGGGGGGCGACGTCGGCGACCGCGTCGGCGAACGCCCGGTTCAGGTCGCGGTACGCCCGCCAGGCGTCGCGCAGGTCGGCGCCGAACGCCGGCTGGCGGGGCAGGTCGTAGAGGCCGTGGTGCACGAACCACAGGATCTGGTTGCTGACCACGTCGTAGGCCAGCCGGTAGGCCTCCGGGTCGAGGGCCAGCAGGCGGGTCCGGAACCCCTCGGCGTCGACCACACCGGTGGTGGCCGCCTCCCGGTCGCCGTCGGACATGGCGGCCGCCACCCACAGGGTGTCGGTGCCGGCGACCAGGGGGCCAATGCCCGAGACGAGCCCGCCGGCGCCCCGCTTGGCCTCCAGCGCGCCGTCGTCGCCCCGGCGGAAGGACAGCGGGCCACGGTTCGACACGACGACGGCGGGGCGGTCCACAGGCGCACGAGGCTAGTGGGGCGGGTCGCGACCCGGCGCCGGCGGGGCGGTCGCCGGGCACACGCGGCCGGCGGTGGGTCCGGGATGCGACAGACTTGCCGACCGTGCGGCTCGTGATCGCCCCCGACAAGATGCGCGGCACCGCCACGGCCCGCCAGGTGGCCGCGGCGGCGGGCCGCGCCGCGGCGGCGGCCGGCTGGGACCACGACGAGGTGCCGGTGGCCGACGGCGGCGAGGGCACGCTCGACGCGCTGGGCGGCGCCAACCGCACGACCACCGTCACCGGACCGCTCGGCGACCCCGTGGCGGCCGACTGGCGGCTCGACGGGCGCACGGCGGTGGTCGAGATGGCCCGGGCGTCGGGCCTGGCGCTCGTGGGCGGTGCCGAGGGCAACGACCCGATCGGCGCGTCGACGGCGGGCACCGGCGAGCTGGTGGCGGCCGCGGTCGACGCGGGGGCGAGGCGGGTGCTGGTCGGGCTGGGCGGGTCGGCGACGACCGACGGCGGGTTGGGTGCGCTGCGCGCCCTGTACCCGCTGCACCGCCTCGCGGGCGTCGAGATCATCGCCCTGTGCGACGTGCGCACGGGGTTCGTCGACGCGGCCGAGGTCTTCGCCCCGCAGAAGGGGGCGTCGGCCGCCCAGGTCGAGCTGCTGCGCCGCCGGCTCGACCGGCTGGCCGACGTGTACCTCGCCGACCACGGCGTGGACGTGCGGGCGATCGAGGGCGCGGGCGCGGCCGGGGGCCTGGCCGGGGGGCTGGCGGTGGCGGGCGCCACGCTGGCGGGCGGGTTCGAGGCGGTGGCCGACGAGCTCGACCTCCACGACCGCCTGGTGGGGGCCGACCTGGCGATCACGGCGGAGGGGTTCCTCGACGAGCAGTCGTTCGACGGCAAGGTGGTCGGCGGCGTGCTCGAGATGGCGGAGGCGGTCGGGGTGCCGGTGGTGGCCGTGGTGGGCGAGGTGGTGCCCGACCTGGCCGTCGACGTGGGCGACCGCCTGGCGGTCGTGTCGCTGGTCGAGCGGTTCGGCGAGGCGCGGGCGCGGGGCGACACGCTGGCCTGCGTCGAGGCGGCGGTGGCCGAGGTGCTGGCCGGGCGGAATGGCAGGCCTGCGCAGGGGGTTGGTTACGATTCGGCCGCCATCCCCGAGCAAGGACCAGATCTGACATGAGCGTCTCCGTCCGCATCCCCACCACGCTCCGCACCCTGACCGGGGGGCAGTCCGAGGTGTCGCTCGAGGGGGCGAACGTGCGCGAGGTGCTCGGCAACCTCGACGGCGCCCACCCGGGGTTCTCGGACCGGCTGCTCGACGACGACGGCAACCTCCGCCGGTTCGTCAACGTGTTCGTGGCCGACGACGACATCCGCTTCCTCGAGGGCCTCGACACGCCGGTGCCCGACGGGTCCGAGGTGTCGATCATCCCGGCCGTCGCCGGGGGCTGAGCCGGGCGCCGCGGCGCGGTTAGCACTCGACGGTTGCGAGTGCTGATGGGGCGTGCTTGACTGGCTGGCACTCACACCGAACGAGTGCTAACCCCGTGCCCAACGGAGGGATTCAGGGATGCCGAAGATCATCGCTTTCGACACCGAGGCGCGTCGCAGTCTCGAGGCCGGCATGAACAAGCTGGCCGACGCGGTCCGGGTCACCCTCGGCCCCAAGGGCCGCAACGTCGTGCTCGACAAGAAGTGGGGCGCGCCGACCATCACGAACGACGGCGTGTCGATCGCCAAGGAGATCGAGCTCGAGGACCCCTTCGAGAAGATCGGGGCCGAGCTGGTCAAGGAGGTCGCCAAGAAGACCGACGACGTCGCGGGCGACGGCACCACCACCGCCACCGTGCTCGCCTGGTCGATGGTGCGCGAGGGCCTGCGCAACGTGGCGGCCGGCGCCAACCCCATGTCGCTGAAGAAGGGCATCGAGAGCGCGGTGGCCACGGCGGTCGAGGCCATCAAGGACCAGGCGGTCGAGGTCGAGTCCAAGGACCAGGTGGCCCAGGTGGCCGGCATCTCGGCGGCCGACGCCGAGATCGGCGAGATGATCGCCGAGGCCATCGACAAGGTCGGCAAGGACGGGGTCATCACCGTCGAGGAGTCGCAGACCTTCGGCATGGAGATGGACCTGGTCGAGGGCATGCGCTTCGACAAGGGCTACATCTCGGCCTACTTCATCACCGACCCCGACCGCATGGAGGCCGTCTTCGACGAGCCCTACATCCTGCTGGTCAGCGGCAAGATCTCGACGGTGCGCGACCTGCTCCCCGTGCTCGAGAAGGTCATGCAGTCGGGCAAGCAGCTCGTGATCGTCGCCGAGGACGTCGAGGGCGAGGCGCTGTCGACCCTGGTCGTCAACAAGATCCGGGGCACGTTCAAGTCGGTCGCCATCAAGGCCCCCGGCTTCGGCGAACGGCGCAAGGCCATGCTGGCCGACATCGCCATCCTCACCGGTGGCCAGGTCATCAGCGAGGACGTCGGCCTCAAGCTCGAGAACACCACCATCGACCTGCTCGGCCGGGCCAAGAAGGTCATCGTCACCAAGGACGAGACCACCATCGTCGAGGGCGCCGGCGCGGGCGACGACATCCAGGGCCGCATCAAGCAGATCAAGAACGAGATCGAGAGCACAGACTCCGACTACGACCGCGAGAAGCTGCAGGAGCGGCTGGCCAAGCTGTCCGGCGGCGTGGCGGTGCTCAAGGTCGGTGCGGCCACCGAGGTCGAGCTCAAGGAGAAGAAGCACCGCATCGAGGACGCGGTGTCCACCACCAAGGCCGCCATCGAAGAGGGCGTCGTCGCCGGCGGCGGCACGACGCTGCTGCGGGCCCAGGCCAAGGTGTACGAGCTGGCCGGCACCCTGGCGGCCGACGAGGCCACCGGCGCCCGCATCGTCGCCCGGTCGCTCGAGGAGCCGCTCAAGCAGATCGCGGTCAACGCCGGCCTCGAGGGCGGCGTGGTCGCCGAGCGGGTGCGCGGGCTCGACGGATCCGAGGGCCTCAACGCCGACACCGGCGACTACGAGGACCTGACCAAGGCGGGCATCATCGACGCCGCCAAGGTCACCCGCTCGGCGCTGCAGAACGCGGCGTCGATCGCGGGACTGTTCCTCACCACCGAGGCCGTCGTCGCCGACAAGCCCGAAGACGAGAAGGCGGCCGTCCCCGGCGGGGGCATGGAGGACTTCTAGCCTCCACCCGGTCACCGACCGCGCGCACCGCCGCCCCCGCGGGGGCGGCGGTGTCGCGCCCGGCCTGCCCCGGGCCCACGTCGGCGGCGGTGCGCGCGCCGGACAGGCGACGGCGGCCGCGGGCGGGCGACCCGGTAGCGTTCACGGGATGGAGGGCACGCGGATCGTGATGGTGCGGCACGGCGAGTCGCTGGCGCAGGAGCAGCGCATCGTCGGCGGGCACAGGGGGTGCCGGGGGCTGTCCGACCGGGGCCGGGCCCAGGTCGAGGCCCTGCGCGACCGCTGGGCCGGCCGCAGCGAGCTCGACGGCGACGTCGTGCTCTACGCCAGCGTGATGCCCCGGGCGGTCGAGACCGCGCAGATCCTCGCCCCGGCGCTCGGCGACCCGGCGATCACCGAGGACTGCGACTTCTGCGAGCACCACCCCGGCGACGGCGACGGCCTGTCCTGGGACCGCTTCGACCAGCTGTACCCGCACCCCGGCGAGGCCTGGACGCCCGACCACCGCCGTGATCCCGGCGGCGAGACCTGGAACGAGATGGCGGCCCGGGTCGCGGCCGGGTTCGACCGGCTCGTCGAGCGGCACCCGGGCGGCACGGTGGTGGTGGCCTGCCACGGCGGCACGATCGTGCAGTCGATGATCCGGTGGCTGGCGATCGATCCCCTGGCGCCCGGCGAGCGGGCCTGGTTCAGCCCCGAGAACGCGTCGATCACCGAGTGGCGCCGGGCCACCAACCCCTACGGCACCCGCACCGGGTCGTGGGAGCTGGTGCGGTTCAACGACCACGCCCACCTGCTGGGGGTCTCGCTCGTCGGCTGACAGCCCGGCGCCGACCGCCCGCGGCGGGGGCGCTCAGGCCTCGTGCCGCGTGGCCGGCGGGATCCACCGGGGGTCGACGTCGTCGTCCGGCTCGAGGGGCCGCATCGCCAGGTCGATCGCGCTCCACAGGGTCTTCGACACGGGGTAGAAGGCGAGGGGGACCACGACCGCGGTCGCGACGATGCCGGCCACCGCCGGCGCCACCGGGCCGTCCGGGTAGGTGGCGGCGAACCCGACCACGACGGCCACGAGCACCGCCCCGAACGTGACGATCGTGTTCATCCCGAGGGCCCCGATCCAGTGGCCCTCGATGCGCTCGAGGTTCAGCCCGCACCGCGGGCAGCGCTCGACCATCGTGAACCACCGGCGGAACAGGCGGCCGCCACCGCAGAGCGGGCAGCGCCGGCGCAGGCCGCGAGCGAGCAGCCGGGTCAGCGTGAGGGGCGGGGGCGCCGCAGGCACGTCGTCCACCCGGTGAGCATGCCCGACCCACCGTCCCGACAGGTACCGTTCACCTGAGGCACTGGTCGGCCGGAGGGGTCGACGAGGGGAGGGAGCCGTGAAGACTCGGACGGTCACGCGACGGTTGGCCGCGCTGGTGCTGGCGACGATGG
>DASTFE010000256.1:0-8297 GCA_035708905.1 Acidimicrobiales bacterium | reverse complement strand
CCGGGCGCCGGCCGGGTCGTCTGGCTGGCTCGTCACCGCCGCCCGTAGCCTGAGGGGCAGTGTCCGCCCGCGCCACCTCGAACGCCCGCTTCCTCCTGCGGCCCCGGTGGCTGCTGTCGCACCTGCTGGTGGCGCTGCTGGTCGTCACCATGGTCAACCTGGGGTTCTGGCAGCTCCGCCGGCTCGACGAGCGGCGCGACCGCAACGCGTTGATCGAGGCGCGCATGGACGAGCCGGTGGCGGCCGTCGACGACCTGCTGGCGCCCGGCGACGAGGCGGGCGTCGACGACGCCCGGTTCCGGCGGGCGACCGCCACCGGCACCTACGACGACGCCGCCACGGTCGTCGTGCGCAACCGCACGCAGGGCGGCGTGGCCGGCGCCTGGTTGGTGACCCCGCTCGCGCTCGACTCCGGCGGCCGGGTCGGTGTGCTGCGGGGCTTCGTCACGTTCGGTCCCGACGGCGCGGTGGCCGAGGCGGCGCCGCCCCCGGGCGAGGTGACGGTCGAGGGCCTGGTGGTCGACCCCGGCAGCTTCGACGGCACGGCGCCGCGCGACCTGGCCCCGCTGCTCGCCGGTGACGACGTGCTGCCCGGCCTGGTGCTGGCCGAGACGTCGGCGCCACCGGAGCCGTCGGCCGCCGACCCGCTGGCACCCGCCCCCGACGCCATCCAGGCGGTCGAGCGACCCGACCTGTCCGAGGGCCCGCACCTCGGCTACGCGGCCCAGTGGTTCATCTTCTCGGCCATCGCCGTGATCGGCTACCCGCTCGTGCTGCGCCGGGTGGTGTCCCGCCGGGGCAAGGAGGTCGACGACGTGGACGGTGGCGCGCCGTCCGGCCGCCCCCCGGGCGACGACCTCGACGCCGAGCTCGAGGACCTGCTCCGCCGGGGGGGCTGAGCGATCGGCCCGCCCGACGCCGACTCGACCCGGTGCCGCATCGTGGCCGCCGCCTACGCCTGCGTGGCGCGCGACGGCATGGGTCGGGCGACGGTCGAGGACATCGCCCGCGAGGCCGGCGTGGCGCGGGCCACGGTGTACCGGGCGTTCCCCGGCGGGCGGGACGAGCTGGTGACGGCCGCCGTGGCCCACGCGGTCCGCGACTTCTTCGCCGGGCTGCGGGCCGACATCGGCGAGGTGCACGACGTCGTCACCCTGCTCGAGCGGGGGCTGGTGGCGGGGCGCCGCCGGTTGGACCAGCACGCCGTGCTGCAGCGGTCGCTGCGCGACGAGGCCGACCGCGTCGTGCCCGAGCTGGCCACCGTGATGCCCGTCGTGCTCGATGCCCTGCGCGCCCAGCTGGCCGCCTGGCTGGCGAGAGAGCGGCTGCGGCCGGGGGTGGAGGTCGACGAGGCGGCCGACCTGGTCGCCCGCCTGACGCTGTCGCTCATCAGCAGCCCGGGAGGCTGGGACATGGACGACCCGGGCGCGGTCCGCCGGCTGGTGCGGGGCCAGCTGCTGGCCGGCGTCGTCGACCGCGACGACCTCGACGACGGACACGCCGGCGACGCCGGTTGACCGCCTGCCGACCCGGGCCGGGCAGGCAGCCCGGTCCGGACGAACGAGGTCGTGTCGCGGTGCACCCCTGGACGATGAGACGAATCCGTGCATAGTGTCTCGGCGTGCCCAGCGCGACGATCGACCGGCCGGCGACCGCGGTCGCCGCGGCGGGGCTCGTCGACGGCTGGTCCGCCGGCTACCTGACCACCGCCGACGCCGAGCGCCGCCTGCTCGACGCCGCGGCCCGCTGCATCGGCCGCTGGGGCATCCGCAAGACGTCGCTCGACGACGTCGCCCGCGAGGCCGGGGTCAGCCGGGCGACCGTCTACCGGATGTTCCCGGGCGGCAAGGACCGGGTCGTCCAGGGCGTGTTCCTGCACGAGGTGGGGCGCTTCCTCCACGGGCTCGACGCCGACCTCCGAGCCGCCGACACCCTCGAGGACATGCTCGTCGTCGGGGTCGGCGCCACGCTCGGGCTCGCCGCCGACCACCCGGTGCTCGGCACCGTCGTCGCCCACGAGCCCGAGCTGGTGCTGCCGCACTTCGCGTTCCGCCAGCTCGACCGCGTCCTCGCCGTGGCCGACGCTCTGTGCCGGCCCCACCTGTCCCGGTTCCTGCCGCCGGGCGCGATCGCTCCGGCCGCCGAGCTGCTCGCCCGCATCGTGCTCACCTACGGCTTCCGGCCCGCCGCCTGGCTCGACCCCCACGACCGGGCGTCGATCCGTCGCTTCGTCCGCACCTACCTCGTGCCCGCCCTCGGTCCCCCGACCGACCCGCCCGTCCAGGAGATCCGATGAGTAGCGCCACCAACGAAGACATGATCGGCCGCGCCGACGTCGACGACCTCGAGGCCATCCTGTCGGTGTCGAACCACGACGTCGACGAGGCCGTCCACGCCGTGCGCGACAACGCCGACGCCATCTTCACCTGGGACTACGAGAAGGGGCGCCGCCCCGCCCTCAACCGCCTCTACGAGAAGGCCAAGCACTCGCAGTGGAACGGCGAGACCGACCTGCCGTGGGCGACCGAGGTCGACCAGGAGGCCGTGGTCATCGCCAACGCCACGACCAACCTCGGTGGGCTCGCCGGCGGCATCGACGAGAAGCTGATCGCTGACTCGCCGTTCGCCTCGTGGACCGAGAGGGAGTGGATCCGGGTCGGTGTCGAGAGCCAGAACTGGACGCTGTCGCAGTTCATGCACGGCGAGCAGGGTGCGCTCATCTGCACCGCCAAGATCGTCGAGACGGTGCCGTGGATCGACGCCAAGTACTACGCGTCCACCCAGGTGATGGACGAGGCCCGACACGTCGAGGTGTTCGCCAAGTACCTCGACGACAAGCTGTCGGGCCACTACCCGATCAACGCCCACCTCAAGCTGCTGCTCGACGACATCGTCGACGACGGCCGCTGGGACATGACCTACCTGGGCATGCAGATCATGGTCGAGGGTCTGGCGCTGGCCGCCTTCGGGTTCATCCACCAGCTCACCACCGAGCCGCTGCTCAAGCAGCTGCTGCGCTACGTGATGAGCGACGAGGCCCGCCACGTGGCCTTCGGCGTGCTGTCGCTCAAGGAGTACTACGCGGAGCTGACTGACGCCGAGCTGGCCGAGCGCCAGGAGTTCGCGTTCGAGGCCGCGGTGCGCATGCGCGACCGGTTCCTGCAGCAGGAGGTGTGGGATCGCATGGGCCTCGACGTCAAGGAGGTGCTGCCGCTGGTGATGCACTCGCCGCAGCGGCACGTCTTCCAGTCGATGCTGTTCAGCAAGATCGTGCCGAACTGCAAGAAGCTCGGGCTGCTCGACGCCAACGGCGGCTGGCTGCGCGCCCGGTTCACCGAGCTGGGCGTCATCGGCTTCGAGGACAACCCCGACACCGGCGAGGAGTACTCGATGTTCCAGCTCGCCCAGGGCGAGATCGCGAGCTGACGCGCAGGCGGCGCGCCGGCCCGCCGCCGAGGCGGCACCGCGCCGGGCATCGGATTCGGCGTCAGAGGTGCCGCTGGTACCCTGCGGCCGATGTCGCGGCCGTCCGACCCTCGCCTGCTCGTGTTGCACGGGCTGCGCCTCAAGGGCGTGGCCGAGGCCGACGCGCTCGCCGACGCGAGCGGCCTGACCGCCCGCGAGGTCGCCGCCCAGCTGCGGGCGCTCGAGGCCGAGGGTCTGGTCGCCCACCGGTCCGGGGCGTTGAACGGCTGGACGCTCACGCCTGCGGGCCGGGCCGAGCAGGCGCGGATCGTGGGCGACGAGGTCGACGCCACCGGTGCCCGCGGCACCGTGGCCGGCGCCTACCGGCGCTTCCGAGCGCTCAACGCCGGCGTGCTCGACGCCGTCAGCCGGTGGCAGGTGCGCGACGTCGGCGGCCGCCCGGTGCGCAACGACCACCGCGACGCCGGCTACGACGCGCAGGTGGTCGACGACCTGGCCCGCCTGCACCGCCGGGCCGAGCCGATGCTCGACGACCTCGCCGGGGCGCTCGACCGCTACCGCCCCTACGGGCCCCGGCTGCGCCACGCGGTCGACCGGGTCACCGCCGGCCACCGAGACTGGTTCGCCCGCCCGGTGATGCCCAGCTACCACACCGTCTGGTTCGAGCTGCACGAAGACCTGCTCACGACGCTGGGGCTCCACCGCAGCGCCGAGCCGGTGCCGTGAGCTCGACCGCCCCACCAACCGCCGACCCTCACGAACACAGGAGCGCCGCCGTGCCACGAGCCCGCTTCGGCAAGGTCCTCACCGCCATGGTCACCCCGTTCCGCGACGACGGCGCGCTCGACGTCGACGGCGCCGCCGCCCTGGCGCAGTGGCTGGTGGCCCAGGGCAACGACGGCCTGGTCGTCGCCGGCACCACCGGCGAGGCTCCCACGCTGAGCGACGACGAGAAGGTCGAGCTGTGGCGGGCCGTACGGGCCGCGGTCGACGTGCCGCTGCTGGCCGGTTCGGGCAGCAACGACACCCGCCACACCGTCGAGCTGTCGCAGCGGGCGGCCGAGACCGGCGTCGACGGCCTGCTCGTCGTGTCGCCGTACTACAACCGCCCGCCCCAGGCCGGCATCGAGGCCCACTTCCGTGCCGTCGCCGACGCCGTCGACCTGCCGATCGTGATGTACGACGTCCCGTCGCGCACGGCCCGGGCCATGACCGTCGACACGATCGTCCGCCTGGCCGACGAGGTGCCGGGCATCGCCGGCCTGAAGGACGCCCGCGGCAACCCGGCCGAGGCGGCCCGCATCGTCGACGGCACGCCCGACGACTTCGACCTCTACTCGGGCGACGACGGGCTCACGCTGTCCCTGCTGGCCGTGGGCGCGGTCGGGGTCGTCGGCGTCGCCACCCACTGGAGCGCGGGGTTGCACGCCGAGATGATCGCCGCCCACGACAAGGGCGACGTGCTGCGGGCGCGTGAGATCAACGCCCGGCTGGGGCCGTCGTTCGCCGTCGAGACCAGTGACACCTGGGTGCACACCAGCGCGGCCAAGGCCGCCCTCGCCATCCTCGGGCAGCCCGCCGGCCCCGTGCGCCTGCCGCTGGCACCCCTGGGCGACGACGTGCGCGCCGCGGTGGCCCGGGTGCTCGACGACCTCGGTGCACGCCCGTGACCCGATCCGGCCCCGTCAAGATCACGTTCCTCGGCGGACTCGGCGAGATCGGGCGCAACTGCGCCTGCATCGAGGTCGAGGGCCGCATCCTGCTGCTCGACGTCGGCCTGATGTTCCCCGACCTCGACATGCTCGGCGTCGACCTCGTGCTGCCCGACTTCACCTACCTGCGCGAGAACGCCGACCGGGTCGACGCGGCCATCATCACCCATGGCCACGAGGACCACATGGGTGGGCTCAGCTACCTGCTGCGCGAGATGTCGTTCCCCATCTACGGGTCGGCTCTCAGCCTGGGCCTGGCCCGCAACCGCATCGAGGAGGCGGGCCTGCTCGACCGCACCGAGCTGATCCCGGTGCGCGACGGCGAGCGGCGCCGCATCGGCCCCTGCGACGTCGAGTTCATCCCGGTCACCCACTCGGTGCCCCACGGCTTCGCCACGGCGTTCCACACGCCGCAGGGCACGATCCTGCACTCCGGCGACTTCAAGCTCGACCTCACACCGGTCGACGGGCGGCTCACCGACCTGGCCCGCATCGGGGCCATCGCGTCCGGCGAGGGCGTCCGCCTGCTGCTGGCCGACTCGACCAACGCCGACGAGGCGGGCCACTCGCGCAGCGAGTCGTCGGTGGGGCAGAGCCTCTACCAGCTGTTCCACCAGCACGAGGGTCGCCGCATCGTCATCGCCTGCTTCGCCAGCCACATCCACCGGGTGCAGCAGATCGCGGACGCCGCCGTGTCGTTCGGGCGCAAGGTGGCCACCCTCGGCCTGTCGATGAAGAAGAACGTGCGGCTGGCGCGCGAGATGGGCCTGCTGCGGATACCCGACCACGCCCTCGTCGACATCGACGACGTGCGCGACCTGCCGCCCGGCGAGGTGTGCGTCATCTCGACCGGCAGCCAGGGCGAGCCCATGTCGGCGCTCACGCTGATGGCCCAGCGCAACAACCGGTGGCTCGAGATCGACGCCGACGACACGGTCATCCTCTCGTCGCACCCCATCCCGGGCAACGAGATGAACGTGTCCAAGGTGATCGACGGGCTCGTCCGCCTCGGCGCCGAGGTCGTGCACTCGGGCGTCGCCGACGTGCACGCCTCGGGGCACGGCAAGCAGGAGGAGCTGAAGACGCTGCTGTCGATCGTGCGGCCCGACTGGTTCGTGCCGGTGCACGGCGAGTACCGGCACATGGTCGCCCACGCCAAGCTGGCCCGGTCGATGGGCGCGGTGGTGTACGACCACGTGCTGGTGTGCACCGACGGCGACCAGTTGGTGCTCGACCACGAGGGGCTGCGCGTCGCCGGCCAGGTGCCGGCCGGCTACCTGTACGTCGACGGCATCATCGGCGACGTCGGCCAGGGCGTGCTCCGCGACCGCCGTGTGCTGGCCGAGGAGGGCGTGGTGGTCGTGGTGGTGACCGTCGACGTGAAGACCGGCGCCATCCTCGTCGGCCCCGAGGTCATCACCCGGGGCTGGGTGTACGCGCCCGAGGCCGAGCCGCTGCTCACCGAGTGCGCCGACGCGGTACGGGTGGCCGTGAAGGACGCGTTCGGCACCGGCGCCACCGACATCGAGGCACTGCAGCGGGCCGTGCGCCGGACCGCCGGCAAGTTCGTCAACGAGACGACCCGGCGCCGGCCGATGATCGTGCCCGTGGTCATGGAGGCCTAGTGCCGCGCCACGCCGGGGCGTAGGTCCCGACCGTGCCGGAGCTGCCCGAGGTCGAGACCATCCGCCGCCAGCTCGAGCCGCTGCTCGTCGGCCGCCGGCTCGGCCTGGCGTGGGCGTTCCCCCACCCCAAGTTCACCCCGGCGCTCGACGTCGGCCCCGCCACCGTCGAGCGCGTCGGCCGGCGGGGGAAGTACCTGCTCATCGGCCTCGACGGCGACCGCGAGCTGGTCGTGCACCTCGGGATGACCGGATCGCTACGGGTGCGCCCGCCGGGCGACGCCGGCGACGCCTACGTGCGGGCGTGGTGGGCGCTCGGCCGCCCGGGGCCCGCCGTGGGCGCGGGGCTGCGCGGCGGCGCGGCGGGGGAGGTGCCTGCCGCGGGCGTGGGGCCGGCGGGCGGCAGCGCGGCGAGCGAGGTGCCCGCCGTGGACGCGGGGCCGGCTGCTGCCGGCGAGGCGCTGGAGTACCGCGACGTGCGCCGCTTCGGCCGCCTTGCCGTGGCGGTCGGCGGGCGGTACGCGGGCACGCTCGCCGTGCAGGGGCCGGACGCGCTCGACCCGTCGCTCGACCCCGAGCGGTTCTGGCGGTCGCTGCGGGCCAGCCGGCGGGCGGTCAAGACCCAGCTGCTCAGCCAGCGCCCGATCGCGGGGGTGGGCAACATCTACGCGGACGAGGCCCTGTGGCGGGCCGGCATCAACCCGGCCCGGCGCCGGATCACCCGGGCGCAGGCCGCGGCGCTGCTCGACGAACTCAGGGCGGTGCTGAGCGAGAGCCTGCGCTACGGCGGCACCACGCTGACCGACTACCGCGACACGGCCGGGCGCGAGGGCCGCAACCAGCAGCGCCTCGACGTCTACGGCCAGGCGGGCCTGCCCTGCCCGCGCTGCGGTACCGAGCTGCGCTCACGGGTGCTCGACGCCCGCACCGCCACGTGGTGCCCGATCTGCCAGCCCGCCTGATGCCAAGCGCCCGGGCGCCACGGGTCCGTGCCGCGACGCCCTGAACGTGCGTGCCGAGGCAATGGCGGTCGCCGGTGACCGCGCGAGGCAATGACGGTCGGCCCCCGACGGCCATTGCCTCGCGCCGGTGGAATCGACCGCCATTGCCTCGGGCCGCCGCGGAGGAGACCACGGGTCAGGTCGGGTGGCGATGGACCTGGCGGGCGCCGGCCTGGTCGCGGGCGAGCACGATCATCTGGTCGACGTTGACGTGGCTGGGGCGGGACGCGACCCAGCGCACGCACTCGGCGACGTCCTCGGCGGTGAGCGGCGTCACGCCGGCGTACACGGCGGCCGCCCGCTCGGCGTCGCCGCCGAAGCGCACCAGGCTGAACTCGGTCTCGACCATCCCGGGATCGATCTCGCTGACCCGCACCGGCCGGCCCAGCAGCTCCTGGCGCAGCACCGACACGACGGCACGCACGGCGAACTTGGCGGCGTTGTACCCGGCGCCGCCGGGATAGGGCTCGTGGGCGGCGATCGACCCGATCGTGACGACGTGCCCGTCGCCGCTCGCCTCGATCGCCGGCAGCAGC
>DASTFE010000255.1:0-17010 GCA_035708905.1 Acidimicrobiales bacterium | reverse complement strand
CATGCCGAGCGCGAACGACGTGTTGTGCACGAACACGTCGGCGGCCACGAAGTTGTGGGTGCCGGGAACGGTCAGGTCGTACACCTGCTCGTCGCCGTCGTCGTCGACGGCGACGATCTCGTCCCACAGCACCGCGCCGCTCTCGGCGACCGGGAGCGCGCCGCCGGCGCGGTGCGCGCCGCCGGCGCGGTGCGCGCCGCGCTCGCCGGCACCCGACCTGCCGCCCACCGGTGCCACGACCCGTTCCTGGCCACCGGCGACGGCGCGCGCGTGCGCCACCGCGGCGCCCAGCTCGGCCTCGTGCCCGAGCACCCCGATGTGGTCGGCCAGCGCCGCCAGCGGCCGGCCCCCCTCGACCACGACCTCGTGCACGGTCCACGTGGACTGCTCGACGGCGACGACCGAGCGCTCGACCACGGCGGCCACGCCGAACCGCAGCAGCAGGTGCTGCACGTCGCGGGCCAGGCCGGTGCTGCGGGTGGTGACGACGAGCCGGCCGGGCTCGCCCGCCACCGGGCGCCACACCGACCCTGCCGTGCCGAGCGCCCTGTTGAGGAACCGGGCCAGCAGGTCGCTGGGCAGCCGGAACACGGCCCGGGGGACCCGCCGCTCGTCCGGCAGCGCCGCCACCCGATGGGTGCGGGCGAGGTCGCGCAGGGCACGACCCACGGTGATGTCCCACGTGCGGCCCCCGCCCGGCAGCGTGCGGACGCTCGCCTGCACGCCGAAGCGCCGGCCGGCGATCTGGATGTCGGTGGCGACCTCGCGGTTCTCGGTCCACAGCTTGGGGCCGTCGTCGTCGCCGTCGGGCGCCATCACGAGGTGGGCGAGCATGGCGACCTCGTCGGGCGGCAGCGGGCTGGTGCCGAACACGGGGAGGGCTGCGGGCACGCCCACGACCTGACCGGGGGCGAGGTCGGCGAGCGGGCACCACCCGTCGGGCGTGAGGAACGGGTGCGAGGCGGTGGTGCGCACCTCGCGCCCCGACCGCGTGCGCAGCCGGTACACCCGCTTGACCCCGTCGTCGACGAACGCGCTGGGCCGCGTCGCCCGCACCGCGCCGCCGCCCGTCAACGTGAGCACCGACACGGCCCCGCCGGCCGTGCCGGCCCGGTACAGCTCGGCGGCGGTGCGCAGCTCGCCAGTGGCCGGGTCGACCACCGGCGTGTCCCACGCGACGCACTTGCCCATGGCCGGACGGGCGCCGACGATCACGAGGTTGCTGGGCTGCAGGCCCGAGAGCAGCTCGTCGAGATCGACGTAGCCGGTCGGCACGCCGGTGATGGCGTCGCCGCGGCCGTAGAGCTGCTCGAGCCGGTCGAGGTTGAGGCCGAGCAGGTCCTCGATCTTCGAGGTCGAGTCGGTGACCCGCCGCTGGTTGACGTCGTAGACGAGCGCCTCGGCGCGGTCGAGCGCCTTGGTGACGTCTTCCGGCATGTCGTAACCCATCTCGGCGATCTCGCCCGCCACACCGATCAGCCGCCGCAGCAGGGCGTGCTCCTCGACGATGCGCGCGTAGCCCGACGAGTTCGTGGTGGCCGGCGTCGACGCCATGATGTCGACCAGCGCCTGATGGCCGCCCACCGTGTCGAGCAGGCCGTTGCGGCGTAGCTCGTCGGCCACGGTGACCGGGTCGACCGGCTGGCCGGACGCGTACAGGGCGTGGATGGCGTCGAAGATGTGGGCGTGAGCCGGCTTGTAGAAGTCTTCGGCCCGCAGGATGCCCGCCGCACTGGCGATCGCCTCGGCCTCGAGCATCATGGCGCCGAGCAGCGACTGCTCGGCGTGCAGGTCGTGCGGGGGCACGCGCGCCCCCCGCCGAGGGCGGGACGCAGCGGGGGAGAAGTCCTCGGCCATGCAGCCGTCACCCTCTCAAGTCGGCCCTGTGTGTAGCTAGAGGAACAACCCAGGGGAATTGCTGTGGATGACGGTGCGCATCCTGGGGAAATGGCCCACCGGACCGGCCGGAAAATGCGCGCTGTGCAGCAATTCGCTCACGCTGCGCCGGATAGCCGGTGACCGGCTGTGGACACCGTGCGGAGGTGTCGGGCGAGCCGGTGAGGGGCCCGCCCGACACCGCTCACTCCGCGACGACGTCGACCGTGACGGGGAACTCGACGTCGGCGTGCAACTTGGCCGGCACGACGTGCGTGCCGAGCGACTTGATCGGCTCGGCGAGCACCAGCTTGCGCCGGTCGATCTGCACGTTCGTCTGGGCCTCGATGGCGGCGGCGATGTCGCCGGCGGTCACCGACCCGAAGAGCCGGCCCTCGCTACCCGCCCGGGCGGCCACGGTGATGACCTTGGGCACGAGCGTGGTGGCCAGCGCCTCGGCGGCGGCGCGGTCGTGCGCGTCGCGCAAATCGCGGGCCCGGCGCATGCCGGCCGCCTGGGCCGCGGCACCCGCGGTGGCCTTCATCGCCAGGCCCTTGGGCACCAGGTAGTTGCGGGCGTAGCCGTCGGCGACGTCGATGAGATCGCCCCGCTTGCCCAGCTCGGGGACGTCGGACCGGAGTATGACCTGCATCATGACTCACCCCCGGCACCGGCACCCACGTCGGGCGACGCGCCGTCGCCCGACGGTGCCCCCTCGGCGCTCTCGCCCCGGGGGGCGCGCTCTTCGCGGGGCGGGCGATCGTCGCGGCCGCCCCGGCCACCGCGGTCGCCGCGGTCGCCGCGGCCACCCCGCTGCTGGGTGATGCGCGTGACGTACGGCAGCAGCGCCATCTCACGGGCGTTCTTGATGGCCTTGGCCACGTCGGCCTGCTGCTGGGCGTTGTTGCCGGTGACCCGGCGGGCACGCACCTTGGACCGGTCGGACATGAACCGGCGCAGCAGGTTCACGTCCTTCCAGTCGACGTAATCGACACCCTCGGTGATGAGGATGCTCGTCTTCTTCTTGGCCCTGCGGGCGTTGTCCTTGTTCTTCGAGCGCGACTTGGCGGGCATCAGAAGGGCTCCTCGGAAGGATCGAAGTTGGGCGGGGGCTCGTTGCCGACATTGCGGCGCCCGCCACCGCCACCGCCGCCGCCGCCGCTCCACCCGCCGCCGTCGCCGCCGTCGCGGCGCTCGTTGCGCTGGATCTCGGCTGTGGCCCAGCGCAGGCTGGGGCCGACCTCGTCGGCGATGATCTCGACGACCGAGCGCCGCTCGCCGTCCTGCGTCTCCCACGAGCGCTGCTCGAGCCGGCCGGTGACGACCACGCGGGCGCCCTTCTCGAGCGACTCGCTGACGTTCTGGGCGAGGTCGCGCCAGCAGGTGACGTTGAAGAACGAGGTGCTCTCCTCCCACTGCTGGCTCTCGCGGTTCTGCCAGCGGCGGTTGACCGCCACCCCGAAGGTGGTGACCGGCGCGCCGGACGGCGTGAACCGCAGCTCTGGGTCGCGGGTCAGGTTGCCCACGATGGTGACGTTCGATGACATGGCTGCCTCCTAGCTGGCAGCCTGCTCGACGAGGCCGCGGCGGGCGGCCTCGTTGTCGGGCAGGCGCACGACCTTGTGGCGGACCGTCTCGTCCGCGAGTCGCAGCGCCCGCTCGAGCTGGTCGAGGTCGCTGCCCCCCACGAACTCGAAGACCACGTAGTAGCCCTCGTGCTTGTGGTTGATCTCGTAGGCGAAGCGCCGGCGGCCCCAGCGGTCTTCGTTCTTCACCGTGGCGCCACGCTGCTCGACCAGGGCGGCGATGCGCTTGACGGTGGCGTCGATCACCTCGTCGTCGAGCTCGGCGTCGATGATGACCATGAGTTCGTAGGCTCGCATGGCGAGCGCTCACCTCCCTTCGGACCCGGCGGCGCCGGGGCCCCGCGACGCGGAGCAGGGCGAATGTTGACCAAGCGACTGTAGCGGCCGTGCGGGCGGAACCTCACATCGCCGATGATGCCGCCGGGGTGTGACAGTTTGGCGGACGGCGCCGCACCCTCCTGGGCGGTCAGCCGTCCGCGGCGCGGCCGGCGCACGCGCCGCCCAGCGTGAGGCGGCTGCCCGGACCCACGCCCAGCGCGCCGAGGTCGCCCTGGAACACCTCGACGGCGAACCGGTACGGGCCGTCCGGCGGGTACGTCGGGCAGTCGTCCGCGTCCGCCGGGCACGGCGCCATGTCGGTGGCCGACACGAACTCGCCGGCGGCGTCGAACCAGGCGATCGACAGCGGGGTCGGCGTGTTCCGCATCCAGAAGCCGGTCTCGACGTCGTGGTCCCACACGAACACCATGCCCTCGTACCCCCCGAGGTCGGTGACCTCCATCAGGCCGCGCTGGCGCTGCTCGTCGCTGGCGGCGACGAGCAGGCAGCACCCGGTGACCGTGCCGTCGGCCGCCGTGATCGACGCGGCGGTCTCGCCGACCCCGGGCACGGCGGTGCGGCGGGCCGCGCCCGGGGGTTCGGGCAGGTCGACCCCCGCCGCGGCCGGGGCGCCGCCCGACCACTCGGCCAGGTCGTCGAGGGCGACCGGGTCGGCGGGCGTCGCCTCGGCGCCGCCGTCGTCGCCGCAGCCGGGCAGCACGGTGGCCAGAGCGATCGCGCCGACGAGCATCGCCCGGCGGCGGGACGGGCGGGACGGCCTGAGCCGGCTGACGACGGTCATCGCGAGATCCTGCCATCCGCCCGGTCGGAGCACCGGGCGCCGTGGCCGGCGATGGTCAGGCGCGGGCGCCCGAGCCGTAGAGGCTCAGGCTCTCGGACACCTCGGCCGACAGGTGGTAGCTCTCGTCGTCGCTGGGGAAGCGGCGGGCCCGCACGTCGTCGGCGAAGGCGCGCAGCCCCTCGACCGAGGCCGCGCCGACGTCCGCGTAGCGGCGCACGAACTTGGGCGCCATGCGATCCTCGATGCCGAGCACGTCGTGGTACACGAGCACCTGGCCGTCGGTGCCCGCGCCGGCGCCGATCCCGATGGTGGGCACGTCCACCGCGTCGGTGACCAGGTCGGCCACCTCGTCTGGCACCCCCTCGAGCACGATCGAGAAGCAGCCCGCCGCCGCCAGCGCCTTGGCGTCGTCGCGCAGCGCCAGCGCCGCGTCGTGCTGGCGGCCCTGCACCTTGAACCCGCCCATGGCGTGCAGCGACTGCGGGGTGAGGCCGAGGTGCCCCATCACGGGGATCTCGGCGTCGACGATGGCCTCGATCGCCGGCAGGCGCTTGCGCCCGCCCTCGAGCTTGACCGCCTGGGCCCCCTGCCTGACGAGCGTGGCGGCGTTGCGCACCGCGTCGGCCGGGCCGGTGTGGTAGCTCATCCACGGCAGGTCGCCGACGACCAGTGGCGCCGGGCCCTCGGCCGTCGACGACCGCAGCCCGCGGTGCACCGCCGCGGTGTGGTGGGCGATGTCGTCGACGGTGACCTGCAGGGTGTCGTCGAAGCCGAGCACCACCATCGCCAGCGAATCGCCGACGAGGATGAGGTCGACCCCGGCGGCGTGCGCCTGCCTGGCTCCCGGGGCGTCGTAGGCGGTGACCATGACCAGCGGGTCGCTGCCGTCTCGCACCTTGCGAGCGCGGATGGCGGGAACGGTCTGCGTGCGCATCGAGCACGTCCTCCTTGTCCGTCCAGCGCCTGGGTGGCTGCCGGCGGTGCCCACAAACTAGCGGCGGGGCTAGCCTCCGCACCATGCCGACGCCCGCCTCGCCCGATCACCGCGTGTGCGACTCGTGCGGCGCGCCGGACGACGACCTGGCGCCCGTCCACCGTGTGTACGTCACCCCGGGGGCGTGGGACCCGGCGGCGGCCGACGAGCCCGTCGGCGACACCGTCGACGTGGTCGACGACGTCGAGCGCTGGTGCTTCCCCTGCCGCAGCCAGTACCCGCACCGGCCGGTCGACTGAGCTCGCCTGAGCCCGGCCCCGCTGCTGCGGCTGCCGGCGCCCGCGTGCGCTACCGCTAGCCGTCGCCGCCGCCACCACCGCCCGGTGGTCCGGGCACGAAGGTGGTGTCGGTCGTGTCGGTGCTGTCGGGCGAGCTCGTCGTCGTGGTGTCGGGCGGCGCCACGGTGGTGGGCGGCCGGCCGGGGCGGCCCGGCCCGCCGGGCAGCGAGATGTCGGGCAGTGAGATGTCGGGCCCTCGGGGCTCGGTGGTGGTGGTCGCGGCCTCCTCGGCCGTGAGCAGCACGCCGGCGTTGATCACCGTGCCGTTGGCGATCTGCTCGGGGGTGACCTCGACGAACTGGTCGTTCATGTCGCCGGTGGCGATCTCCATGAACTTCTTCCAGATCTCGGCCGGGAACGAGCCACCCGTGGCGGTGCGGCCGTGCACCAGGCGCCCGCTGGGGTTCATCGGCCAGAGCTCGTTCCGACCCGTCTCGGGGTTGACGTAGTCGTTGTGGGGATGACCCATCCACACGACCGCGGTGAGGCGGGGCACGTAGCCGGCGAACCAGGCGTTGCGGTTCTCCTGCGAGGTGCCGGTCTTGCCGGCGGCGTCCTTGCCGAGGTTGGCGGTGGCCGCCGTGCCGCCCGGCTCGAGGACCGTCTGCAGCGCGTGGGTCACCAGGTCGGCCTGGGTCTCGCTGAGGATGCGCTCCTCCTGCATCTGGCGCTGCCACAGCACCGTCGTCTTGCCGTCCTGGTCGACCTGCTCGACCCGGGTGATGATCTGGGGCTGGCGGTACACGCCCCGGTTGGCGAACGTCGAGTAGACGCCGGCCATCTCGAGCGGCGTGGCGTTGACCGTGCCGAGCACCATCGCGGGGCTGGTGTTCTCGTCGGGGATGTCGCCCTCCATCACGCCCATCGACTCGGCCAGCTCGGCCACCTTCTGGGCGCCGGCGGCGACGGATCGGCCGTCGCCGTCGGGATCGACCGGATCGAGCCCGAGCTGGATCATGAGCTGGGCGTAGGCGGTGTTGGACGACTGGTTGGTGGCCCGGACCAGATCCATCACGCCGGCGTCGGACTCGGAGTAGTTGCTGACCTTCCAGGGGTTGCCCTCGGCGTCGCGCAGCTCGGGCTGGTCGAACTCCATGGTGCCCTTGGCGTCGTAGCGCGACTCGAGCGAGTAGCCCTCGCGCAGTACCTGCGCCAGCACCAGCGGCTTGAACGTCGACCCCGGCTCGCGGCCGTCGGAGCCGTGGCCCCGCACCGCGTAGTTCGCCTCGTACACGTCGGGGGTGTACGGGTGGCGGCTGCCGACCATCGCTCGCACCAGCCCCTGGTCGTCGACGGCCACGAGCGATGCCTCGGGGTCGCCCTCCTCGGTGAGCGTCGAGGTCACGGCCTGCATGGCGGCCCGCTGCATGTCGTAGTCGAGCGAGGTGTAGATGCGGAGGCCGCCGCCGGTGATCACCTCGTCCGTGAAGCGCTCGGGGTCGATGCGCGACAGCTCGGCCTGGATGTAGGGCGCCAGGTAGTCGGTGCCGATGTAGTCGCCCTGGCGCACGCCCCGCAGCGTCTCGGTGAGCTTGACCGACGAGTAGGGCACGACCCACGGGTCGGCCACCGGCACGGCGTCGTGGAGCGTCACCTCCTCGGCCGTGAGGTATCCCTCCTCCTGCATGGCCACGAGCGCGGTCTTGCGCCGCCGGGCGGCCTCTTCCGGGTGCTTGCTGGGCTCGGCCAGCGCGGGGGCCCGTATGACCCCGGCGAGCAGCGCGGCCTGGCCGGGATCGGTGAGCTCGCTCAGGTCGATGCCGAAGTAGGCCTGGCTGGCTGCCGCGACGCCGTAGGCGCCCCGCCCGAAGAAGATCGTGTTGAGGTAGCCCTCGAGGATCTCCTCCTTGGACATCTGCTGCTCGAGCTTGACGCTGAGCACCGCCTCCTTGATCTTGCGGCTCCAGGCCCGCTCGGTCGACAGCTTGAACGCGTTCTTGACGAACTGCTGGGTGATGGTCGAGCCGCCCTGCGAGACGGCGCCGCCCTTGACGTTCTGGAACATGGCACGGGCGATGCCCATGGGGTTGACGCCGTCGTGCTCGAAGAAGTCGCGGTCCTCCATGGCGATGACCGCCTGGATGACGACCTCGGGGACGTCCTCGAGCGGGACGTTGGTGCGGTTCTCGTCCTTCTGCAGGCGGGTCATCGCGTTCTGCGGGGTGCACTGGCCCTCGGCGACGTCGGCCGCGCAGATGTAGGACGACTGGGCGAGGTCGTCGAGCTCGGGCAGCTCGGTCTGGGCGAGCACCACGCCCACGCCGGCGAACATCGCCAGCATGGCCAGCCCGATCAGGAAGAGCGGGCGGCGCCAGCGCCAGAGCAGGCTGCGCTTGCGCCTGCCGTCGCGCTGGCGGCCGAACAGGGTGCGGCCACCCGGCGGGCCGTCGCCGTCACCGGGACCGCGACCCAGCGGGCCCCCGGGCCCACCGCCGCCGGGGCCTCCCGGGCCTCGACCGCCACCGCGCCCACCGCCACCGCGCCCACCGCCCCCGTCCCGCGGGGGACGGCGCCGGCCGCCGCCGTCGCCCGGGCCGGGGAACGACGGTGCGCCGGCGCGAGTGGGGCCCACGGGCCGCGCACCGCCACCGGGACGCGGGGGCGAGCTGCCGGGTGCCACCGCCACGGTGCGGACTCCGCGCGGCCCCGGGCGCGGCCCACCGTTGCGGGTCGCGGGGATGCGGGTGCCCGGGACGCCCGTGGTGCCACGTCGGCCGCCCTGCGCCGCCCGGGCGCCGGCACCGCGTGCCGGTGCCCCGTGCTCGCGCAGGCGCGCACCGTTTGAACGAGTCTCGCGTGTCGGTCCAGCCATCCGAGGCCGAAACACTACCTCCCCGCCGGAGCCCGGCCACGGTCGCGCACCCCGCCGGCGACGCCGACCGGCCCGCGCGCCAGGTCAGGGGGCCGGCTGCCGGGGGACGAACGTGGCCGGCGACGGCCGTGGGTCAGGCGCCGCCGACGTGGAACACGCGGGTGAGGTGGTTCCAGCCACAGCCGGGGCACACCTCGACCACGTAGCACACCACCTGCACGCGTCCCCGGGCGAGCTTGGTCATCTCGCGGGCCGAGGTGACGCAGCGCCCGCCGGCCGGCAGCCGGGGGCCGAAGGCGTAGGTGACGAGGGCGAGCGATTCCTCCTCGCAGATCGGGCACGGCTCGTCGGTGGGCGTGCCCGCTCCCGACGCCGCCCGCTGCAACTCGGGGTGGGCGTCGCACACGTCGAGGCGCGACAGCCGGCCCTTGCGGTACTCGCGCACCACCGCCTGGCGGGTCAGCCGGTAGTCGACGACGCCACCGGCGCCGTTCGCTCCACGCGTCGCCTCCGGGCGGAAGCTCATGGCCAGCGAGGGTAGCGGCGTGCCGGTGCCCCCGCCCCCCGTCGCGCGCTACGTGCCAGCCCGCGGGCGGGTCCCGGCTCCCCGGCGGGTCGGCGCATCCCGCCGCGGCCCGAGGTTGACGGATCGAGAGGTGACCGGCAAAATGCGCACCGATATATCGGATCGATATGCAGAGCCGATACAGTGACCGAGATGCACACCCCTGACACCCACGCGGCCACCTCGCGCACGCCGGCGCGCCGCCGGCCGCGCGCCGCCTGACCCCGGTCCGATGCTCGACCTCGCCATCCTCGGCCTGCTCGCAGAGCACGACCTGCACGGCTACGAGCTGCGCAAGCGGCTGGGCGAGCTGCTCGGCCTGCGCCTGGCCATCTCGTTCGGGTCGCTCTACCCCGCCCTCAACCGGCTCGAGAAGGCCGGGCTGGTCAAGGCCGTCACCAGCCTGCCGGCATCCCGCCGGCCGGCCGCGCCCATGAGCGGTTCGCTGGTCGGCGAGCTGGCGGCGTTCCGGGCCGACCGCGCCCGGCGCCAACCTGCGACCGGAGGCGGTCGGGGCACCCGGGGCAAGAAGGTGTACGGCATCACCGACGCCGGGCGGCAGCGGCTGGTCGAGATGCTGTCCGACCCCGACGTGAGCGACGACCGTGACTTCCCGGTGCGGGTCGCCTTCTGCCACAACCTGTCCCCCGCGGAACGGCTCGACCTGTTCCGTCGCCGCCGGGCCGAGCTGGTCCGCCGGGCCGAGCAGCACCGCGCCAGCCCCGCGGCCGAGGGTCGCGTGAACACCTACCTGCGCTCGCTGCTCGAGCGCGACACCGCGGCCATCGAGGCCGACCTGGCCTGGCTCGACGGCCTCATCTCTGCCGAGTCGGCCACGACGACCGAAGGCACCGAGTCGGCCACGACGACCGAAAGCACCGAGTCGGCCGCATCGGGCCGACAGACGATCTCCACCACCTCGTCGACGCCGGTCGACACGAGAACATCCGACCCGAGCGGTCGCACCGATCCGGAGGATCCCGCATGAGCACCATCCGTCTCGCCATCGCCGGCGTGGGCAACTGCGCCAGCTCTCTCGTCCAGGGCATCGAGTACTACCGCGACGCCGACCCCACCGACGACGTCCCCGGGCTGATGCACGTCGACCTGGGCGGCTACCACGTGCGCGACATCGAGGTCGTCGCCGCGTTCGACGTCGACGCCGACAAGGTGGGCATCGACGCGAGCAAGGCGATCCACGCGGGCGCCAACAACACCATCCGCTTCGCCGACGTGCCCCACCTGGGCGTCACCGTGCAGCGAGCGCCCACCCTCGACGGCTTCGGCGAGTTCTACACGCAGGAGCGCGAGGAGTCGCCGGCCGAGCCGATCGACGTCGCCCGGGCCCTACGCGACGCCCGGGCAGACGTGCTGGTGTCGTACCTGCCGGTCGGGTCCGAGCAGGCGCAGCAGCACTACGCCCGGGCCTGCCTCGACGCCGGCGTCGCCTTCGTCAACGCCATCCCGGTGTTCATCGCCTCCGACCCCGAGTGGGCCGCGAAGTTCACCGAGGCGGGCGTGCCGATCGTGGGCGACGACATCAAGTCGCAGGTCGGCGCCACGATCGTGCACCGCACGCTCGCCCGCCTGTTCGAAGACCGGGGCACGACGATCGACCACACGTACCAGCTCAACTTCGGCGGGAACATGGACTTCATGAACATGCTCGAGCGGTCGCGGCTGAAGTCGAAGAAGAAGTCGAAGACCCAGTCGGTCACGAGCCAGATCGAGGCCGGCATCAGCGACCAGGACGTGCACATCGGGCCGTCCGACCACGTGCCGTGGCTCGACGACCGCAAGTGGGCGTTCATCCGCCTCGAGGGCCGCAACTTCGGCGACGTGCCGCTGACCGTCGAGCTCAAGCTCGAGGTGCACGACTCGCCCAACTCGGCCGGCGTGATCATCGACGCCGTCCGCTGCGCCAAGCTGGCGCAGGACCGCGGTCTCGGCGGCCCGGTCGACCCGGCCTGCCAGTATTTCATGAAGTCGCCGCCCACCCAGGTGCACGACGACGTGGCGCGCGACGCCCTCGACGCCTTCATCGCCGAGGCCTGACTGCCCGCACGGCGCGCGCCGGCTCCCGCCGCGGCGCCTCGGGCCGGCTCAGGTCCGGGGCGCCGCCCGCAGGGCGAGCACGGCCATGTCGTCGGCCGGCTCGTCGTCGACGAAGGCGAGCGCCTCGGCCTCGATCGACCGGGCCAGCTCGGACGCCGAGAGCCCCTTGCCCTGCAGCAGCGCCTTGACGATCCCCTCCTCGCCGAACGTGCGGCGCCCGGAGCGGCGGTCGGAGAGGCCGTCCGTGTAGCACACCAGCGACTCGCCCGGGTCGAGGTGGACGACGCTGTCGGTCAGCGACAGGTCGTCGGTCACGCCGAGCAACGTGCCCGGCACGCCGACGGGCACCACGTGCCCGACCGACCGGCGGACCAGCGGCAGCGGGTGTCCCCCCGAGCAGAGGACGAGGTCGACGCCGCTGGCCGTCGGCTGCACCGCCCCCACCAGCACCGTGCAGTACCGGGGCGTGACGGGCAGCCGGTCGTCGTCGAGGTCGTCGCGCTCGGCGGCGCTGCGCAGCAGCATCTCGTTGATGCGTGTCAGCACGCTCGACGGCATCACCGCGTCGAGCGCCACCGAGCGGATGGTGTGGCGCACCAGCCCGGTGGTGGCGGCCGCCTCGACGCCGTGGCCGCACACGTCGCCCACGGCGATGATCCACCAGTTGGCGTCGGCCTGGAAGGCGTCGTAGAAGTCGCCGCCCACGTCGAGGCCCTGGCCGGCTGCGCGGTAGCGGGCGCCCAGCTCGATGCCGGGGATGTCCGGCAGGCGGCCGGGCAGCAGGCTGTCCTGCAGGGCGCGGGCCACCACGGACTGCTCGTGGAAGAGCCGGGCGTTGTCGACGATGACCGCGGCGCGGGCGGCGACCGCCTGGGCCAGCTCGACCTCGGCGGAACCCAGCGTGCGCCCCGGGCGGTTGCCGAAGCCGATGGCCCCCAGCAGCCGGCCCCGGGCCGACAGCGGGAAGATGGCGATGCCGTCCACGCCGACCGCATCCATGGCGGCACGGTCGTCGGGGTCGTCGAACAGCGGCTTGAGCATGACCGCGCTGCGCGACCCGCGGATGAGGGGGCGTCCCGCGGCGAGGGCCGCCCCCAGCTCGCCCGACTGCTGCAGGTCCTGGGGGATCCGGTGCACCAGCCGGGTGAGGTGGTCGACCTGCTCGGGATCGACGTGGGCGACCCCCACCATCGGCCGCGGCCGGGCCGGTGACGCGAGCAGTCGTACGACGCACCAGTCGGCGATGCGGGGCACCGACAGCGCGGCCAGCTGGCGCAGCGCGGTGTCGATCTGGAGGCTGGAGGTCAGGGCCCCGCTGAGGGTGTCGAGGAACTCGAGGTGCTCCTGTGTGCGCTCGGCGGCCTCGGCCAGCCGGGCCCGGTCGAGGGCGGAGGCGCACTGGGCAGCCACGTAGTGGAGCAGCTCGCGGTCGACCTCCTCGAACGCCCGCTCGTCGGCGAACCCGACCCCCATGGCACCGAAGGCCGCGTCCTGCGCGTCCTTCAGGGGCACGACGACGAAGGCGTGGTCGAAGCGGATGCGCAGCGCGTCGAGCGCGGGATACCGGGCCTGCCGCTCGGCCGGGGACCGCACCTCCACGGTGCGGCCGGTGCGGATCACCTCGGCGGCCGGCAGGTCGGCCGACAGCGGGATGCGGCCGAACCGCTCCCCCAGCTCGTCGACGGGCAGGCGCACCGAACCGGCCACCATCAGCGCGTCGCCCGTCTCGGACATGACGTGGAGGGTTGCCGTGCTGCCGCCGAGCAGCTCGATGCCGTCGTCGAGCATCGCCCGCACGATGTCGTCGGGCCGGCGCAGCCGGTTGAAGCCCTCGACGAGGCGGGTCATGCGCGCCGTCACCGTGGGCGACCGGGGATCGCCGTGGGGACGGGCGGGAGCGTCGACGGGCGGCTCCTCGCCGGAACCGGCGCCCGCCGATGGTTCCCGCCCTGCGATCGCGCGTGGCACACCGGAGGACATGACCGCCACCAAGTCTTGCACCCGGGCCGGCGAACCGCACCCGCCGACACGAACGCGCTCGACGCCGGCGTCGCCACGCAGTGCGATCGCGGGCCGGGGACCGAGCGCGCCAGACTGGCGCCCATGGCCTGGACCCGCTTCTCGCTCGCCGGCGCCGCCGGTGCCGCGCTCGACGCCGACGCCGTGCGCTACGGCCCCGGCATCCCCACCGAGAGCGAGCTCAAGCTGCTCGGCCGCGTCGACGGGCGGCGCATCCTCGAGCTGTCCTGCGGTGCGGGCGCCAACGCCGTGACGCTGGCCAAGGCCGGTGCGCGGGTGATCGCCGTCGACGACGTCGCCGACAACCTGGCCGACACCCGCGAGCGGGCGGCCCGCGAGGACGTGCGGGTCGAGGCGCACCACGGTCCGCTGGCCGAGCTGGCGTTCGTGCGGGCCGACACGATCGACGCCGCGCTGTCGGCCTACGGGCTGGCGACGGTCGACGACCTCGGCCGTGTGTTCCGCCAGGTGCACCGCGTGCTGCGCAGCGATCGTCCGTTCGTGTTCTCGCTGCCCCACCCCGCCTTCGTGATGCTCGACCCCACCGGTGGCGAGCCGGTGTTGCGCCGGCCGTGGTGGGATGCGGACCCCATCCCCTGGTCGGTCGGCGACGGCCGCACCGACCCCGATCGCGCCGTCACGCTGAGCGAGCTGTTCGCCGGGCTCAGCCGGGCGGGGTTCGGTGTGGATGCGCTGCTCGAGCCCCAGGCCGAGCGCGACACGGCGGGCGACGCGTGGAGCGACGCCATGCGGTGGGTGCCGCCCACCCTGATCGTCCGGGCCCGCAAGCTGGGGATCTGAGACGGGCGGCGGAAGCGCCCGACGGGCCGGCGGCGTGTGTCGGCCCGCGGCGACCGTTCAGGACGACGGCCGCCGGGCCTCCCACCAGGCGAGCACCCGCCGCTCGGCCTCGGCCTCGCCGAGCGGTCCCTCGTCGAGGCGGGCGTCGAGCAGCATCGACAGCGCCTCGCCCACCTCGCGCCCGGGGCCGATGCCCAGCAGCTCCATCACCCGGTTGCCGTCGATGTCCGGCCGCATCGACTCGAGCTCTTCGCGCTCGCGCAGCTCCGCGATGCGGGCCTCGAGGGCGTCCATCCGGGCCGCGAGCGTGCGGGCGCGGCGCTCGTTGCGGGTGGTGCAGTCGCAGCGGGTCAGCTCGTTGAGGTCGTCGAGCAACGGGCCCGCGTCGCGGGCGTACCGGCGCACGGCGGCGTCGCTCCACACGTCGTCGCGGTAGCCGTGGAACCGCAGGTGCAGGAACACGAGGCGCTGCACGTCGGCGATCACCTCGTTCGAGAACCGCAGCGCCCGCAGCCGGTCGCGCGCCATGCGGGCCCCGACGACCTCGTGGTGGTGGAAGCTCACTCCCCGCGGTCCGATCGACCGGGTCTTGGGCTTGCCGATGTCGTGCAGCAGCGCCGCCAGGCGCACGGTCAGCCGCGGCGACGTCTTGGCCACGACGGCGATGGTGTGGGCCAGCACGTCCTTGTGCCGGTGGATCGGGTCCTGCTCGAGGCGCATGGCCCGCAGCTCGGGCATGAACTCGTCGGACAGCCCGGTGTCGACCAGGAACCACAGCCCGGGGGCGGGATCGTCGACGACGAGGAGCTTGGACAGCTCGTCGCGGATGCGCTCGGCCGACACGATGCCGAGCCGTGACCGCATCGCGCGCACGGCGGCGACCAGCGCCGGGTCGGGGGTGAGGCCGTAGCCGGCGATGAAGCGGGCGGCCCGCAGCATGCGCAAGGGGTCGTCGGAGAACGACACCTCCGGTGCCAGGGGCGTGCGGAGCACGCCGGCGCCGAGGTCGGCGATGCCGCCGAAGGGATCGATCAGCTCGACGTCCGGCAGGCGCAGGGCCATGGCGTTGACCGTGAAGTCGCGGCGGGAGAGGTCGTCGGCCACGTCGTCCGCGTAGACGACGTGCGGCTTGCGCGAGTCCTCGCGGTAGGCCTCGGCCCGGTGGGTGGTGATCTCGTAGATGGTGTCGCCCTTGCGGGCGCCGATCGTGCCGAAGGCCTGGCCCTGCGACCACACCGAGTCGGCCCAGCCCGACAGCACCGCGATCGTCTCGTCCGGCCTGGCGTCGGTGGTGAGGTCGAGGTCGGCATCGTCGCTCACCCGTCCCAGCACCAGGTCGCGCACGATGCCACCCACCAGGTACACGCGGTGGCCGGCCGCGGTGAAGCGATCGGCGAGCGGCCGCACGTCGTCGATGATCGGCTTCAGCCGCTCCGGGATCACGTGGGCAGGGTAATGAGAACGCGGGAGGCCGCCCGAACGCACCGACCGGGCCGGCGGGGGCGGGCATGCCGGCGACGGGCGCCCCGTCCGCGGCCGCCGATCAGTCGCCCTCGGCCGCCAGCCCCCAGCGGGGCGGGATCGTCGGCTCGCCGCTCGGGGGCCCGAGTGCGGCGCCCGTGCCGGCCGTGCCCGGGGCCTCGGCGGCCGCCCGGCGGTGCGCGACCTCGGCGGCGGTGACGACGTCGCGGCCGGGGCCGCCGCCGGTCGGCGGCTCGACGTGCAGGCGTTCGCCCGCCAGGGCGGCGAGCGCCGCCGCGGTCGAGTCGCGCAGCGCCTCGAGGTCGTAGCCGCCCTCGAGGAAGACCAGGCGCCGGCCCGGTGGCACCAGGCCGACCAGCTCGGCCGTCAGGTCCGCGAAGTCGCCGGCGCTCAGGCCGAGGTCGGTCAACGGGTCGGCCCGATGGCCGTCGAAGCCGGCCGACACCAGCATCCACGTGGCCCCCACCTCGTCGACGAGCGGGGCGACCACGTCGTCGATCGCCGCCCGGTAGACGTCGCCCGTCGCCCCCTCGGGCACCGGCAGGTTCACGTTGCGGCCCCGACCCTCGCCCTGGCCGGTCTCGAGCAGCGTGCCCGTTCCCGGGTAGAGCGGGTACTGGTGCAGCGACACGTACGTGACCCGGGGATCGTCGTAGAACACGTCCTGCGTGCCGTTGCCGTGGTGGGCGTCGTAGTCGACGACGACCACGCGCTCGCCTCGGGCGGCCAGGGCGGCCGCGGCGACCGCCACGTTGTTGAGCAGGCAGAACCCCATGGCCTGCGCCGGGCGGGCGTGGTGCCCCGGGGGGCGGACCGCGCAGAAGGCCGCATCGGCCTCGCCGGCGTCGAGCCGCTCGATCGCGCTGGGGCCCGCGCCGGCGGCCAGCAGGGCCGCCTCCCACGACGCCGGGACCGCCTGCGTGTCGGCGTCCAGGCGGCCACCACCGCTCAGGCAGAACCGCTCGAGGGCCGCGACGTAGGTGGGCGTGTGGGCGCGCTCGACCTCGTCGGCCGTCGCCGGGCGGGGCGCCAGCCGGACCAGCTCGGCGCCGAGCCCCGAGCGCTGCACGCCCTGCTCGACCGCCACCAGCCGCTGGGGCCGCTCGGGGTGGCCACGGCCGGTGTCGTGGTCGATGTACTGCGGGTGGGTGACGAACAGCACAGGCATCCACCCATGACGCTAACGGGAGCGGCGCCCGACGCGCCCGGGCGGCCGGGGTCCGCCGGCCGTGCGCCGGTTGCCTACTCTCGTTGCCATGCCCCAGGCCGCCACCGGCCGCACCGGTGACACGCCTCCTGTGACGCGCGCCCCCGGCGGGGCGGCCGGCCAGGCCAGCGCGGGACGGCGACGGTGAGCCTCGCCCGCATCGCCGCCCGCCCGTCGCGCCTGCGCGTGCGCCCGTGGCAGGCCGACGCCCGGGTC
>DASTFE010000254.1:0-33411 GCA_035708905.1 Acidimicrobiales bacterium | reverse complement strand
GTTCGTCGCCGGTCGGCTCGTGGGAGATCACGTGGACGTCGACGTCGCCCGACAGGCGGATGGCCCGGTTGATCACCGAGCCGTGGAGCAGCTCGGCCCACCGGCTGCGCCTGGTCGATCCGAGCACGAACTGGGTGGCCTTCACCGACCGGGCGAAGCCGGCCAGTGCAGCCGCGACGTCGCTGCTGACGACCTCGTGGTACTCGCCGCCGAGGTCGGCGAGGAGCTGCTGGTGATCGGCGAGGTGCGGGGCCGGGGCGGCCGCGAGGCCCTCGGCGGTGCGCACGTGGACGCCGATCAGGTCGCCATGGGCGCGCTGGGCCATGCGGGCGGCCCGGCGGATGAGCTGCTCACCGCTGGGTGCACCGGTGAGCGCCACCACCACTCGTTCGCGGGTCTCCCACGTGCCCGTGATGTGGTGGTCGTCCATGTACTGCTGGAGCGCGTCGTCGACCTTGTCCGCCAGCCAGAGCAGGGCCAGCTCCCGCAGCGCGCTCAGGTTGCCGACACGGAAGTAGTTGGCCAGCGCCGCGTCGATCTTGTCGGGGGCGTAGATGTTGCCGTGGGCCATCCGGCGGCGCAGCGCCTCGGGGGTCATGTCGACCAGCTCGACCTGGTCGGCCTTGCGGACGACCCAGTCGGGGAGCGTCTCGCGCTGGCGCACGCCGGTGATGCGCTCGACGACGTCGTTGACCGACTCGAGGTGCTGGATGTTCACGGTGGTGATGACGTCGATGCCGGCGTCGAGCAGATCGTCGACGTCCTGCCAACGCTTGTCGTGCCCGGCGCCGGGGACGTTGGTGTGGGCGAGCTCGTCGACGAGGGCCACGTCGGGATGGCGGTCGAGCAGGGCGCCGAGGTCCATCTCCTCGATCGACGCGCCCCGGTACTCGATCGTGCGGCGGGGGACCACCTCGAGGTCGGCGATCTGCGCCGCCGTCTGGGCCCGGCCGTGGGGCTCGACGAAGCCGACGACGACGTCGGTGCCGCGGCCGGCCCGGCGGCGCCCCTCGTTGAGCATGGCGAAGGTCTTGCCGACGCCCGGGGCGGCGCCGAGGTAGATGCGCAGGCGGCCGCGTCTCACGAACCGAGTGTACGGACGCCCCTCATCGAGCGGCCTCCGCGTCGTCGACGGCGAGGTTCAGCAGCAGCACGTTGACGCCCGGCTCGCCGAGCAGGCCGATCGGCCGCCGGTCGAGGTGTTCGTCGACCAGGTCGAGGACCAGCTCGACGTCGAGCCCGCGAGCCGCCGCCACCCGGGGGGCCTGCAGCCGCGCGTTGGCGAGCGAGATGTGCGGGTCGAGGCCCGAGCCCGACGTGGTCACGGCGTCGACGGGCACAGGCGTGCCCGGGGGGAGGTCGTTCAGCGCGCGGTAGGCATCGACGCGGGCCTCGACGACGTCGAGCAGCTCGGGGCTGGTCGGCCCCAGGTTGGACCCGCCGCTGGTGGCGGGCGCGCCGTCAGGAGGGGCCGCCGACGGGCGCGGGTGGAACCAGTCGTCGCCGGCGAACGGCTGGCCGATCAGCTCGGAGCCGACGACCCGACCGCCGGCCTCGACGAGCGAGCCCTTCGCCTCGTGAGGGTAGGCGACCCGGGCGATGCCGGTGACGGCGAGCGGGTAGGCGACGCCGACCAGTGCCGTCATCGTCACGAGCACGAGCAGGCCGGTCACGAGCTGGCGGCGCATCACGACACGCCCAGCGCGGTGAGGGCCAGGTCGACGAGCTTGATGCCGGCGAAGGGCGCGACCAGGCCGCCGAGCCCGTAGACCGTGATGTTGCGGCGCAGGACCTCGGCGGCACCGGCGGTGCGGAACCGCACGCCCCGGAGCGCGAGCGGGATGAGCGCCACGATGATCAGCGCGTTGAACGCCACGGCCGACAGGATGGCGGTGCGGGCCGAGTGGAGGCCCATGACGTTGAGCGCGCCGAGCTCGGGGTACAGCGCGACGAACATGGCCGGGATGATGGCGAAGTACTTCGCCACGTCGTTGGCGATCGAGAACGTCGTCAGCGCCCCCCGGGTGATCAGCAGCTGCTTGCCGATGGCGACGACGTCGATGAGCTTGGTCGGGTCGGAGTCGAGGTCGACCATGTTCCCGGCCTCCTTCGCCGCCTGGGTGCCGGTGTTCATGGCCACGCCCACGTCGGCGGCGGCCAGCGCCGGTGCGTCGTTCGTGCCGTCGCCGGTCATCGCGACGAGCCGGCCGCCGTGCTGCTCGCGCTGGATCAGCGCCATCTTGTCCTCGGGGGTCGCCTCGGCCAGGAAGTCGTCGACACCGGCCTCGCCGGCGATCGCCTGGGCCGTCAGCGGGTTGTCGCCGGTGATCATGACCGTGCGGATGCCCAGCGCCCGCAGCTCGTCGAAGCGGTCGCGCATGCCCGGCTTCACGACGTCCTTCAGGTGCACGATCCCCAGCACCCGGTCGCCGTCGGCCACGACCAGCGGGGTCCCGCCCGAGGTCGAGATGGCCTGGACGTGCGCGGTCAGCTCCGGCGGCGCGGCGCCGCCACGCGCCTCGACCCACCGGCGCACCGAATCGGTGGCGCCCTTGCGCACCTGGCGCCCGTCGGGCAGGTCGACGCCGCTCATGCGCGTGCGCGCGGTGAACGGCACCAGGGCGCCCTCCGGGGCGTCGGGCGGCTCGAGCCCGTACCGCTCGACGGCCAGGTCGACGATCGAGCGTCCCTCCGGCGTCTCGTCGGCGAGGCTCGTCAGCAGGGCGGCCTGCGCCAGCTCCCGCTCGGTGACACCGTGCACCGGGACGACCTCGCTCGCCCGGCGGTTGCCGAAGGTGATGGTGCCGGTCTTGTCGAGCAGCAGCGTCGACACGTCCCCGGCGGCCTCGACCGCGCGCCCGCTCATGGCGAGCACGTTGCGCTGCACGAGCCGGTCCATGCCCGCGATGCCGATGGCCGACAGCAGCCCGCCGATGGTGGTCGGGACGAGGCAGACGAGGAGGGCGACGAGCACCACCACGTCCTGCGCCTGTCCCGAGTACGCGGCGAGCGGCTGGAGCGTGACCACCGCCAGCAGGAAGACGAGCGTCAGGCCCGACAGCAGGATCCCGAGGGCGATCTCGTTCGGCGTCTTCTGCCGCTCGGCGCCCTCGACCAGGGCGATCATGCGGTCGAGGAACGACTCGCCGGGGCGGGCGGTGATGCGGACCACGATCCGGTCCGAGAGCACCTTGGTGCCGCCCGTCACCGCCGACCGATCGCCGCCGGACTCCCGGATGACGGGCGCGGACTCGCCCGTGATGGCCGACTCGTCGACGCTGGCGATGCCCTCGACGACGTCGCCGTCGCCCGGGATCACCTCGCCCGCGGCCACCTCGACCTCGTCGCCGATGGCCAGCGCCGTCGACGGCACCTCCTCGACCGTCCCGTCGGGGCGCAGCCGCCGCGCCGTGGTCTCCCGGCGGGTCTTGCGCAGGCTGGCCGCCTGCGCCTTGCCCCGTCCCTCTGCGACCGCCTCGGCGAGGTTGGCGAACAGCGCCGTGAACCACAGCATCGCCGCCACCAGGCCCCCGAACAGGTTGTCGGCGGCCGGGGCGGAACGCAGGTCCATCAGGAACAGGCCGGTGGTGAGCGCCGCGCCCACCTCGACCACGAACATGACCGGGTTGCGGGCCATCGTGGCCGGCGCCAGCTTCCGCAGGCTGGCGCCCACCGCCGGCCCGAGGATGCCGGGGTCGAGCAGCGACCGCTTCGGCGGCCGCCGGGTGTCGGCGGGATCGTGCGGCACCTCGGTCGGCACGGCGGTCTGCGCCGCCATGGTCGTCGCCGGCTCGCTCATCTACGCCGCCATCAGGTGCTCGACCACCGGCCCGAGGGCGAGCGCAGGGAAGAAGGTGAGCCCGGCCACGATCAGCACGACGCCGAGCACGAGCCCGGCGAAGAGCGGCGTGCCGGTCGGGAAGGTGCCGGCGGTCACGGGCACGCGCTGCTTGCGGGCGAGCGAGCCGGCGATGGCGAGCGCGGGGACGATCAGCCCGAACCGCCCGAGCAGCATGGCGATGCCCTGGCTGGTGGCCAGCCACGGCGAGGCGGCGTCGAGCCCGGCGAACGCCGAGCCGTTGTTGTTCCCCGCCGAGGCGAAGGCGTAGAGCACCTCACTCAGGCCGTGGGGCCCCGGGTCCTGGATCGAGCCGTCCACGACCGTGCCGAGGCGCAGGCTCACCGCGGTGAGGACGAGCACGGTCACCGGCATGACCACGATGAACAGCACCACCAGCTTCATCTCCGCCGCCTGGATCTTCTTGCCCAGGTACTCGGGCGTGCGGCCGACCATGAGCCCGGCGATGAACACGGCCAGCAGGGCGTAGATCAGCAGGCCCATCAACCCGACGCCGACGCCGCCCGGGCTCACCTCGCCGAGCAGCATGTTGACCAGGGCCACGCCACCGCCCGCGGCGGTGAGCGAGTCGTGCGAGCAGTTCACCGACCCGCTCGACGTGCTCGTGGTCGACGCCGCCCACAGGGCGCAGCCGGCCGCGCCGACCCGCACCTCCTTGCCCTCCATGTTCCCGCCGGCCTGCGCGGCCGCGATGCTCTGGTCGGCGCCCCGATCGCTGAGCATCGGGTTGCCCGTGGTCTCGGCCGCGGACGCCAGGACCACCGACGCCAGCCACAGCGCGACCATCACCCCCAGCAGCATGTTGCCCTGTCGCCGGTCGCGCACCATGCGCCCGTAGGCGACGGGGACCGAGAGCGGCAGCAGCAGGATCAGCCACGTCTCCAGCAGGTTCGACCAGCCGTTCGGGTTCTCGAAGGGATGGGCCGAGTTGGCGTTGAAGAACCCGCCGCCGTTGGTGCCGAGCTGCTTGATGGCCACCTGAGAGGCTGCCGGCCCGCCGGGGATCGTCTGCGTGCCGCCGGCCACCGCTACGACGTCGGTCCCGCCCGACAGGTTCTGGATCACGCCCTGGCTCACGAGGACGAGGGCGACGACGATCGACAGCGGCAGCAGCACCCGCACCACCACCCGCGTCATGTCCACCCAGAAGTTGCCGAGCGTCGACGCGCCCCGGCGGCTGATGCCCCGCACGATCGCCACGATCACCGCCATCCCGGCCGCGGCGGACACGAAGTTCTGCACCGTCAGGCCGAGCATCTGCGAGAGGTGGCTCATGGTCGTCTCGCCGCTGTACGCCTGCCAGTTCGTGTTCGTCGCGAACGAGATCGCCGTGTTGAACGCCACCGGCGCGTCCACCGCGCTCCGCCCGTCGGGGTTGGCAGGCAGGGCGGCCTGCAAACGCAGCAGTGCATACACGGTCACGACCGAGACCGCCGTGAACGCCAGCAGCGACAGCGCGTAGCCGGACCACCGCTGCTCGGCCGCGGGATCGACGCGGCCCGCCCGGTACACCGCCCGCTCGACCGGCCGGAACACCCGGTCGCCCGGCGCGGGCCCGGGCTCGCCGGCCCGGTCGGGATCACCGAGGACGCTGGCCAGGTAGCGGCCCGTCGGCGGGACCGTCACGGCCAGCAGGCCGAGCAGCAGCAGGAGCTGGAACAGCCCGGGTCCCGGCACTCAGAACCGCTCCGGGTGCAGCAGCGTCGCGACCAGGTACGCGAACAGCGCGATGGCCACGACGAGCCCGACGGCGTTCTCGCCGCTCACCGCGACCGCCCCGCGCCTGGTTCGGCCACTGCGGCGACCCGGGTGGCGCTCGCGGCGCCCGGGGCGGTGCCGGGCTCGCCGTCCTCGACGATCGCTGCGCACGCCCGGACCAGCAGCACGAGGGCACCGAACGCCGCCGCCACGATCGCCAGGTAGAGCACGTCGGCCATGCCGACAGCTCTAGGGCGTCCGGCCTGCGGCTGGAACGCCCTTGACGCGATCTTCGTGCCGACGGCCGCGTTCTTGTCGCCGTCTTTGCGTGCGGGCGTGCCGGCGGGGCCGGCGGGCCGCAGGGGTATGCGGCGGCGCACGCGGGGTAGGCCCGGGAGGCCCGGTTCGCAGCGCGGCCGACCGGGTACACCGCGCGGCATGGACGCGATAACCATGCTGAAGGACGACCACAGGAACGTCGAGAAGCTGTTCAAGCGCTTCGAGCAGGCGGGAGACCGGGCCTTCGTCGAGAAGCGGAAGATCGTCGACCGCATCATCGAGGAGCTCTCGGTCCACGCCGCGATCGAGGAGCAGCTCTTCTACCCGGTCACCCGGGCGACCGTGCCGGCCGTCGAGGACGACGCGCTGGAGAGCCTGGAGGAGCACCACATCGTCAAGTGGGTGCTCTCCGAGCTCGAGGAGATGGACCCGGAGGACGAGCGCTTCGACGCCAAGGTCACCGTGCTCATCGAGAACGTGCGTCACCACGTCGAGGAGGAGGAGAGCGAGTACTTCCGCGAGGTGCGCGACGAGCTCGGCCGCAAGGCGCTCACCGAGCTGGGCGACGCCATGGCCGCGGCGCGCGAGATGGCGCCCACCCGGCCGCACCCCCGCATGCCCGACACCCCGCCCGGCAACGTCGTGGTCGGCGCGGCTGCCGGCATGGCCGACCGCGTGGGCGCCACCGTCAGCGGCATCGCCCAGGGCGGCGTGGCCGTCGTCCAGGACGTGGCCGACCGGGTGCGGGGGCGTGACCGCACGCGCCCGTCGCCGACCGGTCCCCGCCGGGCCCGCGTCACGGCGACCTCGGTGCGGGCCGGCTCGGACGACGCCCTCGAGCGCGCGATCGCCGCGGTGCGCGAGGCCAAGGCCGGCGGCGAGCGGGTCGCCGGCGCCGTGGTCCGCGAGGCGAAGGCCGGCGGCGAGAAGGTGGCCGGCACCGCTGCCCGCCAAGCGCGGTCCGGCGGCGAGAAGGTCGCCCGCGAGGCGCGCTCGGGGGCCACGAGGACCGCGAAGGCCGCCACGACCCCGGCCGGGAAGCGAGCGCCGCGGACGAGCTGAGCCGCGGGCGTCCGGTCGCAGGCCCGCCCGGGGCTGGCGACCCCGGTCGCGGCGCGGGCCCGCTCAGGGCTCGCGCGTGCGACCGCCCGAGCCGGTGCGACCGCCCGAGCCGGCCTCGTGGTCGCGCACCGACCGCGCCGCGGTTCCCGCGGGCGCGCCCGCGCCCGGGCCCTGGTCCGGCGCCCGTTCGCGGTGCCGGGGGGACCCGGCCACCTCCTCGTCACGCTGGTCGAACAACTCGCCCCGGCGCCACGGCGTGCCCAGCGCGGGCAGCACCCAGCGGTCGAGGCCCCACCAGCCCGCGTTGCGCCAGGCGAGGATGAGCAGGCCCGAGACGAGGATCATGGCCGGGTTGACGCCGGCCGACCCCGCGAACACGAACGAGAAGTTGAGCACTGCGCCGAGGAAGGCGGCGATCCCGGTGAACAGGCCGAGGATGAGCAGCACGCCGATCACCATCTCGCCGATCGCCACCATGGGCCCGAACACGGGGTGGGCCGTGTCCCGGATCCACTCGAGGAAGTCGACGTACCACGAGTAGGCGACGTCGGGGTGCGGGCCCTCGGCGCTCTCGATCGCGCCCTGGGCGAAGCCGGCGACCGCGTCGCCGACGCCGGTGTCGCCCTCGCTGCGCACCCACCCGACGTTGGCGTCGCCGGTCAGGCTGTAGGCGTCGTCGCCCCAGTCCCAGAAGCGCCAGGTGATGTTGCCCCCGAACACCTTGCCCCAGCCCGACTGGAACCACTCCCACCCCAGCCACAGGCGGGCGACCAACCAGATCCACGCGGCGCTGCTCGACCCGAAGAGCCAGCGCGCCGCCGCGGGCTCCTCGATGTAGACGGTCTCCCGGCGACGGCGATGAGCAACCTGGGCCATGACCTGGCACCCCCTGGGTCGGTGGCACGGACGCGCTCCTCCGCGTCACCGTCCGGATACCCGCCCGCCCGGCGCGGCAATCGTCGCGGGCAGGCGCCGGACAGGTCAGGGGCCGACCGCGGGCGCGGGCTGGGCCCCGTCGCCGTCCTGGTCGACCCCTGCGCCCAGGCGGAACACGAGGTGCCCGCCGCGGTAGCCGGACGCCGACAGCACGCCGGCGCCGGCCAGCGACAGCAGCACCCCGCGGAAGCGGCGGCCGCGGCGGCGGGCGAGCCACGAGAGGACGTACAGCGCGGTGCCGGCGGCGTTGCCGAGCGCGTGGGCCGCGCCCACCCGTCGGATCTCCGGGTCGCTCATGTCACCCAGCTCGGCGAGCCCGGCCACGGCGGTCGGCACCGCGGTCACGACGCCGGCGGCGACGAGCCGGTCGGCCGCCGGGCGCCCGCGCCGGCCGCCGAGCAGGTCGACCAGCGCGGCGCTCGTCCAGCACCCGATCGGCAGGTCGGTCAGCATCGGGTGCAGCGCGTGGCCGAGGGCTCGCCCCCGCCACCGCTCGCGGGTGGGACCAGGCGGCACCACCCGGTCGGCGACCCGCTGGATGGTGTCGGCCGGGTCGTCGAGCCAGGCGGCCTGCTCGACCCGGTGGACCAGGTCCTCGGCCGCGGCGGTGGGCTGGGGCACGTCGGGCACGTTGTCGGTCACGCCGACTGGTCTTCCCGCTCGCCGCCGCCGCCATGCACGGCGCTCAGGCGACGGCCGGGGCGACGGCGGGGGACGCCACCGGCTCGGGGGTCAGCTCGACCCCGCGCAGCGTCTGGGCGTTGAGCGCCACCACGATGGTGGACAGGCTCATGAGGATCGCCCCGATGGCGGGCGACAGCGTCAGCCCGGCCCAGGCGAGCACGCCGGCCGCCAGGGGGATGGCGACGACGTTGTAGCCGGCAGCCCAGCCCAGGTTCTGCAGCATCTTGCGGTAGCTGGCCCGCGAGAGCCGGATCACGCCGACGACGCCCCGGGGATCGCTGGAGGCCAGCACGACGCCGGCCGACTCGATGGCGACGTCGGTGCCGGCACCGATGGCGATGCCGACGTCGGCCCGGGCGAGGGCGGGGGCGTCGTTGACGCCGTCGCCGACCATGGCCACCGACAGGCCCCGCTGTTGCAGCTCGACGACGGCCTTGTCCTTGTCCTCGGGCAGCACCTCGGCGAAGACCTCGTCGATGCCCAGCTCGGCGCCGACCGTGTCGGCCACCTGGCGGGCGTCACCGGTGATCATCACGACCTTCACCCCGTCGGCCTGCAGGTCGGTGACCGCCTGGCGGGCCTCGGGCCGGATCTCGTCTTCGAGCTCGAAGGCGCCGACGACCTGGCCGTCGGCCACGAGGTGCAGCACCGCCGCCCCCCGCTCGCGCCAGCCGGCCAGCACGTCCTCCATGCCGGCGGGCACCCGGGCGCCGCGCTCGCGCAGCAGGGCCGGGCCGCCCACGGCGTAGGTGGTGCCGTCGACCGTGGCCTCGACGCCCCGCCCGGTCAGCGAGCGGAAGTCGCGGGCCGCGGCGACCTCGCCGCGCTCGCGGGCGGCCGCCACGATGGCCCGGGCCAGGGGGTGCTCGCTGTCGGACTCGACGCCGCCGGCGATGCGCAGCACCTCGTCCTCGGACACGCCGTCGGCCGCCACCACCCCGGCGACCACGTGGGCGCCGCGGGTGAGGGTGCCGGTCTTGTCGAACAGCACGGCGTCGACCGTGCGCATCCGCTCGAGCGCCAGCCGGTCCTTGACGAGGATGCCGGCCTTGGCGGACACGGCGGTCGACAGGGAGATCACCAGCGGGATGGCCAGCCCGAGGGCGTGGGGGCAGGCGATCACCAGCACCGTCACGGTGCGGACGATGGCGTCGTCGGCGTCGCCGAGGCCCCACCAGACCAGCAGCGTGATCAGCCCGGCGGTGGCGGCGACGTAGAAGAGCAGGGCGGCGAAGCGGTCGGCCAGCACCTGGGCCCGACTGCTGCTGGCCTGCGCCTCGGCCACCAGGCGCTGGATGCCGGCCAGCGCGGTGTCGTCGCCCACGGCCTCGACCCGCACGCGGATGGCCGAGTCGGTGGACACCGTGCCGGCGACCACCCGGTCGCCCGGCGCCTTGGCCACCGGGCGCGACTCGCCGGTGATCATCGACTCGTCCAGCTCGGCCTGGCCGTCGACGATCTCGCCGTCGGCGGGCACCCGGGCGCCCGAGCGGACGAGCACGACGTCGCCGAGGCGCAGGTCGGCGATCGGCACCGGCTCGACCTCGCCGCCCTCGACCACGCGCTCGGCGTCGTCGGGCAACAGCTCGGCCAGCGCCGCCAGCGCCCCCTGGGCCTGGCCGATGGCCTTCATCTCCTGCCAGTGGCCCAGCAGCATGATGGTGACCAGGGCGGCCAGCTCCCACCAGAAGTCGAGGTCGAACCAGTCGAGGCTGGTGGCCATCGACGCCACGTAGGCGACCGTGATGGCCATGGAGATGAGCAGCATCATCCCGGGCTGGCGGTCGCGCACCTCGGCCACGCCACCCGCCAGGAAGGGCCACCCACCCCACCAGAACACGATCGAGCCGAGCACGGGACCGAGCAGGCTCATCCCCCGGAACTCGAGCGAGTAGCCGAACCAGTCCATGACCATCTCGCTGGTGACGACCAGGGGGATCGTCAGGGCCAGGCTGAGCCAGAACCGGCGCCGGAACATCTCGGGGTCGTGCCCCGCGTGCTTGTCGTGGCCGCCGTGCGCAGCGTGCGCGCCGTGGTCCCCGTGGCCGGCGTGCACGTCGTGCTCGCCATGGTCGGCGTGATCGTGCCGCCGAGGCTCGGCCTGGCCGTCGGGGACGTGCGTCTCGGGCGTGGCGTGCGTCATGGGAACCACCTCCGCTCGATACCCTATAGGGGTATAGGGCGAATCGCAACGGTCGCCGCCACGCCGTCAGCCGGGCGGTCCCGCGTGCGCCGCGTCCCGCGCCCGGCGACCGGCAGCTGCGGCGAGGCGGGCGGCGAGGCGCCCGAAGATCAGAGCGTGGAAGGGCAGGAGCGCGTACCAGTAGGCGCGCCCGGTCAGGCCCCGGGGGTAGAAGCTGGCGCGCTGGCGCAGGCGGCTGCCGTCGCCGGCGACCGGGTCGATGCGCCACTCGAGCCACGCCTCGCCGGGCAGGCGCATCTCGGCGCGCAGCCGCACGAGCCGCGGCGGTTCGAGCGCCTCGACCCGCCAGAAGTCGAGGGCGTCGCCGACCCGCAGCTCGTCGGGGTGGCGGCGACCCCGCCGCATCCCGACCCCGCCGGCCAGCTTGTCCACCCCGCCGCGCAGGTGCCACAGCAGCGGCGTGACGTACCAGCCGCGATCCCCGCCGACGCCGGTCACCGTGGCGTAGAGGTCGTCGGGCTTGGCCTCGGCGGTGGCCGACTGCTCGTCGACCAGCAGGCTGCCCCCCGCCCAGTCGGGATCGGTGGGCAGCGGGCTGGCCGGCGAACGCCCCGGCAGCGTGGCGTCCGACCAGCGGGTGGCGACCTGCAGCTCGGCCGACCGCCGCAGGGCGACGGTGACGGCCTCGCGGAAGCCGAGGGGGGCGGGCACCACGCCCCGGGGCGGCGGGTGCACGACGACGACCTCGTTGATCAGCCCTGCGACCAGGGGCTTGGCCAGGCTGGCCGGCAGCGGCGTGACCAGCCCCACCCACAGCGACGAGAGCTTGGGGGTGAGCAGCGGCACCCGAACGACGAGGCGGCGGGGCAGGCCCGCGGCCTCGGCGTAGGTCTGCATCATCTCGCGGTAGGTCAGGACGTCCGGCCCGCCGATCTCGAGCACCTCGCTGGGGCGCCCGGTGCGGCCGGCGGCGGCCACCAGCCAGCGCAGCACGTCGCGTATGGCGATGGGCTGGCACCGGTTGTCGACCCAGCGGGGAGTCACCATCACCGGCAGCACCTCGACCAGGTAGCGCAGCATCTCGAAGCTGGCCGAACCCGAGCCGATGATCAGCGCGGCCCGTAGCTCGGTGACCGCCACGGGCCCGTCGGCCAGCACCCTGCCCACCTCGTGGCGGCTGCGCAGGTGCCGCGACAGGCGGGGGTCGTCGTCCCGCCCCAGCCCTCCCAGGTAGACGATGCGGGACACGCCTGCCGCGGCGGCGGCCTCGCGGAAGCAGGTGGCGGCGCGCCGGTCGGTCTCGTCGAAGCTCCCGGCGCTGCCCATCGAGTGCACCAGGAAGTAGGCGACCTCGACCCCCGCCATGGCCGTCGTCAGGGCCGCGGGGTCGGTCACGTCGCCCTCGGCGACCTCGACGCGGTCGCGCCAGACGGCGCCGGCCAGCTTGCGGGGGTCGCGGACCAGGCAGCGGACCTCCCACCCCCCCGACAGCAGCTCCGCGACGAGGCGACCACCGATGTAGCCGGTGGCGCCGGTGACGAGGACGACGGACATGGCCCGGTCCTACCCGCTGCGAGCCACCCGCTGCCCTCGGGCCGAGGAGCACGTCACGCCGTCTCGCGGGCCCGGCGGTAGGCGGCCAGGGCGCGGGCCCGGGCGGCGGCGTGGTCGACGAGGGGCGGGGGGTAGGTGTCGCCGAGCACCACCCCGGCCGCGGCCAGCGCGGCCGGCGGTGCCTCCCACGGGGCGTGGATGGCCGTGTCGTCGAGGCCCGACAGCTCGGGGAGCCAGCGTCGCAGGTAGCGGCCGCCGGGGTCGTGGGCGCGGCTCTGCGTGACGGGGTTGAACACCCGGAACCAGGGCGCGGCGTCGGGGCCGGTGCCGGCGACCCACTGCCAGTTGCCGACGTTCTGGGGCACGTCCCCGTCGAGCAGCAGGCGGCGGAAGTGGCGCTCGCCGGCCCGCCAGTCGATCAGCAGGTCCTTGACCAGGAACGACGCCGTGACCATGCGGACGCGGTTGGGCATCGTGCCGGCGGCCGCCAGCTCGCGCATGCCGGCGTCGACGAGCGGGTAGCCGGTACGGCCCTCGCGCCACGCCGCCAGCCCGGCGGGGTCGGCGCGCCACGCGATCCGGTCGTACTCGGGACGCAGCGCCCGGCGGGGCAGCGACGGCGTCTCCGCCAGCAGGTGCGCGTACCAGTCGCGCCAGGCGAGCTGGCGCCGGAAGGCCCGGCGGTCGTCGCCGGTCTCGCCCACCGCCTCGGCCACGAGCCGCGGCGAGATGGTGCCGAACCGCAGGGCCACCGACAGCGCGGAGGCGGCAGGGTGGGCCAGGTCGTCGCGGCCGTGGCGGTACCGGTCGACGGGGCCGTCGAGGAACCGGCGCAGCGTCGCGTGGGCGGCGTCCTCGCCCGGTGGTCGCGGTGGCTCGCCGTCGAGGGGCGGCAGGCCGTCGCCCGGATCGTCGTCGAGCGCGGCGTCACCCGGCACCGGCCAGCCGTCCCACGGCGTCGCAGCCCACCGGCGGTGGAAGGCGCCGAACACCCGGGGCACCCGGCCGGCGCCGGTCAGCAGCGCGCCCGGCCGGTGCACGAGGTGGCCGTGGAAGGTGGCGGGCTCACGGTCGAGCGCGACGCGCACCGCCCCGTCGCGAGCGGCGGCGTAGGGCGTGACGTCGGCGTTCCAGTGGACCCGGTGGACGCCGCGCCGGTCGGCCTCACGCGGCACCACCGCGGTGGGGTCGCCGCGGCGCACGAGCAGGCGACCGCCGTGACGCGCCAGCGCGGCGTCGAGGGCGTGCAGCTCGGCCACGAGCTGGCGGCGCCGCAGCGGACCGGCGGACCGCAGCAGCCGGTCGTCCAGCACGTACAGGGCGGTGACCTCGGCGTGGTCGGCGGTGGCCGCCGCCCAGGCGGGGTTGTCGGCCAGCCGCAGGTCGCGTCGGAACCACACGAGCCCGCGGCGGGGGAGATGGCGCATGAGGGCTCCGGCTCGGTGGCTGTTGGAGCGTAGCGGCGGCCGGATCCGGTCGCCTCGTCGCCCCGGTGCATCCGCGAGCGGGGTCGCGCGCCGAACAGGAGGCGAGAGCGCCACCCGCCCCTGGAGGATCGATGCCCTGCCTGCTCGTACAACCGCCGGCGAGCGGGCACCGGCTCGGTTCGACCCCCCTGCCCGGGGGGTACCGTTGGGCGGTGGCCACCGCCGACGAAGGCACCCGTGACGCCGGCACCCGCGCGGCCGCTGACGACGCCGCGGCCCGGGCCTGGGCGGCGGGCGACGAGTCGGCCCTCCGGCTCGCCTGGCAGCAGTTCGGCACGCTCGTGTTCACCTACTGCGCCCGGGCGATCAGCGACCGCGACCTGGCCGCCGACTGCACGCAGTAGACCTTCGTCAGCGCCTGGCGGTCACGGCACCGCTTCGATCCCGCCCGGGGCAGCCTGGCGTCGTGGCTGCTCGGCATCGCCCGCTACCGGGTGTTCGACACCTACCGGGCCGCGCAGCGCCTGCCCGTCCCGGGAGACGACCTGGTCGCCGCCGAGGCGGGGGGACACGCCGAGCCCGAGGCCGAGCGCCTGGCCGATCGCATGCTGCTGGCCCACGCCCTCGAGACGCTGTCGCCCCGGGCGCGGCGCGTCGTCGAGCTGGCCTACTACGCCGACCTGACCCAGACCCAGATCGCCGACGAGCTGGGCCTGCCACTGGGGACCGTGAAGAGCGACACCCGTCGCGCCCTAGCGCGCCTCCGCTCCCACCTCGAAGGAGACGCGGACCGTGCGTAACGTCCACGACGCAGCCGGATCCCAGTCCGAGGGCGACGGCGAGCTGGCCGAGCTGCGCTCGCTCGTCGCCCGGGGCGACCCGCAGGACCTGCGGAAGACGTCGTGGGAGACACCCCCGGACGGCCTGTGGGACCGCATCGCCGCCGAGGCGGGCGTGGCCGTCGGCGACGAGGCCGGCGGGTCAGCCGTGCCCCTGGCGCGGGCCCGCGAGCGCCGGGCGGCAGGGGCACGCCGACCGTGGTTGCTCGCCGCGGCCGCCGCTGTCGTCGTGATCGCCGCCGTGGCCGGCACGGTCCTGGCCACGTCCGGGTCCGCCGACGACCCGTCGCTCGTGGCGTCGACGTCGCTGGAACCGCTCGGCGAGGCGGGGGCCGGCACCGCCGAGCTGGTCGACGACGACGGCGACCTGCAGCTGCGGGTCGAGACCGCCGAGCTCGACCCCGGTGACGGCTTCCTCGAGGTGTGGGTCATCGACCCGGAGGTGTCCAAGCTGGTGTCGCTGGGCCCGCTGCGCCCGGACGGCGTCTACGACCTGCCCTCGGGGCTCGAGCCCGAGGAGTTCCCGATCGTCGACGTGTCGCTCGAGCCGATCGACGGCGACCCGACCCACTCGGGCGACAGCCTGCTCCGCGGCCAGCTCGAGTTCTGATCCGCGGCCGTCCGGGAACGTTCCGGGCGGTCCGTGCCTCATCGCTGGTGTGACCGCTACCCGCTCCGAACGCGTGGCGTCCGACGGCGAGGATGACACCATCCCCATCGGCGACGACCGACCCACCTTCGACGCCTTCTACCTCGACTCCAACGCCAGGATGGTCCGGCTGGCCTGGCTGCTCGTGGGGTCGCGGGCGGTGGCCGAGGAGGTGGTGCACGACGCCTACCTCGCGGTCCACCGGCGATGGCGCCGGATCGACAACCCGGGCGCCTACCTGCGGCGCGCCGTCGTGAACGGTGCCCTGCGCTCGCGCCGCCGCCGCATCCACGAGGACCGCCTGCTCGCCACGGTCGGCGAGCCGCCACCGACCGGCGACCCGGCCGTCGACACGATGTGGGACGCCGTCCAGCGCCTCCGGCCCGAACGCCGGGCCGTCGTCGTCCTGCGCTACTGGTCCGACCTGTCCCACCGGGAGATCGCCGAGATCCTCGGCTGCCCCGTCGTCACCGTCCGCACCCGCCTGCACCGCGCCCTCGCCGACCTGCGCAAGGAGCTGAACCGATGACCGAGACGCCGACCCTCGACGACCTCGAGCGGGACCTGGTCCGCGCCCTGCGCGCCAAGGCCGAGCAGGTGCCCGCGGGCGACCTGCCGTTCGCCGCCGACCGGCCGGCGGCCGGTGCCGTCGTGCGGCTCGCGCCGGCGCGGCGCCGCAACCGGGTGCTGGCTGTGGCGGCGGCCGTGGCGGTCGTCGCCGGTGCCCTCGGTGCGCTGGCGCTCGACCGCCCGGGCGGCGACGGCTCGGTGACGACCGCTCCGGTCGCTGCCGTGCGCTACGGCGCCGCGGGCGAGGGGACGGTGGGGCTCGCCCTGCCGGCCCCGCCCCCCGGGTGGACGCTGCGGGAGATCGACGCCGGGGCGAGGTCGTTCGAGCAGCACGACGCCCGCTGGCAGCTGTTCGGCGACGACGGAGCGTCGCCCATGACCCGTGGGGTCCTGGTCGGCAGCGTCCTCGACGTCGAGGGCCGGGCCATCGAGGGCGCGTCCCACACGGTCCACGGCGAGCCGGCCAGCGTCGTCCCGTCACCCGAGCCGATGGCACCGGCCGGCGCGCTCCGGGCGAGCTGGATCGATGGCGACGTGGTCCACGACGCCACCGCCGTGGGCATGACCGAGGACGAGCTCGTCGCCTTCCTCGACGCCCTGGTGCCGCACGACGAGCCCACCGACGGGGTCCGGGCGCCGGCCGGCTCCCCGCTCCCGGAGGTCGCGGCGGCCACGGCGGGCGGCACCGTGTCCTCGCGGTTCACCTATGCCGTGCCCGGCGCCCCGGCCGGCGAGGTGGCGGTGTCGGCGGCAGCCACCGACCACTACGCCGGCCTGCTGCACCGCATGGTGGGCGAGCGGACCGGCGGAGGGCTCGCCATCCGCGGCCGGCTGGGCGGCGACGGGCTGCCCTTCGTGTCGCTGGCCCGGGACGACGGGTGGACCGTCGACGTCATGGCGCACGGCGCGAGCCCGGCGGACGCACCGGCGCTGCTCGACGCCGCCCTGGCCGGGCTGACGCCGGTGACCCGGCGGGAGGTCCTCGACATGGCCCTCGACGTGCCGGTCACCGCCACGCACGCGGTCGACGACTGGCGGGTCGAGGTCCACGGCACCGCCGTCGAGGACGTCGCCCTCTGCGTGTGGCCGGCGGCCGGCGAGCCGGTGTGCACGACGGCGGAGTCGGCGCCGTCGGTCGGGCTGACCTCCGGCTCGGTGCTGCTCGGGGGCGAGTGGGTCGTCGTGACCGTGACCGACGGAGCCCGGCCGGCCACCGTGCAGACGGCGCCGGAGAGCCTGGCCGGCGGCTGGCCGCCGGACTTCTCGCCCACCCAGCTGGGCGGCGAGCGGCACACGTCCGGCGAGCAGGTGGTCGGCATCGTCGAGGTGCCGCCCGGGGTCGACGCCGTCGACGTGCTCGTGATGGACGGTTCGTACGGCGTGGGCTCGGCGGGCTACGCCCGTCCGGCCGGCTGATCCGAACCCGTCCACCCATCGGCGCCGCCCCGTGGCCTGCGGGGCGGCGCCCCCGCGCTCGGCTTCAGGCGGCCCGCACCTCGGCGACGACCCGGCCGAGGGCGTCGAGGGTGCGGTCGACGTCGTCGTCGGTGGTCGACCAGTTGCTCATCGAGCACCGCAGGACGCTGCGCCCACGCCACGTCGACGGCGTCATCACCGCCGTGCCCTCCGCGAGCAGCCGGCGCCCGACGTCGGCGGTGGCGTCGTCGTCGTCGAGGGCGAACATCACCTGGGTGAACACGACGTCGTTGAGCACCGTGGCCCCGGGGACGGCGGCGATGCCATCGGCCATCCTGCGGGCGTTGCGGCACAGCCGGCCGACCAGGTCGGCCACCCCCGACCGGCCGAGCGCGCGCAGCACCGCCCACACCGGGACGCCCCGCGCCCGCCGCGAGAACTCGGGCACCAGCTCGAGCGGGTCGCCGATGTCGGTGGTGATCAGGTACGCGCCGTGGATGCCGAACGCCGCCCGGTGCGTCGCCCGGTCGCGGACGACGGCCAGCCCGCAGTCGTAGGGGACGTTGAGGGTCTTGGGCCCGTCGGTCGCCCACGAGTCGGCCTGCTCGGCGCCGGCGACCAGCGGCCGGGTCTCGGGGTTGGCGGCCGCCCACAGGCCGAAGGCACCGTCGACGTGCACCCAGGCGCCGTGCTCGTGGGCCAGGGCGACGGCGTCGGCCAGCGGATCGAAGGCACCGGTGTGGACCTCGCCGGCCTGCAGGCACACGATGGTCGGCCCGTCGCCGGCCGCCAGGGTGTCGGCGAGCGCGTCGAGGCGGACACGGCCCTGGTCGTCGCTCGCGGCTGCGGCCACCGCGTCGGTGCCCAGGCCCAGGTAGCGCAGGGCGAGGTCGACGGTGTCGTGGCGATCGACGCCGGCCACGACCCGCACCGCCGGCGCACCGTGCAGGCCCTGCCGTTCGACGTCCCACCCGGTGCGGGCGAGCACGTCGTGGCGGGCGGCGGCCAGGCATGTGAAGTTGGCCTGCATGCCGCCGGTGACGAAGCCCACCGACGCGTCGGGCGGCAGGCCCAGCAGGTCGAGGACCCAGCGGGCGGCCACGGCCTCGCAGGCGGCGGCCGCCGGGGCCATGGCGGTGAGGCCGGCGTTCTGGTCCCACGTGGACACCAGCCAGTCGGCCGCCAGCGCGGCCGGGTGGGCGCCCCCGACGACGAAGCCGAAGAACCGGCCGCCCGGCGTGGCGGTCAACCCGGGGTCGGCCAGCGCCGCGAGGTCGGCCACCACCTGGGCCGGGTCGGTGGGCGCCGGCGGCAGGGGGCCGCCGAGCGCGCCGACCATGTCGTCGTACGAGGCCCGGGCCCACACCGGCCGCTCGGCCAGCGAGTCGAGGTAGCCGCCGGCGGCGTCGAGCACCCGCCTGAGCAGCGCCGGGTCGTGGGTCATGTGAGGTACCTCCGTGGGGAGGGCGAGCCGTCAGGTCGCCGAGAGGCGCTTGCCAGATCGATGATCGAGGGTGCGTGCATCGCAGACATAGGGAACCGCGCCGCTGTCGTCAGGTTCGAGATCTCGGACAGGCGATCATCGCTCTTGCGCGATGATCGCAAATATGCGATCATGCCGGATGCCTCAGGTCGAGGTCCACGGGATCCGCTCTGCGCATGCCTCTGTCAAGAGCCCTGGGCGCTGGACTCTACGAGCTTCGGTTCACGCTTGGCCGCACGGCTCGACGGATCACCTACCGGTTCACCAAGGACGGCCGGATCGTGCTGTTGACGACCTTCCGGAAGCAACGGCAGAACGAACGGACCGAGATCGCACGGGCTCGTGAGGTGGCGGCCGACTGCGCTCGCCGCTTCCCATGATCGGAGGATCGATGGCGAACTACTCGCGCTGGGACGATCTCAAGGGTCGACGTCGCAAGGTGGCACCCGATGTCCGCGCCGACATCGAACAGGACCTGGCGCTTGGTCAGCTGATCCATGACCTGCGCACCGAGGCAGGACTCTCCCAGCGTGCGCTGGCCGAGCGCATGGGCACGACGCAGTCCGTCATCTCTCGACTCGAGGAGGGCGGAGGCGCCCGCAACCGGCTCGACACCCTTGCCCGGGTGGCCATCGCCCTCGGTCGCCATCTGGTCGTCTCCTTCCCGGCCGAGGTGCCCGACAAGCTCGACGACGCGGTACAAGTCGCCTGACCTCGTTGACGACGCCGTTCGGCCGTTCGTCCGGACGCCGTGGACCCGCCACTTCCGTGGACGGAAATGGTTGCCAGGCAACCACTCTCGTCCATGGAACAGCACCCGGCGTGTCGCAGGGGTCGGGAGGCTGACGCCCGGGCGCCCTCGTCTACCGTGCGGTCATCATGACGGGCACCGGGCGAGCGGACCGGGCGACGCCGGGGGCCGAGGGCGACCTCACGGCGGCCGAGCTCGACCGGGCCCTCCGCTACCCCTACGCGACTCCCGCCGGGGCGTACGTGGTCGATGCCGGCAGAGGTGCGGTCGAGCGGCTGCCGCCGGGGGAGGGGCGGGCGTGGGCGAGGGACCGCCACGCCGTGCTCGCGGTCGGGTCGAACGGGGCGCCCGAGCAGCTGGTGCGCAAGTTCGGCGCCGCCTCCGGCGACCGCAGGATCGCGGTGCTGGCGGCGACCGTGCGCGACCACGACGTCGCCTACGCCGCGCTCGTCGCCCCCTACGGCGCCATCCCCGCCACGCTGGCACCCAGCCCCGGCACGGCGGCGGCGGTGAAGCTCACCCTCCTGACCGACGACCAGCTCGTGCGGATGAACGAGACCGAGGGGCTCGGCCGCTCCTACCTCCTGGACGACATCGACCCCGGCGCCGTCGACGTCGGCGGCGGAGCCGCACCGGTCGCGGCGCCCGTGCGCCACTACGCGGCGGTCCCCGGGCCGCTGGCGGTCGGCGGCGCTCCCGTGGCGCTGTCGGCAGTGGCCGCCACCGGTCGCCGGTGGCCGGCCCGCAGCGAGGCCGAGGTGCTCGGGGACGTGGCGGCGGCGCTGGGCACCGATGTCGCGACGTTCCTGCGCCGGGTGGTGCGCGACCCGGGCGTGCGGATCGAGGTGAACGCCCGGCTGCGCGCCGGCGTCGGGCGGCCGGGGCCGGGCACCGCGACCCCGGATGCGGGCGCGGGCCCGCCCGTGCGACAGCATGGGCGGCTGTGACTCTCCAAGGGACCCGCCCGGCCCGCCTGCTGGGACAGTCGAGCAAGCTCCAGAACGTCGTCTACGAGATCCGCGGCCCGGCCAACGCCGAGGCCGCCCGCCTCGAGGCCGAGGGGCACCGGATCCTCAAGCTCAACATCGGCAACCCGGCGCCGTTCGGCTTCGACGCCCCGGACGCGATCGTGCGGGACATGATCGCCGCCCTGCCGAGCGCCCAGGGCTACTCCGACTCGCGTGGCATCGTGTCGGCCCGCCGGGCGGTGGTGGCCCGCTACCAGGACGTGCCCGACTTCCCGCCGATGGACGTCGACGACGTCTACCTGGGCAACGGCGTGTCCGAGCTGATCATCATGACCATGCAGGCGCTGCTCGACGACGGCGACGAGGTGCTGATCCCGGCGCCCGACTACCCGCTGTGGACGGCGGCGGTCAGCCTGTCGGGCGGCACGCCCGTGCACTACCTGGCCGACGAGACCGCCGGCTGGAACCCCGACCTGGCCGACGTCGAGGCGAAGATCACCGACCGCACCAAGGCCCTGGTCGTCATCAACCCCAACAACCCGACCGGGGCCGTCTACACCCGCGAGGTGCTCACCGGGCTGGTCGACCTGGCCCGCCGTCACGGGCTGCTGCTGCTGGCCGACGAGATCTACGACCGCGTGCTGTACGACGACGCCGAGCACGTCCCGCTGGCGACCCTGGCGCCCGACCTGCTGTGCCTCACCTACAACGGCCTGTCCAAGGCCTACCGCGTGGCGGGCTACCGGTCGGGGTGGCTGGCCATCACCGGGCCCAAGGCGCACGCCGCCGGGTTCCTCGAGGGCATCCACCTGCTCGCCTCGTCCCGCCTGTGCCCCAACGTGCCCGCCCAGCACGCCATCCAGGTGGCGCTGACCGGCCACCAGAGCATCGAGGACCTGGTGCTGCCCGGCGGCCGCCTGCTCGAGCAGCGCGACGCGGCCGTGCGCACGCTCAACGAGATCCCGGGCGTGAGCTGCGTCACACCCCAGGGCGCGCTCTACACCTTCCCCCGGCTCGACCCCGAGGTGCACGAGATCCGCGACGACGCCCAGCTCGTGCTCGACCTGCTGCTGCAGGAGAAGATCCTGGTGGTGCAGGGCACCGGGTTCAGCTGGCCCTACCACGACCACCTGCGGATCGTGACGCTGCCCTCGGCCCGCGACCTGACCGACGCCATCGAGCGCCTCGGCAACTTCCTCGTCGGCTATCACCAGTAGCGTTGGCATCGTGAGCGACGAGCACGAGCACGCGGTGGACGTCACGCCCGAGGCGGCCGAGCTGCGCGAGGTGGTCGACGGCGTGTTCGCCTGGGTGCAGCCCGACGGCACGTGGTGGATCAACAACGCCGGCGCCGTCACCGGTGGCGACGGCACGCTCGTGGTCGACACGTGCGCCACCGAGCGGCGCACCGGGCTGTTCCTCGACACCCTCGTCCTCGCCACCGACGGCGCGCCGATCACGCGGGCGGTCAACACCCACCACCACGGCGACCACACCTACGGCAACAGCCTGCTGCCGGCGTCCGCCGTGCTGTTCGGCCACGAGGCGATGCGCGACGAGCTGCTGGTCGACCCCATCATCGACGAGTGCCCGCCCGCCTGGGAGCCGGTGCCCGTGTGGGGCGACGTCACCCGCCGCGTGCCCAACGTGGTGACCCGATCCGGCCTCACGATCTACACCGGCGCCCGGCGTGTCGACCTGCTGCACCCCGGGCACACGGCCCACACGGTGGGCGACCTCGTCGCCTGGCTGCCGGACGAGCGGGTGCTGTTCGCCGGCGACCTGGTGTTCCACGGCCTGACGCCGCTGGCCTTCGCCGGCTCGGTCGACGGGGCACGCCGGGCCCTCGACTGGCTGGCCGGGTTCGAGCCCGACCACCTCGTGCCCGGCCACGGCCCGCTGGTCTCCGCTGCGGAGCTGGCCGACGTGCTGGGCGCGCACGAGCGCTACTACCGGCTCGTGCTCGACACCGCCGAGGCCGGCCGGCGCGACGGTCTCACCCCACTGGCGGCCGCCCAGGCATGCGACCTGGGCGAGTTCGCCGACTGGGCCGACGCCGAGCGCCTGGTGCTGAACGTGCACCGGGCCTACGCGGACGCCGAGGACCGCGACCTCGACCTCGCCGTCGCGATGATCGACGCCATGACGTGGAACGGCGGCCCGCTCACCACCCACGTCTGCTGCGGCGGCTGACGCCGCGGCCCCGAGCGGGCGGCGGGCCGTCGGGCGGCGCACGGGCGGCGGGCCGTGCGGGCCGCCAGAATGCCCGCACCAGCCGACAGGAGGGGATCCCGTGACCGAGACGCGCGTCCGCCTGGAGATCGACGGCCCGATCGCCGTGATCACCAACGACAACCCGGGCAAGCACAACGCCTTCGACGACGCCATGGACGAGCGCCTGTTCGAGATCCTGGGCGAGCTGCGCCGGCGGGCCGACGTGCGGGCCGTCGTCTGGCGGGGCGAGGGGGCGTCGTTCTCGTCCGGGCGCGACGTCGGCGCCATCGGCGGCCGGCAGGTCGGGCTGAGCCACCACGAGCTCATGCGGCGGGGCCACCGGGGCATCCAGCAGCTCTTCGACCTCGACGCGCCCGTCATCGTGGCCCACAAGGGCTGGTCGATCGGCGGGTCGTTCCAGCGGGCGCTGCTGTGCGACATCCGGGTCGCCGCCGAGGGTGCCCGGTTCATGCTGCCGGAGGTGGGCCACGGGGTGATCCCCGACACCGGCGGCGTCGGGCGCCTGTTCCAGATCTGCGGGCCGGGGGTGGCCAGCGACATGGTGCTGACCGGCCGCCCGATGGACGCCGCCGAGGCCCTCGCCCACGGCATCGTGTCGCGGGTCGTCCCACTCGACGACCTCGACGACACCGTGCTCGACATGGCGCACCGGATCGCCGCCGCCCCGGCGGTCACCGTCAAGATGGCCCGGCGGGTCATCGCCCACCTGGCCGAGCCCGAGATCCGCTCGTCGATGGCCGAGGAGCTGATCGGCCAGACCTTCATCAACCGCTCGGACGACTACGCCGAGATGCGCGCCGCCCGGGCCGAGGACCGCCCGCCGGTCTACACGGGGAGCTGACGCCCGCCATGACCGACCCCGCCGACCCGATCGAGCCTGCCTCGGACGCGACCCCCGCCAGCCTCGCGAACCCCGCCGGCCTGCCCGAGCCGCCGGCCCTCGGCGCCAGCGCCCTGCCGGCCGGTACCTACCGCGGCACCACCGTGCTCGTCACCGGCGGCGGCACCGGGCTCGGCCTGGCCACCGCCACCGAGTTCGCCCGGCTCGGCGCCACCGTCGCCATCGCCAGCCGCAAGGCCGAGCACCTCGACGCCGGCCGCGCCGCGCTCGAGGCGGTCGGTGGCACCGTGGTGACCGCCACCTGCGACATCCGCGACCCCGACCAGGTCGCCGCCGCCTTCGACACGGTCGAGGAGGCGGCCGGCCTGCCGGGCGTGCTGGTCAACAACGCCGCCGCCAACTTCCCCGTGCCGGCCGAGGACATGTCGCCCAACGCCTGGCGCACGGTCGTCGACATCACGCTGAACGGCACGTTCTTCTGCGCTCGCGAGTTCGCCCGCCGCCACCTGGTGGCCGGCACGCCGGGCTCGATCGTCAACATCGGGGCCTCGTACGCGTGGACCGGCGGCCCCGGCTTCGCGCACAGCGCGGCCGCCAAGGCGGGGGTGAAGAACATGGTCGAGACCCTGGCGGTCGAGTGGGGGCCGTACGGGATCCAGGTGAACGGCCTGGTCCCCGGCCTGTTCCCCCACGAGGACATGACCGCCGACATCCGCGGCAACCTCGACCGCACCAGCGAGAAGGACGCCTGCCAGCCCGCGCTCCGCGCCGGCCGCCTGCGCGAGCTGGGCTGGGCGGCGACGTTCCTGGCCTCGCCGTACGCCCGGTTCGTGTCGGGCCACACCCTGGTGGTCGACGGCGCCAACTGGCAGCGCCGCACCCTGACGAACCCGCCGGTCGTCACCGTGCGCGACCAGATGGGGCGGCCGCCGTTCGGGGCGTGACCGCCGGCGCGGCGCCGATCGCCCCGGCCGACCGTCGTGCGATCCAGGACGGGATCCGTCCTGGTGCGCCCGTACTGTCGGCGGCATGGCGATCGATTGGACGCACGAGCTGGTCGAGCAGCTCGACCGGCACTGGAACGACCAGCTCCGGCCCCGCCTCGACGGACTGACCGACGACGAGTACCTGTGGGAGCCGGTGGCCGGCTGCTGGAGCGTGCGCCGCCGTGCCGACGCGACGGCGCCCCTGGCCACCGGCGCGGGTGACACCGTGATCGACTACGCGTGGCCCGAGCCCGTGCCCGCGCCGGTCACCACCATCGCCTGGCGCCTGGGGCACATGGCGATCGGCATCTTCGGCGAGCGGGCCGCCAACCACTTCGGCGACGGTGGCGTCACCTACCAGACGACCGACTGGCCGCTGACGGCGGCCGGCGGGCTCGCCCTGCTCGACGGCTGGCACGAGGCGTGGACCGCGGGGGTGTCCGCCCTCGACGCCGACGGGCTGGCACGCCCGTGCGGGCGGCACGAGGGCCCGTTCGCAGACCACCCGTTCGCCGCGCTCGTGCTGCACGTCAACCGCGAGGCACTGCACCACGGGGCCGAGGTCGCGCTGCTCCGCGACCTCTACGCCCATCACTACGGCTGAGCGAGCGCGCGCCTGGGCCCACCGGACCCCCGCATGACGTGCCGTCCGGTGCTTCCATGTCGAGGGCCGGGCGTCGGCTCCGACGTCTCCGGCGGCGCCACCCACCCCGGGCGCGCCGTAGCCCGAAGGAGAGGTCGATGAAGTACATGCTGCTGATCTATGGCAACGAGGAGCTGTGGGAGTCGTTCCCGCCCGAGACCCTCGCCGAGGTGATCCGCGACACCGATGCCCTGCACGAGGAGCTGCGGGCCTCGGGCGAGTTCGTCGGGGCCTGGGGCGTGGCCGACCAGGCCCAGGCCAAGACCGTCACCGTGCAGGGCGGGGCGCCGGTGGTGACAGACGGCCCCTACCTCGAGGCCAAGGAGTACCTGGGCAGCTTCGACATCATCGACTGCGACAGCCTCGAGCGCGCGCTCGAGATCGCGGCCAAGGTGCCCTTCGCCCGCCACGGCAAGGTCGAGGTGCGGCCGCTCATGCACGAGGCGGCGCCCGAGGCGTGATCCGCGAGCCCCGCGTCGAGGACCTGCTGCGGCGGCTGGCGCCCCAGGTCCTCGGCGCGCTGGTGCGGCGCTACGGGCACTTCGACGCCAGCGAGGACGCGGTGCAGGAGGCCCTGCTGGCCGCGTCGGTGCAGTGGCCGCGGGAGGGGCGCCCCGACAACCCCCGGGCCTGGCTGGTCACCGTCGCGTCGCGGCGCCTGACCGACCACCTGCGCAGCGAGCAGTCGCGCCGCCGGCGCGAGGACGCGACGGCCGCCCGCGCCCCGGCCGACGCGACCGTCGCACCGGCGCCGGGCGAGGCACCGGCCACCGACCGCGACGACACGCTGGCGCTGCTGTTCCTGTGCTGCCACCCGGCCCTGACCCCGCCCTCGCAGATCGCGCTCACGCTGCGGGCCGTCGGCGGGCTGACGACGGCGGAGATCGCCCGCGCCTTCCTCGTCCCCGAGGCGACGATGGCCCAGCGCATCAGCCGGGCCAAGCAGAAGGTCAAGGCCGCCGGCAGCACGTTCGACCTGCCGCCTCCGGCCGAGCGCGGCGAGCGCCTGGCCGCCGTGCTGCACGTGCTCTACCTGGTCTTCAACGAGGGCTACGTGGCGACGTCAGGGCCCGACCTGCGCAGGGCCGACCTGACCGGCGAGGCCGTCCGCCTCACCCGGGCGGTGCACCGGATGCTGCCCGACGACGGCGAGGTGGCCGGCCTGCTCGCCCTGATGCTGCTGACCGAGGCCCGGCGGTCGGCCCGCACCGGGCCGGACGGCGCGCTGGTGCCCCTGGCCGAGCAGGACCGCAGCCGGTGGGACCGGCGCATGATCGCCGAGGGCACCGAACTGGTCACCCGCACGCTGGCCACCACCTCGCGCCTCGGCCCCTACCAGATCCAGGCCGCCATCGCCGCGGTGCACGACGAGGCGTCGTCGGCCGACGACACCGACTGGCCGCAGGTGGCCGCCCTCTACCGGCTGCTCGACCGTGTCGCACCCAACCCGATGGTGACGCTCAACCGGGCCGTCGCCGTGGCCATGACCAGCGGCCCGCAGGCCGGTCTCGACCTGCTGGCGCCGCTCGACGACGACGCCCGGATGGCCGGGCACCACCGGCTCGCCGCAGTGCGCGCCCACCTGCTGGAGATGGCGGGTGACACCGCCGGGGCCCGGGCCGCCTACCGCGCCGCGGCCGCCGGCACCACCAGCCTGCCCGAGCGGCGCTACCTGACGGGCCGGGCCGCCGGGCTGTCGGGCGCCCGCTGAGGGGCCGGACCGGTCGGTCGAGCGCCAGCTCGCGTTCTCGCCGCGGGATCCGGTGTCCAGACCCCCGAACCCGCGGCAGGAACGCGTGGTCACGGCGTGGTGACGGCTCGGCCGGTCTTGACAAATAAAGTTGTCAGGGGCAGGGTGGGCCGCATGCACGACGTCGAGGTGATCGAGGACCCGGCGGCCGCCGCCTCGGCGCTCGACCCCGTCCGGTCCCGGCTGCTGGCCGAGCTCGCCGAGCCGGCCTCGGCCGCGTCGCTGGCCGGGCGCGTCGGCATCAGCCGCCAGAAGGTCAACTACCACCTGCGGGCGCTCGAAGCCCACGGCCTGGTGGCGCTCACCGAGGAGCGGCGACGGGGCGGCATCACCGAGCGGGTGCTGCAGGCCACGGCTGCCACCTACGTCATCTCGCCCGCCGCGCTCGCGGAGGCTGCCGTGGACCCCGACCAGGCCGCCGACCGGTTCTCGGCCCGCTACCTGATCGCGCTCGCCGGCCGCCTCGTCCGCGAGGTGGGCGGGCTGGCCCGCAGGGCCGACGCCGCCGGGGCCCGGCTGCCCACGCTGTCGATCGACACCGAGATCCGCTTCCGCTCGCCCGAGGACCGTGCCGCGTTCGCCGACGACCTCACGGCCGCGGTGCTCGAGCTGGCGGCCCGCTACCACCACGACGACGGCCGGCCCCACCGTCTGGTCGTCGCAGCTCACCCGACCCCCAAGGAGACACCATGACCACCCCCGACGTACCCCTCCGCATCGAGTTCTCGGTCGAGGTCGCCGGCACGCCCGAGCAGGTCTGGGCCGCCATCGCCACCGGTGCCGGCATCACCTCGTGGTTCCTGCCCACCGACGTCGAGGAGCACGAGGGCGGGGCCATCGTCACCCACATGGGCGAGACCAGCTCGCCGGGCACGGTCACCAACTGGGACCCGCCCCGCCGCTTCGCCTACGAGGAGCCTGAGTGGGCGGCGCTCGGCGGTCACCCCGGCGCCGAGGTCACCCCGCTCGCGTCCGAGTTCCTGGTCGAGGCCCGTTCCGGCGGCACGTGCGTCGTGCGGGTGGTGAGCAGCGCCTTCGGCACCGGCGCCGACTGGGAGCGCGAGTTCATCGACGAGATGCAGCGCTACTGGGTTCCCTTCTTCGAGCACCAGCTCCGCTTCTATCTGGCCCGCTTCGCCGGGCAGGAGGCGACCACCCGCACGGTCGAGGTGGTCCTGCCTGCGCCCCCGGAGCGAGTGCAGCACGCCATGGCCGGCTCGCTCGGCGCCAGCGAGGTCGGCCGGCGGGTCGACGGGCCCGGGATCCGCGGGCAGGTCGAGCGCACCGGCGACCCCTACCTGCTGGTGAGCGTTGACGATCCGCCCGGCTACCTCAGCATGTTCGCGACGGGCCGCGACGGCGGTGGCACGACGGCCACGATCGCCGCCTGGCTCTTCGGCGATGACGCGCCCGCGTTCGCCGAGCGTGCCGTGCCCGCCTGGCAGTCGTGGCTCGAGAGCCTGGACGTTCGCGACCAGGCCGAGTCGCCGGCCGCCCGCCGATGAGTCCCGGAGACGGCGGCCGTCAGTACGTCCACGCGCAGCCCACCGGCGATGGCGCTGCCGCCCCGGATCGCAGACACGGAGGAGACGACACGGTGGAACCCGACGGAGCCCTGGCCATCGAGACCGAGGGCCTCGCCAAGGCGTTCGGCGAGACCAAGGCGGTCGACGGCATCGACCTCGCGGTGCGGGCCGGGACGGTCTACGGCGTGCTCGGTCCCAACGGGGCCGGCAAGACGACGACGATCCGGATGCTGGCGACGCTCATCCGGCCCGACCGCGGGCGCGCCCGCGTGCTGGGCCACGACGTGGTGTCCGATGCCGACGCCGTGCGGTCGCGGGTCAGCCTGACGGGCCAGTTCGCCTCGGTCGACGAGGAGCTGAACGGCCGCGAGAACCTGGTGCTGCTCGGCCGGCTGCTCGGGTTCGACCGCCGGGCGGCCGAGGAGCGGGCCGCGGAGCTGCTCGACGCCTTCGGCCTGTCCGACGCCGCCGACCGCCAGGTGTCGACCTACTCGGGCGGCATGCGGCGGCGGCTCGACATCGCCGCCAGCATCGTGGTCACCCCAGACCTGCTGTTCCTCGACGAGCCCACCACCGGCCTCGACCCCCGCAGCCGCAACCAGGTGTGGGACATCGTGCGGGTGCTGGTCGCCGCGGGCACGACGGTCCTGCTCACAACCCAGTACCTCGACGAGGCCGACCAGCTGGCCGACCGCATCGCGATCATCGACCACGGCCGCATCATCGCCGAGGGCACGTCCACCGAGCTGAAGGCCTCGGTCGGCGGGGGCGCGCTGCACGTGCGGGTGCGCGACCCCGAGCGGCGCCCCGACGCCGAGCGGATCCTGACCGCGGCGCTGGGCGTGCCGGTCGGGCTCGATCCCGACCCGGCGGCGCTGACGGCCCGGGGCGCCGACCCCGAGCACATCGCCGCCGCCTTCGTCGAGCTCTCGCACTCGGGCATCGTCGTGAACGAGTTCGCCCTGGGCCAGCCCAGCCTCGACGAGGTGTTCCTCGCCCTCACCGGGCGCCCTGCCGACGACACGACCAGCGAGGAGGACGCGGCGTGAGCGACACGACCACGACCACCATCACCACGGGCACGACCGACGCCCCCACCACCGCCGCCGAGCCCGTCGTCGCCGAGGCCACGCTGCGGGCGGCGCTGTCGACCCGGGCCCGGCCGCCGCGCCCCACCGCCCTGGCCGCCTCGGTGACGTTCGCCTGGCGGGCCATGCTGAAGATCAAGCACGTGCCGATGCAGCTCTTCGACGTGACGGCCTTCCCGATCATGTTCGTGCTGCTCTACACATACCTGTTCGGCGGCGCCCTGGCCGGCTCGACCGGCGACTACCTCCAGAGGCTGCTGCCCGCCATCGTGGTGATGACGGTGTGCTGGATCACCATGTACACGGGCATGGCGCTCAACACCGACATCTCGAAGGGCGTGTTCGACCGGTTCCGGTCGCTGCCGATCTGGCGGCCTGCGGTGCTGGTCGGCATGCTGCTGGCCGACGGGGTCCGCTACCTGATGGCGTCGCTGGTGATGCTCGTGGTGGGCTTCGCGCTCGGCTTCCGCCCCGATGGCGGCCCGCTCGGCGTGCTCGCCGCCATCGCGCTGCTGCTGTGGTTCGCCTTCACCCTGTCCTGGGTGTGGACGGTGCTCGGCCTGCGCCTGCAGACGCCCGAGTCGGTCATGCAGCTCAGCATGACCGTGCTGTTCCCGCTCACCTTCGCCAGCAACGTGTTCGTCGACCCCGAGACGATGCCGGGCTGGGTGCAGGCCTTCGTGCGCAACAACCCCATCACCCACCTGGCCACCGCCTCCCGCGAGCTGATGCACGGTGCGGTCGACTCGGCGGCCATCCTGTGGGTGCTCGGCTGGAGCCTGGCGCTGCTCGCGGTCTTCGCCCCGCTGACGATGCGCCTCTACCGGGCCGAGCGGTAGAGGCGCTCGGCTCACGTGAGCGGAAGCCTCCTCACCCGGATGCGGTCTTCCTCCAGGACGACGATCGCCCCCTGTCGCAGGGACTCCTCGACGGCCGCCAGGTTCGCCAGGAGCAGTGCAGACACCGCAGTGGCCCGTCGATCGTGGGTGCGTCGTAGGAGGATGACCGATGGTCGCGTCAGTGCTCGACTTGCGAGGAGCGTGCCGAAGTCCGTGTCAGCGGAGACGACCGTTCGGTCCTCGTCGATCGATCGCTCGAGGATCGTTGCGTCGTCGGCTCGTTCCATGCCGATGTCGCGGGTGTGGACGACGTCGTGCCCAGCCGCGCGAAGCGCGACGGCCACCAGGGGTGAAAGGTTCTGGTCGACGAGGAACTTCACGCGGGACGGCGTAGGGGAAGCTCTCGCTCGCGCACTGCTTCCGCGGCGTAGCGCAGGGCCTCGGTGATGTCTTCACGCTCGAGATCCGGCAACTCGGCGAGGATGTCGTCTGCCGTCATCCCATCGGCCACCATCGCGACGATCGACGCCACCGGGATCCTCAGGCCTCGAATGCAGGGCTGGCCGGCCATCTTCCCGGCTTCGACCGTGATGCGGTGGAACGTCACGTCGACATCCTACGGTCAGCCAGCGGTGACGACGGTGCGGCGCGGACATCGAGCCAACGACGGTCCCGGCGGGAACGGACCTCCGTGCGGGCGAACGGGACGTTCGGCCCCTGACAGGTGGCTGCGGGGCGCGGCAGAGTGAGGGCATGGCAGATCCTGCGAACGTGGGTTCGATGACCGTCAGCATGCTCACCGGCGGCCCGGTCATGCGGGTGGCGCCGGACGCCGACCTCCACCAGGTGGCCGACGCACTCGTCGAGGCGAGCGTCGGCGCCCTGATCGTGGGCGAGGGCGACGGCGCCACCGGCATCGTCTCCGAGCGCGACGTCGTGGGTGCCCTCGCCGAGCGACGGGACCCGGCCACGACCACGGCGGGCGACATCGCCCACACGACCCTGGTGTGGTGTGACGCCGAGGCCACCGTGGCCGAGGTCGCGGGGCTCATGATGGACCGCTACGTCCGCCACGTGCTGGTCGAGGAGGACGGCAAGCTGGTCGGCGTCGTGTCGGCCCGCGACATCCTCGGTGCCTACGCCGGCGGCGACCTGGCCGACGACGAGCCCGGGTAGCCGAGCGGGCGGTCACGCGAAGGGCACGAACGTCGTGTCGCCCAGGGTGGCCAGGTCGCTGGCCGCCAGTCCCGCCGCCGACAGCGTCCACAGCCGGTCGCCGATCACCAGCGAGCGCGTGATCGGCGGGCTGTAGGCCAGGTCGGCGGGCGGGACCGGTTCGGCGATCCCGCGGCCACCGTCCGGCTCGACCGGGATCGGGCCGGGCAGCGGCACCGGCTCGCGGCCGCTCGGGGTCACCGCCGGGTGGGCGACGCGGCCCCGCTCGGCGATGGTGCCCGCGCCGGTGTCGACGGTGAAGCCGATCAGCCCCTCGAACGGCTCGGGGCCGTACGCGCTGGCGGGCACGGCCACCAGCCCGTCGTCGGGCCACCACAGGAAGGCCCGGTGATCCCACTCGGCGGCCGAGCTGGCGCCGCTCACCGTGGTCTGGGCCACGCGGGCGGGTGCGGCGGGGTCGCTGACGTCGAACAGGGCGACCTGCATGCCGACGACGGTGCCGTCCCCGGTCGCGTCCTGGCCCACCCCGATGAGACGGCCGTCACCCGCCGGATGCAGGTAGGCCGAGTAGCCGAGGATCTCGAGCTCGCCCGTGACCCGGGGGTCGGCGGGATCGGCCAGGTCGATCGTGTAGAGCGGGTCCTTCTGCTCGAAGGTGACGACGTAGCCGACGTCGCCCATGAACCGCACCGAGTGGATGGTCTCGCCGGGGCCCAGCCCCGACACGCCGCCGACTCGGACGAGCCCCCCGTCCTCGGGGGCGAGCACCACCACGTGGCTCTCGGACTCGCCGTCGCCCTCGACCCACGGTGACCCGGTCGTGGTGGCCACCCGCAGGTGGCCGTCGTGCTCGTCCATGGCGAACTGGCCGAGCAGCGTGCCGTCGACGTGACCCGACCCCTCGTAGGCCGCCGCCCCGGGGTCGCTGATGTCGAACCGGTGGATGTCGGTGCCGTGGTCGTCGGCCACGGCGTCGCGCTCGGCCTCGGGGACGGCCGGCCAGTCGACCCACTCGGGCGCCGCCACGTACAGGTGGTCGGGCGAGGCGTAGACCGTCTGGCCGCCGGCGAGCACGCCCGTCCCGCCGGCGGACGACAGGCCGGCGGCCAGCCCGTCGGACAGGTCGACGCTGACGACCGTCACAATGCCGAAGCCCGAGAAGGTGCCGGGGGCGTGGGCGTCCTCGCAGTCGAGCAGCGGTCCCTGGTCGGCCAGCTCGCCGCCGTCGCCCGGCCGGTGCCACCGGGGCAGCAGATCCTCGGGGTCGGCCTGCTCGATCACCTCGCGGTTGTGCGCCTCGGCGGCCTCGGCGGCCTGCTCGGTCGGCGTGGCCGGGGCCACGAAGGGCAGCCGCTGCTGGGGGTCCGCGTGCAGTACGAGGCGGGCGACGTCGCCGGTCATGCGGGCCGACACGTAGGTGCCGTCGAGCACCGCCCGGTCGCTGACCGTCAGCTCGTCGTCGCCGATGTCGACCTGTACCACCTGCGTGCCGGCCGGTTCGGGGAGGATCGCGTCGCGGCCCTCGGCGTCGTCGACCGCGAGCGGGACGACCGGCCCCCCGAAGCCGCCGCCCAGCAGCAGCACGCGGTCACCCGACAGCAGCATCTCGGCGTCCCACACCCCCTCGGGCAGCTCGACCGAGGCGACGACCCGGCCCTCGGCCGCCGACACCAGGTGGAGGCGCCCCTCGGCGACAGCCAGGATGCGCTCGCCGTCGGTCTTGACGACGTCGGGCTCGTCGACGCCCTCGACCTGCACGTTGGTGCCCGAGAACGCGGTGGTCGCGTCGTCGTCGCCCGCCCGGGCGCTGCCGGCGCCGTCGGCCGGGGCGGGCTGCGCCTCGGCCGCGTCGTCGGCGGTGGCGAGCTCCTCGTCGGCGTCCAGCGTGATCTCGCCGCCGCCGAGACCGTACGGGCCCACGCGTGGGGCCAGCTCGTCGGCCGCCCAGTCGCGCAGCTCGTCGCACGACCCGATCGGCTGGAGGCTGCTGGCGAGCTGCAGGTCGGGCC
>DASTFE010000253.1:0-9870 GCA_035708905.1 Acidimicrobiales bacterium | reverse complement strand
CCTGGACGGACGACGTCTCCGACAACGGCGTGACCTCGGTCGATCCCGTCAGCCGCGCCGGTGGGCCCGGTGCCGACCCCACCGTGCCGGTCGACCAGACCCGGCAGGTCGATCCCACCCAGCAGTACGCCCCGCAGCCCGGGCAACCGTCCCAGCCCCCGCCGGGCGGGTTCGGCGCCCCACCGCCCGGCTACGACCCCGCCTACAGCAGCGGCCAGCTGCCGCCGGCCCAGCCGGTCCGGTCGGGGCCGTCGACCGGCCTCATCGTCGGCCTGGCGGCGGTCGCGGTGGCGCTGATCGCCGGGCTCGTGTTCTTCCTCAGCCGCGACGACGAGACGGCCGATCCCGACACCGACGCCATCTCCGACGAGGCGGTCACCGACGACTCGGCCACCGACGACTCGGCGTCCGACGACGCGCTCGACGACGCCCTCGACGACCTCGACAGCGGCGACATCGGCAGCGGCGACGGCATCGTCGAGCTGATCGCCGCCGGCATGGAGATGGAGGCCGACGGCGCCATCACCCACGACCAGGCCATCTGCGCCGCCCAGGCGATGGTCGACCACTTCGGCCTCGAGAACCTGATGGAGATGTCGACCTCCGGCGGCGACCCCTTCGACGACGCCACGGTCGACGAGCAGACGGCGATCGTCGACCTGATGACCGAGTGCATCCCCATCGAGGTGCTGATCGAGCTCGGCATGTCGGCCGAGGGCGGCTGACGCACCGTGCGCGGGTGAGCGACGAACCTCGGGACGATCGACCGCCGGCGGGCGACCGACCGGCGGCGGCCGACCCGGTGCTGGTGCGCCGACGCCAGATGGCGCGGGCCGCGGACCTGGCCCAGCGGGCCGGGTACGCGCTGTTCGGCTTGGCGGTCGTGCTCTTCGTGATCGGCTTCGCCGTGGGGCTCACCGGTGCGGTGGTGACGGCCATCCTGGTGGCCATGGCGCTCGGCTCGCTGCTGCTGGCGCCCGCCATCGTCGTCGGCTACGCGGTCAAGGCGGCCGAGCGCGAAGACCGCGAGCGCGGCCTCGGGTGACCGTGCCGTGCGAGCATCGCAGCACGGCGGGCGGACGACTGTTACCGTTAGGTAACCCGCGGGCACGGCATCACACGAGGTTCCTGCCCCCGGCTCCTGCCGATGAGTGACGACAACCGCGTGTCCAGCCGCCTGCCCGCCGCCCGCCGGCGGCGCCAGCTCCTCGAGGTCGCCCGCCGGGTGTTCGCCGAGCGGGGCTTCCACGACGCCTCGATGAACGACATCGCCATCGCGGCGGGCGTCACGAAGCCGGTGCTCTACCAGCACTTCGCCTCCAAGCGCGAGCTCTTCTCCGAGTTGCTGCGCGACGTCGGCCGCGACCTGCAGGACACGATCACCAAGGCGGTCACGGCCGCCGAGACGCCGCGCCAGATGGTCGAGCTGGGGTTCTCGGCCTACTTCGCCTTCGTCGACGAGCACCGCAACGCCTTCCAGCTCTTCTACGGCGGCAGCATGGCGCGCGACACCGAGTTCGCCGAGGTGGTCAGCCAGACCGAGAGCGCGGTGGCCGGGCTCGTGGCCGGCCTCATCGAGATCGACGGCCTCAGCGACAGCCAGCGCCAGGTGCTGGGCCACGGCATCGTCGGCATGATCGAGGGAGCGAGCATCCACTGGCTGCGCTCGAGCAGCGACGCCGACCCCGAGACGCTGGCCCAGCAGCTCGCCGATCTGGCGTGGCGCGGGCTCCGCGGCGTCGAGCCCTGAGCATCGCCGCACCCGGCGACGGCCGCGGCACCACGATCGAACGGCCGCACGGGCCCGGACGCGACAGCGCCGCCTGCAGGGGGGATGCAGACGGCACCGTCATTACTGCAGAGAGCGACGAGTGGAGGGGGGAGTACTCGTACTCGATCCGCAGTTCTTGATTGCGTGCGACAGTGTACGCCCTTGCGCCGCGTCGCACGTGTCATGCCGGCGTGGCAGTTGTCACGCTGTGAAGCGTGCACCACACAGGGCGTCGGTCAGGGTCGCCGCCCGTGCGGCCAGCCTCCACCACCTCTCCGTCCCGCCGGCGCGACCATCGCGACGTGCGGCGCTACGCGGCCATGCTGTCGCTGGCCCTCCTGGCGTGGAACAACCTCGTCCACCTGGTGCCCGGCACGCAGCTCGCCTACGTGCCGCTCAACCTGGCGGCTGCGGGCGCCGTCGTGGGCACCGCCCGCCATTGCGGCCTCTCGTGGTCAGACCTCGGGCTGCGGCGTGACCGGCTGCGGTCGGGCGCGTGCTGGGGCGGCGCCGTCGCCGCGGCCATCGCCGCTGGGCTGGCGGTCGCGGTGGCCGTGCCGGGCCTGCACCCGCTGCTCGACGACGCCCGGGTCCGCCGCCTCGGGCCCGGCGCCGTCGCCTACCACGTGCTCGTCCGCGTCCCGCTCGGCACGGTGGTGCTCGAGGAGGTCGCGTTCCGGGGGGCGCTGTTCGGGGCGCTGGCCCACGGCGGCCGGCGGCGGCTGTGGGCCGCCGCCGCGTCGAGCGCGGTCTTCGGGCTGTGGCACATCCGGCCCACCCTCGGGCTGCTCGACGCCAACGACGTGGTGGACGACCCGGTGGCACGCGGCGCCACGGTCGCCCTCGCCGTCGCCACGACGGCGGCGGGTGGCATGCTCTTCTGCCTGCTGCGGATCAGGAGCGGCAGCACGCTCGCTCCCGTCGTGGCCCACACCGCGACCAACTCCCTCGGGATCCTGGCGGCCGCGACGGTGCAGCGGGTCGTCTCATGAGCTGCCGGCGACGCGGAACGCGGCCTGTTGGTCGTCGCTGAGCCGGATCCACGTGGCCGCGTTCACGGCGAGCACCTCGCCGTCCGCGGACCACACCGCGGCGCCCGCCAGCAGCTTGCGACCCTCGGCCGCGATCGGCCAGCCGGCCACGACCAGGTGCTCGCCGGGCCGGGGTCGGCGATGGAGCGCGACGGTCATCCGGCCGAGCACCGCCGGTCCCGACGGCTGCCGGCCGGTGATCCAGGCCAGGCCACTCGGGCAGTCGAGCGCCGCCCACATCGTCGCCCCGGCGACACGACCCGTCGCGTCGGCCAGCGACGCGTCGGGCACCCACGGCCAGGCCACGACGCGGTCGGGGCGTCCGGTGGGCGCGGGGAACAGCCGGAGCCCCTCGCCCTCGGCGCGCCCCGGCCCGCACGTGTAGCAGGTCGGGAAGGCGTGCTCCCCGGCGTAGGCGTCGACGTCGAACGCCCGGGCGGCGCGCTGCGCCTCGTCCCAGCCGACCGGCTCGGGCAGCTCGACGTCGGGCTGCGCCGGGCGCGCCTGGGCCACGACCTCGTCGCCGTCGACCAGAGCGACCCCCTGCCCCGACGGCTCGATGCGCAGGGGGCGGTCGAGCGGCGGCGGGCGGCGGAGCGTGACCTCGGCCGGGCCCTCCGTCATCGCCAGCGCGGTGACGCCGCAGGTGTAGCCGCCGTTCCCGGAGTCGGGCGGCCCGTGGAAGTGGCGGGGGATGGTGACGGTCACGGTCTGTCCGGGCCCCGGTGTCCGCGCGCGCTCCATCCGGCGGATCATCGCACAGCGCCAGGCCGGTGGGCGGCGCGTGCGGCGCGTCAGGTCGGCTTGGCGTAGTCGGCGGCGCCCTGGAACTCGACCAGCACCGCCGGCTCGGACCCGACGACCCAGGCGTCGTGGCCCGGTGCGATCCGGTACACGTCGCCGGACGTGACCTCGCCCTCGCTGCCGTCGGCGTGCGTGACGTGCATCGTTCCCGACACCGCGTAGCCGATGTGCTCGACCTGGCAGCTGTCCGTGCCGACGACGGGCTTGATGCACTCCGACCAGCGCCAGCCCGGATCGAACGTGTAGCGCCCGATCTGTCCGCCGGCGAGGTCGACGAGCTCGACCGTCGTCTTGTCGGGGGTGCGCGTCTCGTCGGGCGTGCTGAAGTCTCGCCTCTCGACACCTGCCATGGCCCAACCTCCCGAGAGATCACTATCAGTGCGTAACAACCGCGAAGCGTACATCTCTCGGCTTCGACCTCGCCGCCTGGCAACCCGACGGCACCGGACGCCGGCACGGCGGCACGGCGGTTCGCCCGTCAGGGTTGCGGCGCGCTGCGGGGCGCGACCAGGCCCGATTCGTAGGCGAGCACGACGAGTTGGGCGCGGTCACGGGCGTGGAGCTTGGTCATGGCTCGGCTGACATGGGTCTTGGCCGTCGTGGGGCTGATGACCATGCGGGCGGCGATCTCGTCGTTGCTCAACCCGCGGGCGACCAGGGCCACGACCTCGCGCTCTCGGTTGGTGAGCGCCTCGAGGGCGTCGGCGACCTGGCGGTCGGGTGGCCGGGACACGTACTCGCTGATGAGCCGGCGGGTGATCGCCGGCGCCAGCAGAGCGTCGCCCCGGGCGGCGACCCGTACCGCGTGCAGCAGGTCGGCCGGCTCGATGTCCTTGACCAGGAACCCGCTGGCCCCGGCGCGCAGGGCGTTGAAGACGTGCTCGTCGAAGCCGTAGTTGGTGAGGATGACCACGTGCACCCCCGCCAGGCGCGGCTCGGCCGCGATGCGCCGCGTGGCCTCGATGCCATCCAGGATCGGCATCTGGACGTCCATGAGCGCGACGTCGGGTACGCGCTCGGCCGCGAGAGCGACGGCCTCGCGTCCGTCCGCGGCTTCGCCCACGACCTCGAGGTCGTCCTCCGCATCGAGCAGGGCGCGGAAGCCGCCGCGGATCAGCGGCTGGTCGTCGGCGAGGAGGACCCGGATCACGAGGCCGCGCTCGTCCCGTTCCCGTTGGCCGGGAGCTCGGCCCGCACGGTGAAACCACCCTCGGGCCGTGGTTCGGCACGCAAGCGCCCGCCGAGGGCCGTGACCCGCTCCCGCATGCCGATGAGTCCCGTGCCGGGAACCGGTGCTGCGGCGGGGGTGGCCTGCCCGTCGTCGTCGATCTGCACCGCCAGACCGTCGGGGCGGTAGTCGAGTCGGACCGAGACCGTGGCCGGGCGCCCGGCGTGACGGCCGACGTTGGTGAGCGCCTCCTGGACGATCCGGTACACGGCCCGATCGACCTCCGCCGGCAGCGGCCGCTCGTCGCCGCTGACGCTCACGGTGGCGGGGACGCCGGCAGCCCGGGCGCGCCCGACCAGCTCGTCCAACCGGTCGAGCCCGCTGCCGGGCGACTCGTCGCCCGTGGCGTCCCCCAGGTCGGTCCGCAGCACGTCGAGGGTGGCGCGCAGCTCGCGGGTGGCGTCGCGGCTCGCCTCCTGGATGGCGAGCAGCGCCTCGGGCACCTCCTCGCCCCGCTTGCGGGCCAGGTGGACGGCCACGCCGGCCTGCACCTTGATCACCGAGATGCTGTGGGTGAGCGAGTCGTGCAACTCCCGGGCGATCCGCAGCCGCTCGTCGCCGGCCCGGCGCCGGGCCGTCTCCTCCCGCGTGCGCTCGGCCTCGGCCGCCCGCTCCTCGGCCGCCCGGACGGCCGCCTCCCGCTGTCGAGACACCTCGGCGGTGACGCCCGCGGCCACGATCCACCCGAGAGGCAGCCGCCGCTCCATGACGTCACGAATCGTCTCGCCGGCCGCCGGGTCGGCCGTCAGCATGCCGACGACCACGGCCGACCCGGTGACCGCGACCGTGAGAGCGCGGCGACCGGCCCGCACCGCGGTGTACACGGCGACCAGCACCACCGGGACCGCCGCGGCCTCGGCATAGTCACGCAGCTGGTAGCCGAGCAGGCACGCCAGCACCACCACCAACACCACCACCGGCGCACGCCGCCGGAGAACCAGGACCAGCCCGGCGGCCACGAGCAGTACGTACCCGAGCGCATCCAGGCCCGTCGCGCCCGCCCCCCCGATGCGCGCGGACGCCACGAGGAACACGGCCGAGCCCAGCGCCAACGCCGCGTCCCGCCAGTCAGGGCGCCAACGACGACCAGGCTCCATGCAGCCGAGCGTAGGCGCAGCGTGCCGGCGTCCACATCCTCCCCACGAAGGCACCGCGCGCTACTACCAGCGATGTAGGCGAGGCCCGACTGCGTCCGAGACAGCAGGCGCAAGAGCCTTCCCAGGGCCGACGACAGGGCACCCGTCGGGCTTCACGATGCGGCCCATGACCCCTCGTACCGCTACCGCCCTGCCCACCGTCGCCGACCCGCGGGAGGTGGCGTGATGCTCCGCAGGCTCGTGACCTGGAGCTACGACCGCCGGCGTCGCGTCGTGGCGCTGTGGATCGCCGCGCTCGTGACCGCGTCGGTGCTCGCCGGCGTGGCGGGCGGCGACAACGAGGTCGACTACACGGTGCCGGGCAGCGACTCGGCCGAGGCCGTGGAGCTGCTGCAGGAGCGCTTCCCACGCTTCGCCGGCGGCACCGTCGACGTCGTGTACACCGCCGCGGACGGGGTCACCGGCCCGGACACCGTGGCCCGCATCGACGCACTCGCCGGTGACATCTCCGGGGTCGACCACGTCCTCGCCGCCGAGCCCGGGCCGGTCTCCCCCGACGGCTCGACCGGGATGGTGCAGGTGCGGTTCGACCTCGACGCGCAGCAGGTGCCCACGGAGTCGGTCGAGCGCGTGATGCACCTCGCCGGCGAGGCCGAGGGCGACGGCCTGCGGATCGAGCTCGGCGGGTACCCCATCGAGAAGGTCGAGCAGAGCGAGGCCGGTTCCGAGTCGGTCGGGCTGCTTGCGGCGCTCCTGATCCTGATGGTCGCGTTCGGCTCGGCGCTGGCCGCCGGACTGCCCCTCGTCATCGCCGGGTTCGGCCTGGGCGTGGCGCTCGGCGGCGTCTGGCTGATGGCCAACGTCGTCGACGTCCCCGACTTCGGGGTGCAGCTCGCCACGATGATCGGCATCGGCGTCGGCATCGACTACGCCCTGTTCATCGTGACCCGCTACCGGTCGGCGCTGGCCCAGGGCCACCCGCCCCGCCAGGCGGTCGTCATCGCAGGTTCGACCGCCGGGCGGGCGGTCGTGTTCGCCGGCAGCACCGTCGTGATCTCGATCTTCGGCCTGGTGCTGATGGGCCGCGACTACCTGTGGGGCGTCGCACTGGCGACGTCGCTGGCGGTGTCGGTGGTGGTGTTCGCGTCCGTGACGATCCTCCCGGCGCTGCTCGGCTTCGCCGGCCGCTCGATCGACCGGCTGCGCCTGCCGTGGTTCCGCCACGACGTCGACGGCCGCCGCACGCTGTCGTGGCGCTGGAGCCGGGTCATGCAGCGGCGGCCCCTGGCGGCAGGGCTCGGCGCCCTGGCCGTGCTGCTGGTACTGACCGCCCCGGCCACCGACCTCCGGTTCGGCATGCCCGACGCCGGCAACGGCCCGAGCGACCTGACCAGCCGCCGGGCGTACGACCTGATCAGCGAGGGCTTCGGGGCGGGGGCGAACGGCCCGTTGCTGGTCGCCGTCGACCTCCGGAACGGCGCGGCCGCCACCGACGCCGGCTCGGCGGCCCGGACCGTCGACCGCATCGCGGGCGACCTGCAGGCCACCGACGGGGTCGCCACGGTGTTGCCTCCTGCGCTCAACGACGCCGGCGACGCCGCGGTGCTCACGGTCGTCCCCACGACCGGTCCGCAGGACGAGGCCACCGAGAGCCTCGTGCACACGCTGCGCGACCAGGTGCTGCCGGGCGCGGTCGCCGGCACCGGGGCGGAGGCGTCGGTGGGCGGCACCACCGCCACGTTCATCGACGACAGCGAGGACACGGCCAGCCGGCTGCCGCTGTTCATCGGCGGGGTCGTGGTCCTGTCGTTCCTGCTGCTGATGATGGTGTTCCGTTCGCTGGCGGTCGCCCTCAAGGCCGCGGTCATGAACCTGCTGTCGATCGGCGCGGCCTACGGCGTCATGGCGCTGGCCGCCGGTGGCGGCTGGGTCGGCGAGCTCGTCGGCATCGAGGACGCCACGCCCGTGCCGGCGTGGCTGCCGATGATGATGTTCGCCGTCCTCTTCGGCCTGTCGATGGACTACGAGGTGTTCCTCCTGTCCCGCGTGCGCGAGGAGTACGTGCGGACCCGGGACAACCGCCGTGCCGTGGCCGACGGGCTGGCGAGCACCGCCCGGGTGATCACCGCGGCGGCGGCGATCATGGTGACGGTGTTCGGCGCCTTCGTGATGGAGGACGCCGTGTTCCTCAAGCTGGCCGGCATCGGCCTGGCGACCGCCGTGTTCGTCGACGCCACCGTCGTCCGCATGGTGCTGGTGCCCGCGACGATGGAGCTGCTCGGGGACCGCAACTGGTGGTTGCCCCGGTGGCTCGACCGGCTGCTGCCCCACGTCGACGTCGAGGGCGAGCCGGCGGTCCCCGTCCCCGAGCCGGCCGGCACCGACGGCTCCCAGGCCGAGGGCGACCGGGAATCCGTGCCCGTGCCGTGAAGCCGCCGGTCCGCCCACCGGCACGAACCCGTTCCCCTTCCCCCCGACACCAGGAGGTGCCACGCCGTGGCAGACACCGTCGTCCTCAACGGCCAGGACATCGGCCAGGCCCACCCGGCCACCTCGGCGGCCACCCGCCCGGCGGTGCCCGTCCGATGAGCACCGCCGCAGAGCCGGTACCCCCCGTCGCGCCGCCGGTGGGCCGGGCCCCCGCCCGGGCGTGGATGGTGTTCACCGCCGTGCTGACGTGGGCTGTGTTCCTCCAGGCCGTCACCGCCGGGCGGATCCTCACCGGCGATGAGTGGGCGCGTGACGCCCACCGCATCGCCGCCGGGCTGCTGTTCGTCGTGGCGGTCGTGGGCGGCCTCGTCGCACTCGTCCGCCTGCGTGACCGCGCCGGCGGCCGGCGGTTCGGGTTGTTGCTCGTCGTGATGGGCGTCGCCCTGTTCGTGCAGCACGGCCTCGGCACCGCCGCGGCCGATGGCGAGGACACCCTGTGGATCCACGTCCCGCTCGGCGTGGCGCTCGTCGGCCTCATGATGCGCGTCGACGTGCTCGCCCGTCGTCTCGGGGGACCGGCGTGAGCCCCCGCGTGAGCCCCGGGCGGCGGCACGGCGTCCTGGCCGCGGCGACGCTGGCTGCGCTACTGCTCGCCGCGTGCGGGGACGACGCCTCCGACGACGGTGCGGCCCTCGGCGCCGAGGGTGGTGACGCACCGGCGGCCGCCGACCCGGGTGCCGGGGCGTCCCTGACGGTGGAGGCCCACGACATCGAGTTCGACCGCGACGCCTACCGGATCGCCGCCGGAACGGTCGACATCGAGTACCAGCAGAAGGGCACGCTCCCGCACACGCTCGTCATCGAGGGTGCCGACGGCGGCGGCGTCGACGGCTTCGAGCTCGAGGTCGCTGACGCCGACGCGGACCGTGGCACGGTCGACCTGTCACCGGGCGAGTACGTCGTCTACTGCGACGTGCCGGGCCACCGGGGCGCCGGCATGGAGGCCGAGCTCCTGGTCGATTGACCACCCGCCGCGGCCCGACGCTCGTGCCCGGCGTCTGCCCCGCTACCCAACGCTTCCGTTGCTCCCCCAACCGACCAAGGAAACCCCATGCCCCCCTCCCCCACCGTTCCGCGCGCGTACTGGCCCCATCCGATGGGCCCGCCCACGCTCGCTGCCGAGGCCCTGCGCAAGGCCCAAGCCGACACCCTCGCCACGCGCCGGCTTCGCTACGACCCCTTCTCCCGACTGATGTTCCTCACCGTCGACGTCCTCTACGGCCGGCGGCGCTCCCTCGAGAAGTTCCTGGTGCTCGAACAGCTCGCCCGCATCCCCTACCAGGCGTGGGAACGGCTCGCGCAACGAGCGATCGCCCACAGCCAGGGCCGATCCGCCGTTGCCCGCCGCATCATGGAGCGCGTCGTCGAGGCCCGCGCCCAGCAGGACCACGAGCAGTTCCACCTCCTCATCCTCGAAGAGCTCCTGGCCCACCAGCGCGCGACACCCCT
>DASTFE010000252.1:0-17562 GCA_035708905.1 Acidimicrobiales bacterium | reverse complement strand
GACGCGACCGATGTTCTTCATCCGCTTCTTGCCCTCCTTCTGGCGCTCGAGCAGCTTGCGCTTGCGGGTGATGTCGCCGCCGTAGCACTTGGCCAGCACGTCCTTGCGCTTGGCCTTGACCGTCTCGCGGCTGATGATGCGGCCGCCGATCGCCGCCTGGATCGGCACGTCGAACATCTGCCGGGGGATCAGCTCGCGCAGCTTCTCGGCCATGCGCCGCCCGTAGTCGTAGGCCTTGTCCTTGTGGACGATGGCGCTGAACGCGTCGGCGGCCACCCCGTTGAGCAGCACGTCGACCTTGACCAGGTCGGAGGCCGCGTAGCCGGCGGGGTCGTAGTCGAGGCTGGCGTAGCCCTGCGTGCGCGACTTGAGCTGGTCGAAGAAGTCGCGCACGACCTCGGCGAGCGGCAGCCGGTAGACCAGCTCGATCCGCTCGGGCGACAGGTACTCGATCTTGACCAGCTCGCCCCGCCGCGTCTGGCACAGGTCCATGAGCGTGCCCGTGTAGTCGGTGGGCGTCAGGATCGTGCAGGTGAGGAACGGCTCCTCGATGCGCTCGATCGACGCCGCGGCGGGCATGGCCGACGGGTTGTCGATCTCGACCACCTCGCCCGTCGTCGTGTGCACCTGGTAGGCGACCGACGGCGCCGTGGCGATCAGGCTGAGGTCGAACTCGCGCTCGAGCCGCTCGCGGATGATCTCCATGTGCAGCAGGCCGAGGAACCCGCAGCGGAACCCGAAGCCCAGCGCCCCCGACGTCTCGGGCTCGTAGGTGAAGCTGGCGTCGTTGAGCCGGAGCTTCTCGAGAGCGTCGCGCAGGTCGCTGAACTGGTCGCCGTCGACCGGGTACAGCCCGCAGAACACCATCGGCTTGGGGTCCTGGTAGCCGGACAGCGGCTCGGCCGCCGGGCGCGACGCCTCGGTGACCGTCTCGCCGGAACGCGCCTCGCGGACGTCCTTGATGCCGGCGATGAGGTAGCCGGTCTCGCCCGGGCCCAGCGCCGCGACCGGCACGTCGTCGGGAGTGCGGACCCCGACCTCGTCGGCGTCGTGCACCGAGCCGGCCTGCATGAACCGCAGGCGGCTGCCGGTCTCGAGCGCGCCGTTCACCACCCGCACCGACGACACCACGCCGCGGTACGCGTCGTAGTGCGAGTCGAAGATCAGCGCCTGCAGGGGCGCGTCCGCGTCGCCGGTGGGCGGCGGCACCCGCTCGATCACGGCGTCGAGTAGGTCGCTGACGCCCTCGCCGGTCTTGGCGCTGATCCGCAGCACCTGGTCGGCGGGCACGCCGAGCACGCTCTCGATCTCGGCGGCGTACCGGTCGGGATCGGCCGCGGGCAGGTCGATCTTGTTGAGGGCGGCGACGATCTCGAGGTCGTGCTCGAGCGCCAGGTAGCAGTTGGCCAGCGTCTGCGCCTCGATGCCCTGGGCGGCGTCGACCAGCAGGATCACGCCCTCGCACGCGGCCAGCGACCGCGACACCTCGTACCCGAAGTCGACGTGGCCGGGCGTGTCGATCAGGTCGATGACGTGGTCGCGGTAGTCGAGCCGCACCGACTGCAGCTTGATGGTGATGCCCCGCTCGCGCTCGAGGTCCATCGAGTCGAGGTACTGGGCGCGCATCTCGCGGGGGTCGACGGCACCGCACAGCTCGAGCAGGCGGTCGGCCAGCGTCGACTTGCCGTGGTCGATGTGGGCGATGATGGAGACGTTGCGGATGCGATCGAGGTCCATAAGGGGGTCGCGCGAGCGTAGCGGCGCTCCCCCGCGGGCCTTCATTGCCGCCCCGACGCAGCGCGAAGGTGACACCTCGCCGCCGGCCCCGCTAGCCTGTCCCGGCTATTTCGTTCTCAGCAGTCCCGTTCTCCAGCAGTCGAGCGAACAGAGAGCAGCCCCCGTGGCGAACATCAAGAGCCAGATCAAGCGCAACAAGCAGAACCTCGTGCGCCACGAGCGCAACAAGGCCGTTCGCTCCGAGGTGAAGTCCCGCGCCAAGTCCGCGGTCGCCGCCGCCGAGGCCGGTGCCGACGACGCCGACGAGCGCCTGCGCATGGCCATCAAGCGGCTCGACATGGCGGCGGCCAAGGGCGTCATCCACCGCAACGCGGCGGCCCGGCGCAAGTCCCGCCTCGTCGCCCGGGTGCGCCAGGCCTCGTCCGAGGCCTAGGCCCCGGCGCCGGCCACGCCGCGGCTCCCCGGCCGGATCGGCACCCCGGCACCCCGGCACCCCGGCACCCCGGCACCCCGGCACCCCGGCACCGGCTCAGCGTGACAGCCGGGCGAGCCGGGCCACCAGCACCTCGAGCACCAGCTCGTCGGGCCAGGCCTTGCCGCCGCGCAGGTCGAGGTCGGCCTGGGCCAGCAGGTCGATCGCCCGCACGACCCGCTCGTGCCCCAGCTTGCGCGCCTGGCCGAGGGCCTTGCGCGCCGGGAAGGTCGAGCCCTTCAGCCCCAGCAGCGCCGCCGCGTCCTTCTCGCCCGTCACCGGGGCCCCGTCGAGCGCGAGCATCCGGGCGTAGTGGTTGTGGAGGGTCGCCATGACCTGCAGCGCGTGGCGGCCGCCCCCGGCCGTCATGCGGTGCAGCTTGGCGAGGGACGTGCGGATGTCGCCCCGGTCGAGCGCGTCGGTCAGCTCCCAGGGCGGTACGCCCCCGCCCTCGCCGAGGAACGGCTCGATGTCGGTTGCCCCCAGGCGCGCCCCGGCGCCGAACGTGCCGACCAGGGTGCCGATGACGCCGACCAGCCGCTGGGGGTCGTCGCCCAACCAGCCCACCAGCCGGTCGGTGGCGGCGCGGTCGAGCGACAGGTCGGCCGCGGCGAGCTGGTCGGCGACCCAGCCGTCGAGCTTGCGGCCCGGGTTGGTGTCGATCTGGACGCCCTTGCAGGCCTTGACCGCGTCGACCAGGGACTTGGGCACGCGGCCGCCGCTCCACACCAGCACGAGTGCGGTCGTCGGCAGCGGATCGGCGAGGTAGTCGACCAGGGGCGCCACCTGGGCGGCCTTGGTGAACATCTCGACGTCGCGGCCCACCACCACGCGGCGGTCGGTGAGGAACGGCGGGGTCTGGGCGGCGTCGACCAGCGGCACGATCGACACCTCGCCGCTGTCGGGCGGGGCGAACCGGTCGCGCCCGACCTCCTCGACCGCGAGGGCGGCGTCGAGGTCGCCGGTCAGCGCGTGCACGACCTCGCGGGCCGTGTCGCGCAGCAGGACCTCGTCGTCGCCCTTGACGAGGTGCACGGGCGCGTCCACCTCGATCTCGGTCACCGCCGCCCCCCGTCGTCGCGACCGCCGGGCTCGGGGCTGGGCCGGCGGGCGGCCAGGATGGCGGCCATCACCTCGGCGACCCGCCGGCTGCGGCGCACGTCGGTCGTGCGCAGGAGCCGGCAGCCCTCGGCGATCGCCACGGCCTCGCGGGCCATCGCCTCGGCGCCGGACCACGGGGTGGCGTCGAGCGCCAGGACGGCCGCGTGCTCGTCGGCCAGAGCCCGGGCAGCGGCGAGGTCGTCGGTATCGGCGGCGAGGAGGCCGAGCGCGGCGCCGAGGTCGGGATGGCCGGCGAGGGCGGCGAGCACACCGGGCCGGTCCCCGGGTACGAGGACGAGCACCGCACCGGCACGGGCCGCGGCCAGCGCGTCGTCGGTCGATGCGATGCGGGCCACCACGGGCAGCCGGCCGGCCCGAGCCACCGGACCCGCCAGGCGCGGGGGCAGCGAGACGTCGACCAGATCGGCGCCGCCGGCGGCGACCGCCGCCGCGGTGGCGACGACCTCGCTCTCGCGCCCGAACCGGGGCGCAGCGACGACGCCCGCGACGAGGGCCCGGGTCGCCAGGTCGACCGGGCGGTCGCCGAGTGCGAGCACCCGGTCGACGCGCGGCACCGGCGGCGGGGAGGGGGCGATCACGACGGCCGAGGATACGCGGCGCCGCAGCCGCCGGATCACGATGCGGCCCGAGAGCGCCGTCCGCCGGCGCCGCGCTGCAGCGATCGGCACCGGACGCGTGCGACGCCGTCGCGGCGTCCTGGATCACGTTGCCCGTCGCGGCCGTCGGTCTCAGCTACGTTCGATCTTGCGAATCTGTTCAGTTGCGGCCGGCACGTCGCGTTCGGCGATCACCCAGAGTTGGGCAGGGTCGATCCGGTGGTAGTGGTGGCTGAGCCGGTCTCGCACCTTGGCGAGATCGCTCCACGGAACCGACTGGTGCGCGGCACGAAGCTCCGGGGACACTGACTTCGCGGCTTCGCCAAGGATCTCGAGGCACCGTTCGAGGGCGCGCCGCAGGGTGCGATCGTCATCGAAGGCAGCTCTGCCGCGTCGAACGATGTCGGCGATCTCGTCCGCCGCCATGATCATGTCCGCGACACGGTGTGCGTCCGAGCGGCTCATAGGGTCACGGCGTCGCGGCGGATGTCGTCGTCGCGATCGAGCAGACCACCGACGGAGATGACGTCGACCCTCGTGCCGAGCAGGGTGCCGAGCGCCTCTTCGAGGTGGATGAGGTCGAGCAGGGAGCTGGTCGGGTCGAACTCGACCAGGAAGTCGACGTCGCTCGCCTCGGTGTCTTCGCCACGCGCCACCGACCCGAACACGGCGATCGATCGCCCCCGGTGCTGGTGCACGAGCGCGACGATCTCGTCACGGTGTTGGTCAACCAACGAGGCCAGCCGAGATCCGTGCAGCGCCACGATCCCGATACTACGGCCGGTCCGTGGCGGCGAGCAGCACGTCGGACAAGCGATCACGGCTCTCCGTCCGGTATGTCTCGCGAGCACGAGGCCGTCACGCGCCTATGCACCCACGACCGCCATCTCCCCCGCCGGGCATCCGTCCCGATCGTGCCGGCCGGGCGATCGCAGCGCCCCCGAGGTCGTGAGGGAGCAGATCGATGCGGACGTCGAGGCGATCAGCCGAGTTGCCGACCACGGTCAGACGCAGGCCGCCGACGTCGAGCGCCGTTCCCACGGGCGGGCTGACCGCGCCCTCGACGGTCGCGCGACCCTCGCCCGGACGAGCACCCTGGGGAACGGGCGCCATGACCGCCCCCACGGGTCGGGCCCTCTGCAGCGTGACCAACACCTCGCGGGCACCTCGTGCCGGGGTGCGCAGGATCACCACGTCGACGCGCGTGACCCGCGCCCGGCGCAGGCCGCCCAGCACGGCGTCGTCGCTCGCCCGACCGTCGAGCACCAGCACGGCGGCGCCGCCGCCCCGCCACAGCGTGGCCCCGGCCCCCAGCGGCTGCTCGCCCTCGACGGCGGCGCCGCCGGTCGACGACACGGCGGCCGACAACGTCACCGCGACGAGCACCGAGGCTGCGGCGCCGCGCAGCGTCCGGCCGGCCAGCACCGCCTTGGGGTGCCGACGCAGGCCGGCACCGGGCGACGTGGCAGTGGGCGAGCCCGCACCGGGCGAGCCGGCACCGGGCGACCTGGCGGTGGGCGAGCCCGGCGCAGCGAGGCGGCGGCCACCGACCAGCATCACCGTGGCCGCCGCGAGTGCCCAGAGGTGGCCGGCCCGCAGGTCGCCCACCGGCCAGTGCGCCGTGGTCGTGGCGACGCCGTCCAGCCACGCCAGCAGCACTTGCGTCGGCAGGTGGAGGGCACCGGCCAGCGCACCTCCGGCGATGCCCGCCGCGAGCCCGCCGGTCAGCCCCCACACCATGATCGGGCCGGCCGCCGGCGCAGCCAGCAGGTTGGCGGGCAGCGACGCCAGGGGCACCGAGCCGAACGCGGCGACGAGCAGCGGCGACACCGCCGCCTGCGCCGCCAGCGTGACGGACAGCGGTGCCGTGAGCCACCGGGGACCGGGCAGCGCGGCCTCGAGCCGGGCGGCGCCTGCCACGATGCCGGCGGCGCCGGCCACCGACAGCCGGAAGCCCAGCGACGTGGCCAGCAGCGGGTCGACGAGCAGGATGCCCGCTACGCCGAGCGCGAGCGTGCGGACCGTCGACGCCGGCCGGCCCGCCGCCACCCCGGCCGCGGCGACCGAGGCCATGGCCACGGCCCGCAGCACCGACGGCTCGGCCCGCGTGACCAGCGCGAACAGGCCCAGCACCCCCAGTGTCGCCGCCAGCCGGCTGCCGAACCGCAGCCGGGTCAGCACGGGTCCGGCAACCGCCAGCACGAACGCCACGTTCTGCCCGGAGACCGCCAGCAGGTGCGTCAACCCCGAGGCCCGGAAGGCGTCGGTCATGTCGGCCGGCTGGGCACGGTCGTCGCCGAGCACGACGCCGGCCAGCAGGCTGCGGTGCCGCTCGGACAGGCTCTCGGCCCCGCGGGCCAGCGTGCGGCGCAGGCCGTTGGCCAGGCGGGTGGCGCCGTCGCCGGGCCGCCAGCCCACCACGGTCTCGATGGTCAGGCGCCCGGCCAGGTGGCGGTGGACCAGGTGCCGCTCGGCGGCACCTGGTGGCCGCACCCGACCGATGACCGTGACGCGTTCGCCCGCCAAGCGGTCGTCGAGGGCCGCTGCGGCCGCGGCCCGGGCCTCGCCCCGCAGCCGCCGCCCGTCGAGCCGGACGTCGACCCTGACGCCGCCGCGCCCCGCGGGGGCCGGGTCGCCCACCAGCACCACCTCGGCGTGCACCGGGCCGGTGGCGAGCGGTGCCTGCAGGCCGGCGAGCGAGCGGTGCGCCAGCGCGGCGGCGAGCAGCGCCCCGCCCAGGCACCACACCTCGGGGCGCACGCGCCCGGCGACGGCCAGCACCGCCGCCACGGCCAGCACCCCCATGCCGGCCCCGAGCGGGACGGCGCGGACGTGCCCGTCGATCGCCGCCAGTGCCCCGGCGAACACCGCGACGGCGAGCGCCACAGCCCACCGATCCGACACCGCTCACACCGTCGCCCGCTCGCGGATCTGCTCGAGCTTGGCCTCGCCGATGCCGCGGACGTCGATCAGGTCGTCGACCGAGCCGAACGGGCCGTGCTGGTCGCGGTGGGCGATGATCGCCTCGGCGGTGGCCGGCCCGACCCCGGGGAGCTCCTCGAGCTGGGACGCCGACGCCGTGTTGACGTTGACCGGGCCCTCGCCACCGGCAGGGTCGCCGGCACCCCCGGCAGGTGGCGGAGGCTGCTGCTCGCCCTGCCGCAGCACGTACACCTGCTGCCCGTCGGTCGCGACGGCCGCCAGGTTGATGCGGGACAGGTCGGCGTCGGGCGACGCTCCCCCGGCCGCCTCGACGGCATCGGCCACCCGAGATCCCGCCGGCAGGTGCTGCACCCCCGGGGCCGCGACCGCGCCGACGACGTGGACGACGATCTCGCCGCCCGCCTCCCCACCTGTGGCCGCCGCACCGGGCCCGAGCGCGCCGGGGCCGGCCGCCGGCACCGGGGCACTGGCGCCGCCGGCACCCTCGCCGCCGCCCTCACCGCCCGCCCCGCCGGCAGCCGCCCCGCCGGTGCCGTTCGCCGACGCGTCGGCGAACGGGATCGCCATCTCGGGCGGCGGGGCCGGCGGCGCCAGCAGCCGCCACCCGACGAGGGCCACGACCACGGCCGCCAGGACCACCGCCACCAGTCGCCCGGAGGGCGGCATCCGGGCCACGAGGTCGTCGAGGCGGCCACGCCAGGTGAGCGGCGGGAAGGGGCGGGCGGGCTCGAAGAACGGATCGGGTGGAGCGGATGGTCCGGCGTCGGCGTGGGCGCCGTCGGGGAACGGGCCGCCGTCGGGGACGCCGTCGGTGGTAGAGCCCGGTGCGGCGTGGCGGTCGGGGAACGGGTCGCCGTCGGGGACGATGTCGGTGGCCGGGCCCGGTGCGGCGTGGCGGTCGGGCGCGTCGCGCATGGCGGTCCTCCAGGGGACACGACGCGGGGCCTCGGGCGGGCGGGCCGCGTCAGCGTGTTCGGGAGCCGCTGTGCGGCGAGAGCCACCCGGACGACCGGGCGACACGAACGGGGCGCGGCGGAGCTCATCCGACGCGGGGCACGACGGCCGGTCGCGCCGTGGCACCGGGAGCCCAGCGGCGACCATCGGCGAGAGCGAGGGCCAGCGAAGGCCGACAACGGCCAGGGAAGGCCAGGGCCAGCGGCCGGCAAGCACCGGCGAGAGCCGGCGAGGTGCCGGCGAGAGCCGCCACGGTAGCGCACTGGTCGGCGCACGCCGGGTCGCCCCCAGGGCGCCGGGCGCCGTTGTGGCGGCGGGTCGGTCAGGCCGGCGGGACGTGCCGCGCCGCGCCGGCGGCGCCGTCACCGAGCATGGCCCGCCGGGCGAGCCACTCGGCCTCGATCTCGTGGGGGATGCGGCGGTAGGCCGCCCAGTGGGGGTAGCCCCGCAGCCGCCACCGCACGTACGCACCGAGGTAGCGCACCAGGAACCCGGGCACGCCCTGCTCGCGCCACTGGCGCACGTGCTCGAGCTCGTGGCGCAGCAGCCGGCGGTTGCCGACGCCCCGCTCGCGCATCAGGATCAGCGGACCGAGCGTGGTCGCGGTCGCCCCCGGCGCGGCGATGCCGACCAGCAGCCAGTACCCGTCGTGCCGTTCGAGTCGCACGCCACCCCTCCGCCTCGGTCCCGCCGCCCGCCCGCCGGTCAGTAGAGCTGCCGGGTGAGACGCTTGCGGTAGTCGGCCGTGCGGGGATCGTCGGGCCCGAGCACCTCGAGCAGGTCGACGTACTCCTGGCGGGCGGCGTCGTCGCCCTTGACCCGGTCGAGCAGCGTCTCGAGCTTGCTGGTGATGTCCTCGGCGCCGTTGCCGTCGCCCGCCGCAGGCCCGCCCGTGCGCACGAGCGCCGCCACCCGGCGGGTCTCGGCGGTCTCGGGGATGCGCCCGAGCAGGGCCAGGGCCTCGTCGACGTCGCCGTCCTGGCGCCGGCCGGCGAGCAGCTCGGCCAGGGCGACGATGGCGTCGTGGTGGTCGGGCTGCTGGTCGAGCACCTGGCGCAGCGACGCCTCGTCACCCTCGGCCAGCAGGCGGGCGATCTGCTGCTCGGCCTCGCTGGGTTGGAGGCGGCCGACGAACTCGCGCACCGCGGCCTCGGGCTGGGCTCCGACGAACCCGTCGACGACCTTCCCGTCCTTCACCGCGTACACCGCGGGGATGCCCTGCACCCGGAAGGCCTGGGCGACCTGGGGGTTCTCGTCGACGTTGACCTTGACCAGCTCCACGGCGCCCGCGGTCTCGTCGACGACCCGCTCGAGGATGGGCCCGAGCGTGCGGCACGGGCCGCACCACGGCGCCCACAGGTCGACGACCACGGGGGTCGTCGCCGAGCGATCGAGGACATCGGTCTGGAACGAGGTGTCGGTGACGTCGATGGGCATCCCGATCAGGCTACCGGCGCCCTCCCCCGCCGCCGCCCCGCCCGCCGGGGCGCGACGGCACCGGTCGACCGGGGTCGGGATCGCGGCCGGCGCCGCGCAGGCTCTACGGTGAACGCCCGATGACCAACGCTCCGACCGCCGGCACCGACGCGCCCAAGGGCATCGACGCCACCCGGGTCACCGAGTGGTTCCAGAGGCACGCCCCGGACGTGGCGCCACCACTGGCCTTCGAGCTCATCGCCGGCGGCCGGTCCAACCTGACCTACCGGGTCACCGATGCCGCGGGCCACGCCTGGGTGCTGCGCCGGCCCCCGCTGGGCCAGGTGCTGGCCACCGCCCACGACATGGGGCGCGAGCACCGCATCATCTCGGCGCTGGCGCCCACCGACGTGCCCGTGGCCCCCGTGGTCGGCCTGTGCACCGACGAGGCCGTGAACGGCGCGCCGTTCTACGTCATGGACTTCGTCGACGGCCTGGTCGCGCGCAACGCCGAGGCCGCCCGCACCCTCGACGTGCCCGCCCGCACCCGGGCCGGCGAGCAGATCGCCGAGGTGCTCGCCCGCATCCACGCGGTCGACCCCGACGCCGTCGGCCTCGGCGAGCTCGGCCGCAAGGAGGGCTACATCGAGCGCCAGCTCAAGCGGTGGTACGGCCAGTGGCAGAAGTCGAAGACCCGCGACCTGCCGGTGGTCGACGAGGTGTACGGCGCGCTGGCGGCCCGGGTGCCCGAGCAGGGCCCGGCCACGATCGTCCACGGCGACTACCGGCTCGACAACTGCCTGCTGCGCCCCGACGGCACCATCGCCGCCGTGCTCGACTGGGAGCTGTGCACGCTCGGCGACCCGCTCGCCGACGTCGGCCTGCTGATCGTCTACTGGGCCGATCGCCACGACTCGAGCCCCGCGCTGCTCGAGGCCGCGACGACGCTCGACGGCTTCCCGTCCCGCGCCCAGATGGTCGAGCGCTACGCCGCGATGTCGGGCCGCGACGTGTCGGACGTCGACTACTACGTCGCCTTCGGCTACTGGAAGCTGGCCTGCATCCTCGAGGGCGTGTACGCCCGCTACAAGGGCGGCGCCATGGGGGACGCGTCGGGGTTCGAGGGGTTCGCCCGCCAGGTCGAGATACTGGCCGAGACGGCCGAGGCCACGGTGGCGGGCCTGCCGTCCTCGTAGTCCCTGCCGCCCCGGACGAGAGACCGACATGGCGCTGTACGAGCTGATCGAACGACCCGACCTCGACGAGCCGGTGCTCGTCCTCGCGCTCGAGGGATGGATCGACGCCGGGCTGGCCGCCGTGGGCGCCACCGAGGTGCTGACCGAGCGGCTCGACACCGTCACCGTCGCACGGTTCGCCACCGACGACCTGCTCGACTACCGGGCCCGCCGGCCCGTCGCCCACCTGGCCGACGGGGTGCTGCGCGGCTTGACCTGGCCGGCCATCGAGCTGCGGGCGGCGGTCGACGGCGACGGCAACGAGCTGCTGCTGCTCGTGGGCGCCGAGCCCGACCGCCTGTGGCACCGCTTCACCGACGAGGTCGTCACCCTGGCGCTCGACTTCGGCGCCCGCCTGTGCGTGGGCCTCGGCGCCTACCCCTTCGCGGCGCCGCACACCCGGCCGCCGCGGGTGGCGTGCACGGCGTCGACGCCCCGCCTCGCCGAGGGCAGCTTCCTGCGGGCGTCGCTCGACTTCCCCGGGGGCATCCAGGCGGCGATCGAGCAGGCGTGCGACGAGCGGGGGATCCCGGCCCTGGGGCTGTGGGCGCAGATCCCCCACTACGTGCCGGCCAACATGCCCTTCCCGGCCGGCAGCGCGGCGCTGATCGAGAGCCTGAGCGGCCTCGGCGACCTGTCGCTGCCCCTGGGCGACCTCACCACCCGGGCCGACGCCACCCGCAACCGGCTCGACGAGCTGATCGCCCAGAACCCCGAGCACCTGGCCATGCTGCACCAGCTCGAGGCTGCCTGGGACCAGTCCGAGCCCGCCGACGAGCCCATCGCCATCACCGACCTGCCGTCGGGCGACGAGCTGGTGGCCGAGCTCGAGGAGTTCCTGCGCGACCAGCGCCCGGATTGACGGCGCCACCGGGTCGAACCCGCGGGGCCTTGACCGGGCGGTCAAGGCCGCGGCTAGGTTGCGGCCCATGAAGATCGACGGGGGACTCAGGGGCGGGCTCGACGGTGCCGCCGCATCGGCGGCCGCGCTCGAGCGGCGGGGTTACGACGGCGTGCTGTCGGCCGAGACCAGCCACGACCCGTTCCTGCCGCTGCTCCTCGCCGCCCAGGGCACCGAGCGGCTCGACCTGGCCACGGGCATCGCCGTCGCCTTCGCCCGCAACCCCATGACCCTCGCCCAGACGGCGTGGGACCTGCAGGCGGCGTCCGGCGGGCGCTTCATCCTGGGCCTCGGCAGCCAGATCAAGCCGCACATCACCCGCCGGTTCTCGATGCCGTGGTCGCACCCGGCGGCCCGCATGCGCGAGATGATCCTGGCCATCCGGGCCATCTGGGCGTGCTGGAACGACGGCACCAAGCTCGACTTCCGCGGCGACTTCTACACGCACACCCTGATGACCCCGTTCTTCAACCCGGGGCCCAACCCCCACGGCGACGCCCGCATCTTCCTCGCCGGCGTCGGCGAGATGATGACCGAGGTCGCCGGCGAGGTGGCGGACGGCTTCATCTGCCACGGGTTCACCACCCGCCGGTACCTCGACGAGGTCACGATCCCGGCGCTCGAGAAGGGCCGGTCCAAGGCCGGCAAGACCATGGACGGCTTCGAGTTGAGCGGCCCGATGTTCGTGGTGACCGGGCGGGACGAGGCCGAGATGGCGGCCGCGGCCAAGGGCGTGCGGGGCCAGATCGCCTTCTACGGGTCGACCCCCGCCTACCGCAAGGTGCTCGATCTCCACGGCTGGGGCGATCTGCAGGACGAGCTGAACCGCATGTCCAAGGAGGGCCGCTGGGGCGAGATGGGCGACCTGATCGACGACGAGATCCTGTCGGCGTTCGCCGTCGTCGCCCCGCTCGACCAGGTGGCGGCCGGGCTCCGCGACCGGTGGGGCGACGTGCTCGGCCGGCTCAGCTTCTACGCGCCGTACGAGACCGACGACACCCAGTGGGACCGGGTCATCGCCGACCTCAAGGCGATCTGACCGCCTGACCCTCGCCGCCGGGGCGCGCCGTCGCCCGCGCCGGCCCCGCCGCTCCGGCACGTCGGCGACCCGGGGTCAGGCGTCGACCAGGGCGAGCTGCCCGTCGTCGTAGCGGCGCTTGCACAGCGACCGCTGGAGCTTGCCCGAGCTCGTCTTGGGCAGCGTGCCGGGGGTGACCAGCACGATGTCCTTGGCCGGCACGCCCACCACGTCGCGCACCCGCTCGCCGACGACCTTGCGCAGGTGGGGCAGGTCCTCGGTCTTGCACTCGGCCACGACGACCATCGTCTCGCGGCCCCGGCCGCCCTCGACGCCGAAGGCGATGACGTTGCCGGCCCGTACGCCGTCGAGCTCGCCGACGGCCCGCTCGACGTCCTCGGGGAAGACGTTGCGGCCGCCGACGATGATGACGTCCTTGATGCGCCCGCACATCACCAGGTCACCGTCGAGCGTGTAGGCGAGGTCGCCGGTGCGCAGCCAGCCGTCGTGGAACAGCTCGGCGTTGGCCTGCGGTCGCCGGTAGTAGCCGGGCGTCACCGACGTGCCCCTGAACTCGAGCTCGCCCACCTCGCGGTCGTGCAGCGGCATCCCCGAGTCGGGGTCGACGATGCGGATCTCGAGGCCCGGCACCGGCCGTCCCAGCAGGGCCAGGCGGCGGCTGCCCTCGGTGCCCGGCTCGACCGGCGCGGCGTAGCGCTCGGTCTCGAGCACCCGGCGGTCGACGCAGTCGGTGCGCATCCCGGACAGCGGCTCTGGGAACGTGCCGGCGATCGCCACCTCGGCCATCCCGAAGGCGGGGAACACCGCCTCGGGCCGCAGCCCGTGACGCCGGCCCGCGGCGATGAAGGCTTCGACCTGGTCGGGGTCGATGGGCTCGGCGCCGTTGAGCGCGATGCGCAGGCGCGACAGGTCGAGCCGGTCGGCCCGGTTCAGCGCCCGCGTGGCGAGCACGTAGCTGAAGTTGGGGCCGGCGGTGGCCGTGCCGCCGTAATCGGACAGCCACTCCATCCAGCGCGCCGGCCGGGCGGTGAAGTCCTGGGGCGCGCCCAGCACCAGGGCCGTGCCGGTCGACATGGGGACGGTCAGGAGCCCGACGAGCCCCATGTCGTGGTAGAGCGGCAGCCACGACACGAGCACGTCGTCGTCGACGTCGAGGCTGGCGGACTCGGCGATGGCGTCGAGGTTGGCCCGCAGCACCCGGTCGGGCAGCATCACGCCCTTCGGGTCGGAGGTCGACCCGCTGGTGAACTGCAGGATGACCAGCCGCTCGGGGTCGTCGTCGGGCCGCACCCAGGCGGCGGGGTCGCCCGTGGCGAGGTCGGCGAAGCCGATCATGGGCGGGTCGCCGGGCTCGGGCGTCACGAACCCGGCCAGTTCGGGATCGACGACGCACAGGCGCGTGTCGGCGTTGTGGATCCGCTGGCGCGTCTGGGCCACGAACTCGTCGATCGAGGCCAGGCGCATGGGCAGGGGCAGCACGACGATCGTGGCGCCCGCCAGCCAGGTGGCCTGGATGGCGGTGACCAGCTCGCGGGTGGTCGGCGAGAGCAGGGCGACGTGGTCGCCCGGGCGGATCCCGCGGGCCTGGAGGGCGGCGGCGTACCCCTTGGCCTGCTCGTGCAGCTCGCGCCAGGGAACGACGTCCTCCTCCCCACCGACGACGAACGTGACGGCGGTGTCGCGCGCCGCGGCGCGCTCGAGGCGACGGAGAAGTGAAGGCATCACCCGTCCGACTTGCCGCCGGAGCGGGGGGTTACACAACTGAGGGTCCAGTGTGACGTATGTCTCGCCGCTGGCCTGCACCAATCGAGTTCCGAGGCATCGCGGACGGGCCGGTACCCTGGGCCGTCATGGCCGAGCCGACGCCGCCGAGCACCCAACCGCCCGGGTCCGACACCCCCGCCCACCGCTACACCGCCGCGCTCGCGGGGCACATCGAGACGGCCTGGCAGGACCGGTGGGAGCGCGAGGGCACCTACTTCACCCCCAACCCGGTCGGCGAGCTGAGCGCCGGCTTCGACAAGGTCGCGGACCTGCCCAAGCTGTACGTGCTCGACATGTTCCCCTATCCCAGCGGCGCGGGGCTGCACGTCGGCCACCCCCTCGGCTACATCGGCACCGACGTCTACGCCCGCTACAAGCGCATGTGCGGGCACAACGTGATCCACGCCATGGGCTACGACGCCTTCGGGCTGCCGGCCGAGCAGTACGCGGTGCAGACCGGCCAGCACCCGCGCGCCACCACCGAGGCCAACATCGCCACGATGCGCCGGCAGCTGCGGCGGCTGGGCCTGGGGCACGACTCGCGCCGGTCGATCGCCACCATCGACGAGGGCTACTACCGGTGGACGCAGTGGATCTTCCTGCAGATCTTCAACGCCTGGTACGACACCGGGGCCGACCGCGCCCGCCACGTCGACGACCTGGTCGCCGAGCTCGACGCCGGCGTGCGCCAGCCGGTCGAGGGCACCAACCCGACAGGCCGCCCGTGGTCCGTGCTGTCGGCCACCGAGCGCCGGGTCGTGGTCGACAACCACCGGCTGGCCTACGTCCAGGAGGCGCCAGTGAACTGGTGCCCGGGCCTGGGCACCGTGCTGGCCAACGAGGAGGTGACGGCCGAGGGCCGCAGCGAGCGGGGCAACTTCCCGGTGTTCCGCCGGCCGCTCAAGCAGTGGATGATGCGCATCACCGCCTACGCCGACCGCCTGCTGGGCGACCTCGACCTGCTCGACTGGCCCGAGCCGATCAAGCTGCAGCAGCGCAACTGGATCGGCCGGTCCGAGGGCGCCCGCATCACCTTCCCCACCGTGGTGCGCGACGGGTCGGCCGGCCCCGGCATCGAGGTCTTCACCACCCGCCCCGACACGCTGTTCGGGGCCACGTACATGGTGCTGGCACCCGAGCACCCCCTGGTCGACGAGCTGACGGCCGCCACCTGGCCCCACGGCATCCCGCAGGGCGCCCGCGCCGCGTGGACCGACGGGCACGCCACCCCCGCCGAAGCCGTGGCCGCCTACCGGCGCCAGGCCGGCGCCCGCTCTGACGTCGAGCGCCAGGTCGAGGCGCGTGAGAAGACGGGCGTGTTCCTGGGCAGCTACGCCACCAACCCCGCGACCGGCCACGCGATCCCCGTGTTCGTCGCCGACTACGTGCTGATGGGCTACGGCACCGGGGCGATCATGGCCGTGCCCGGCCAGGACGAGCGCGACTGGGCCTTCGCCGAGGCGTTCGACCTGCCGATCGTGCGCACCGTGCAGCCCCCCCAGGGCTGGGAGGGCAAGGCGTACGTCGGCGAAGGCCCGGCCATCAACAGCGCCAACGACCAGGTCGACCTGAACGGCCTGGGCGTCGCGGAGGCCAAGCACCGCATCATCGAGTGGCTCGAGGCCACGGGGGCCGGCACCGGCACGGTCACCACCAAGCTGCGCGACTGGCTGTTCAGCCGCCAGCGCTTCTGGGGCGAGCCGTTCCCCATCGTGTACGACCCCGACGACGGCCTGCCCCGGGCGCTGCCCGAGTCGATGTTGCCGGTCGTGCTGCCCGAGGTCGACGACTACTCCCCCGCCACGTTCGCCGACGACGACGAGACGTCCGAGCCCGTGCCGCCGCTGGCCCGGGCGACCGACTGGGTCGAGGTCACGCTCGACCTGGGCGAGGGCACCAAGACCTACCGGCGCGAGACCAACACGATGCCCCAGTGGGCGGGCTCGTGCTGGTACGAGCTGCGCTACCTCGACCCCACCAACGACAAGGCGCTGGCCGACCCCGAGAACGAGCGCTACTGGATGGGGCCGCAGTGGCCCGGCGACTGCGGCGGCGTCGACCTCTACGTCGGCGGTGCCGAGCACGCGGTGCTGCACCTGCTGTACGCCCGCTTCTGGCACAAGGTGCTCTACGACCTGGGCCACGTCTCGTCGTTCGAGCCGTACCGGCGGCTGTTCAACCAGGGTCTGATCCAGGCCTACGAGTACACCGACCGCCGGGGCATGTACGTCGACGCGCACGAGGTCACCGAGCACGACGGCGCCTTCTGGCAGGGCGGCGAGCAGGTGAACCGGCAGCTCGGGCGCATGGGCAAGAGCCGGAAGAACTCGGTGTCGCCCGACGAGATGTACGAGAGCTACGGGGCCGACACGCTGCGCCTGTACGAGATGTTCACCGGCCCGCTCGACCAGAGCCGGCCGTGGGACACCCAGGCGGTCGTCGGCGTGTTCCGGCTGCTGCAGCGCATCTGGCGCAACGTGGTCGACGAGGACACCGGGGCCGTGACCGTCTCGGCCGAGCAGCCCGACGAGGAGACGCTGCGCGTACTGCACCGCACGATCGACGCGGTGCGCGACAACATGGACAAGCTGCGCTTCAACGTGTCGATCGCCAAGATCACCGAGCTGAACAACCACCTGACGGCTCGCTACCCCGACGGCGGCGTGCCCCGCTCGGCGGTCGAGCCGCTGGTGCTGCTGCTCGCGCCCCTGGCGCCGCACGTCAGCGAGGAGCTCTGGTCGCGCCTGGGCCACCCCGACTCGCTGGTGGGCGAGCCGTTCCCCGAGGCCAACCCGGCGCTGCTGGCCGACGAGACGATCGAGATCCCGGTACAGGTCAACGGCAAGGTGCGCACCCGCGTGCACGTGCCCGCCGAGGCCGACGCCGCCGCGGTCGAGGCGGCGGCGCGGGCCGACGACCGGGTGGCGGCGCTGCTGGCTGGCGCGACCGTGCGCAAGGTGGTGGCCGTGCCGGGACGGCTGATCAACTTCGTACTCGGCTGACGTCGCGGGGCCAGACCGATGTCACCCGGTCGCTACCCTCTCGCGCGTCTGTTCGGTGTGCGAGCGGTTTGAAGGCGCAGCGCCGCGGGGTGGTATCGTGACCCTTCCCCACGGGGCCGTAGCTCAGTTGGTAGAGCGCGTCCATGGCATGGACGAGGTCGCGCGTTCGATCCGCGTCGGCTCCACCTTCCCCGAGCCGCGCGCCCACCGGCGGCGGCTCGGTTGCGCGCTCGGCGGCCTCGCCGCCGGCGGGGGGTGCTTCTCGATGTCCACGGTCCGTGCACCCTCGTCGCCCGGCGATCCGCCGGTCCTGCGGTTCACGCTCGCCGGGCGCCCCGGAGCTGCGCGAGGTAGGTCGCGTAGCGCCTGGCGCGGTCGTCC
>DASTFE010000251.1:0-19183 GCA_035708905.1 Acidimicrobiales bacterium | reverse complement strand
GGTCAGCGGCAGCTTGGCCCGCTGGGGGTGGCCGGCGAGGCGGGGGAGGGCGAGCAGGTCGTCGAGCACGGCGACGCCGAGGCCGGCGGCCCGTTCGTGCAGCGCGTGCAGCAGGTCGGCCGGGGCCAGGGCGTCGTCGAGCGCCCGGTGGGTGGGGCGGTGCCCCAGCCGCAGGTGGTCGGCGAGCGTGCCGAGGCGGCAGTCGGGCACCTCGTCGGCCACGAGCCGGCGGGCGAGGGCGACGGTGTCGACGCGGTGCAGCCCGACCGCGCCGCGCTCGTCGGCGGTGAGCGCGACGTCGAGGAACGACACGTCGAAGCGCAGGTTGTGCCCCACCAGCACGGCCCCGCCGACGAACTCGACCAGTGCCGGCAGCACGGCGCCCAGCGGGGGCGCGGCTCGCACCAGCGCGTCGGTGATGCCCGTGAGGGCGGCGACCGCGGGCGCGATGGGGGCACCGGGGTCGACGAGGGTCTGGAAGGTGCCCAGGCGCTCGCCGCCGCGGTAGCGCGCCGCCCCGATCTCGGTGATGGCGCAGTCGCCGGGCGACCCGCCCGTGGTCTCGAGGTCGACGACGCAGAAGGTGACGGCGTGCAACGGTGTGTCGAGGCCGTCGAAGCTGCGCAGCACCGCGCCGAACACTAGCGAACGGGCGTTCGTGACAACAAGAGTTCGTGGCCACCTGCTGGGTAGGCTGCGGTCATGGCCACCCGGTACCGCTGCTCGGCGTGTGGCAACCTCACCCGCTTCGACGTGGTGACGTCCCGGCGCACCCGCGCCTACCACCACTTCACGGTGGGCGGCGAGCTGCGCATCGAGGACGAGACCGTGCTCGACCAGCGTGTCGAGGCCGTCACCTGCCGGTGGTGCGGCACGGGCGCCTCGGTCGAGGTGATCGACGAGGCCGGCGAGGCCAGGGCGGCGGTGCCGGCCGTGACACCCGACCTGCCGGGGGCGACCTGACCGACCCGGCCGGCGCCGTCCGCCCTGCGGTCGAAGCGGCGATCGCCGTCGCCCGCGCCGGTCTCACCGCGGACCCGGTGGTGCCGGCGCCCCCTTCGCTGCGTCCCTACCTCGGCTTCGCCAAGCTGACGCCGATGACGCTGGCGGCGGTGGCCCGGTGCGTCGAGCAGGACGGGGAGTTCCGCGAGCGGGTGGCGGCCGCGGTCGACGAGGGCGAGGTCGGGCGGGCGGGCTGGCTGTGGCTGGTGCGCCCCGACGGCTGGGAGGACGAGCTCGGCGCCATCGAGGGCGAGGCGGCGGCGCGCGCCGCCGAGGCGGCCGAGGCGCGGGCCGAGCGCTCGGCCCTGCGGAAGCTGGCCGCCGCCCAGGCCGCGATCGTGCGCGCCGAGACCGAGGCGCGGTCGCGCCTCGCCGAGCTCGACGAGGCCCGCACCGACCTGACCCGCGAGCGGGCCGCGCGCGTGGCCGCCGAGGCCCGGGTGACCGAGCTGGAGGACCGGCTGGCGGCGCTGGCAGCCGACCGGGCCGCCGTCGTGCGCAACCTCAAGGACGTCGAGGCCCGGCTGGTCGACCGCTCGACCGAGCTGAACGCCACGCGGGCCCGCGTCCGCGACCTCGAGGCGGCCGCCCGCGAGCGCCCGGCCGGCGAGGCGGTGTCGCCGGGACCCGGGCCCGGCCCTGCGCTCGGGCCCGACGCCGACGTGCCGTCGCCGGCCGGCCCGGATCCGGCGGTCGTGGCCGCCGAGGTGGCCCGGGCCGCAGCGGGCGCCGCCGCGCTGGCCGGAGCGCTCGAGGCGCTGGCTCGGCTGGTGGCCGGCGAGGACACGTCGCCGGGGGCAGGCGGGAACCTGGGCCCGGGCCCGGGTGCGGTCGACGGCGACGGCTCGGACCCGCAGCGGGTGGGGGCGGCCGACGGCACCGCCACGGCGACCGATGCGGGCGGCCGGCGCCGGCCGGTCGAGCTGCCGGGTGGGGTGTTCGACGACTCGGTCGATGCGGCGGCGCACCTGCTGCGCACGCCCGGTGCCGTGCTGGTGGTCGACGGCTACAACCTGACGATGGAGGGCTGGCCCGAGCTCGACGTGGCCGAGCAACGGCGCCGCCTCGTCCGTGGCCTGTCCGACCTGGCCCACCGCACGGCCACCCACGTCGAGGTCGTGTTCGACGGGGCGGACGTCGAGCCGCTGACGGTGCCGAGCTCGTCGCGGCAGGTCGTGCGGGTGCGGTTCTCCGATCCCGGGGTCGAGGCCGACGACGTGGTCATCGACCTGGTCGGCCGCATCCCCGCCGCCACGCCGGTGATCGTGGCGTCGAGCGACCGGCGCGTGCGCGACGGCGTGCGGCGCCGCGGCGCCAACGTGGTGCACGCGCGCCAGATCCTGGCCCTGCTGGGTCGCTGACGCCCGTTCGCCGGCCCCTCGGTAATCTGGACAGACAAGCATTACCCCCTTAGTGTCGCCGGCATGTCACGGCCGCTGCTCGCACCGCCGCTGCCCTCGTCCCTCGACACGGCCACCGAGGCGTTCGAGCGCAACCGGGCCGACATGGTCGCCCAGCTCGACGAGCTGAGCGAGCTGCTCGACCAGGCCGAGGCCGGTGGCGGCCCCGCCGCCATGGAGCGGATGCGGTCGCGCGGCAAGCTGCCGATCCGCGAGCGCATCACCAACGTTCTCGATCCCGACAGCCCGTTCCTCGAGATCAGCCCGCTGGCCGCCTACGGGTCCGACTACACCCTCGGCGGCGGGATGGTGGTGGGCATCGGCGTGATCGCCGGCACCGAGTGCGTGATCATGGGCAACGACCCCTCGGTGCTCGGGGGCGCGCTCACGCCCTACGCCCTCAAGAAGTGGATGCGGGCGATCGAGATCGCCCGCGACAACCGCATCCCGTACGTCAGCTTCGTCGAGTCGGCCGGCGCCGACCTGCGGGTGCAGACCGGCGAGGGCGGCCGGCGGCGGGCGCAGACCGAGCACTTCGCGGAGACGGGTCGGTCCTTCTACGAGATGATCGAGCTCTCCAAGCTCGGCATCCCCACCGTCTGCGTCGTGTTCGGGTCGTCGACCGCCGGTGGTGCCTACCAGCCCGGGCTGTCGGACTACGTGATCGTGGTCGAGGAGCAGTCGAAGATCTTCCTGGCCGGCCCGCCGCTGGTGAAGATGGCGACCGGCGAGGAGAGCGACGACGAGACGCTCGGCGGGGCCCGGCTGCACGCCGAGGTCTCGGGGCTCGGCGACTACTTCGCCGTCGACGAGATGGACGCCCTGCGCATGTGCCGCGAGGTGGTGTCGCACCTCGACTGGCGCAAGCCCGGGCCCGGGCCCGCGCTCGACCCCGACCTGCCGGCGCACGACCCGGAGGACCTGCTCGGGCTGGTCAGCCGCGATCTGCGCCAGCCGGTCGACGTGCGGGAGGTCGTCGCCCGGGTGGCGGACGGCTCGCGCTTCGAGGAGTTCAAGCCCCGCTACGGCTCGACGGTTGTCTGTGGCTGGGCGCAGATCCACGGGTATCCCGTGGGGATCCTCGGGAACAACGGAGTGATCTACCCCGAGGGCGCGGAGAAGGCGGCGCACTTCATCCAGCTCTGCAACCAGGTCGACGTCCCCCTCGTGTTCCTGCAGAACATCACCGGCTACATGGTCGGTCGCGAGTTCGAGGCGGCCGGGATCATCAAGAAGGGCTCGCAGATGATCAACGCCGTCACCAACTCGACGGTGCCGCACCTCACCGTGATCATCGGCTCGTCGTACGGCGCCGGCACCTACGGGATGTCCGGGCGGGCCTTCGGCAACCGGTTCACGTTCCTGTGGCCGACGGCGAAGATCGCGGTGATGGGGCCCAAGCAGATCGCGGGCGTCATGTCGCAGGTCCGCCGGGGACAGGCGGCGCGCAAGGGCATCGAGTTCGACGAGGAGGAGGACGCCAGTATCGTGGCCGCGGTCGAGAAAGCCCAGGAGAGGGGCTCGCTCGCCCTGGTGGCCACCGGTGCCATCAGCGACGACGGCATCGTCGACCCCCGTGACACCCGCACGGTGCTCGGGCTGTGCCTGTCGGTCGTGCGCAACCGGGCGATCGAGGGCGCCGCCGGCTACGGGGTGTTCCGCCTGTGACCGGCGTGCGCGCCCCGCTGTCGAGCCTGCTCGTCGCCAACCGCGGCGAGATCGCCGGCCGGGTCTTCCGCACGGCCCGCGCCATGGGGCTGCGGTGCATCGCGGTCTACGCCGACGCCGATGCCGGCGCCCCCTTCGTGTCCCAGGCGGACGAGGCCGTCCGCTTGCCGCAGGGCTACCTGGACGGCCCCGCGATCGTCGCCGCCGCCCTGGCGACCGGCGCCGACGCCATCCATCCCGGGTACGGCTTCCTCTCCGAGAGCGCCGCCTTCGCGGCCGAGGTCGAGGCCGCGGGGGTGACGTGGGTGGGCCCGCCGCCCGACGTGATCGACGCCATGGGCGACAAGCTGGCGGCCAAGCGCGCGGCAACCGCGGCCGGCGTCCCGACCCTCCGCGCGTCCGACGACCCCACCGCCGGCGCCGAGATCGGCTACCCCCTGCTCGTCAAGGCAGCCGCGGGCGGCGGGGGCAAGGGGATGCGCATCGTCGGCGCCCCCGGCGACCTGGCCGAGGCCGTCGCCGCCGCCCGGCGCGAGGCGGCGAGCGGGTTCGGCGACGATCGGGTGTTCCTCGAGCGCTACATCGCCCGCGCCCGCCATGTGGAGATCCAGATCCTCGGCGACGCACACGGCGGTCTCGTGCACCTGGGCGAGCGCGAGTGCTCGATCCAGCGGCGCCACCAGAAGATCGTCGAGGAGTCGCCGTCGCCGGCGCTCGACCCCGACCTGCGCGCCACCATGGGCGACGCCGCGCTCCGGCTGGCCCGCGCCATCGGCTACCGGTCGGCCGGCACCGTCGAGTTCCTGGTCGACGACGCCACCCGTGAGTTCTTCTTCCTCGAGGTCAACACCCGGCTGCAGGTCGAGCATCCGGTGACCGAGGAGGTCACGGGCATCGACCTGGTCCGCGAGCAGCTCCGCGTCGCGGCCGGCGAGCCCCTCGGCTACGGCGAGGACGCCGTCTCGTTCCGCGGGCACGCCATCGAGGCACGGCTCTACGCCGAGGACCCCGCCGCCGGGTTCCTGCCGGCCACGGGGACGCTCGCCGCCTTCGCGCCGGCCACCGACCCGGCCGTCAGGTGGGAGGCCGGGGTCGAGGCCGGCTCGGTCGTGGGTCTCGACTTCGACCCCATGCTCGCCAAGGTCGTCGCCCATGCCCCCACGCGCGCCGAGGCCGCGGCGCGCCTGGCGCTGGCGCTCGAGCGGCTCCACGTCGGCGGCGTGTCGACCAACCGCGACCTGCTCGTCGCCACGCTGCGCCACCCCGCCTTCGTGGCCGGCGACACCACGACCGACTTCATCGACCGCTGCGCACCCGCGACGGCCCCGGTGCTGCCCGAGGGCGAGATCGAGCGGACCGCCGCGCTGGCCGCCCTGTGGCTGCAGGGCGAGCACCGGGCGCACGCCCCGGTGCTCGCCACCGTGCCGAGCGGGTGGCGCAACGGGCGGCTGCCGGCCCAGCGGGTGACGCTCGCCCACGGCGACGAGCTGATCGAGGTGCACTACCGCTCCCGCCGCGACGGCACGTTCGCCCTGGGCGAGCGGGGAGACGGCGGCACGGCCCGCGTCCACCGGTGGTCCCCCGCCGGGATCGACGCCGAGATCGACGGTCGGCGCACGGCGCGGCAGGTCACCCGGGCCGGCGACCGCCTGTACGTGCAGTCCGGCCGGGGGACGATCGACTTCGGCGTCGTTCCCCGGTTCGTGGTCCCCGGTGCCACGGCCCCCTCCGGCGGGCTCATGGCGCCGATGCCGGGGGTCGTCATCGACGTCCGGTGCGCCGCCGGCGACCGGGTCGAGGCCGGCCAGACGCTCGTCGTCCTCGAGGCGATGAAGATGGAGCACCACGTGCGCGCTCCGGCCGACGGCGCGGTGGCCGACGTGCGCGTGGCCAAGGGCCGACACGTCGAGAACGGGGCGCTGCTGCTCGTGTTCGAGCCGGCGGACGGACCGGTGGGGTGATGGCTGGGCCGATCCGCATCGCGAACTGCTCCGGCTTCTACGGCGACCGCCTGTCCGCCGCCCGGGAGATGGTCGAGGGCGGCCCCATCGACGTGCTGACCGGCGACTGGCTGGCCGAGCTGACGATGCTGATCCTGGCTCGCACTCGGGCCACGCGCCCGGGCGGCGGCTACGCCCGCAGCTTCGTCACCCAGATGGAGCAGGTGATGGGCACCTGCCTCGACCGGGGCATCAGAGTCGTCGCCAACGCCGGTGGCCTCGACCCGGACGGCTGCGCCGAGGCCGTCGCCGAGGTCGCCGCCACGTTGGGCCTGTCGCCGACCATCGCCTACGTCGCCGGCGACGACCTGCTGCCGCGGCTCGACGAGCTGGTGGCGGCCGGCGTCGACCTGGCGCACCTCGAGACCGGCGAGCCGGTCGGCGACACGTCGCGCTTCATCAGCGCCAACGCCTACCTCGGCTGTTGGGGGATCGTCGAGGCGCTGCGCCGCGGCGCGGACATCGTCGTGACCGGGCGCACCACCGACGCCGCCGTGGTGTGCGGTCCGGCGGCGTGGCACCACGGCTGGTCCCGCGACGACTGGGACGCGTTGGCCGGCGCCGTGGTCGCGGGTCACGTGATCGAGTGCGGCACCCAGGCCACCGGGGGCAACTACTCGTTCTTCACCGAGGTGCCGGGCATGTCCCGCACCGGCTTCCCCTGGTCCGAGGTCGCGGCCGACGGGTCGTCCGTTATCGGCAAGCACGACGGCACCGGGGGCGAGGTGTCGATCGGCACCGTCACGTCTCAGCTCCTGTACGAGATCGGCCGGCCCGCGTACCTCGGCCCCGACGTCACGGCGCGGTTCGACACAGTCGAGCTCGACCAGGTCGGCCCCGACCGGGTGCGCATCCGGGGCGCCAGGGGCGAGCCGCCGCCGCCCACCCTCAAGGTGGCCATGAACGAGCTGGGCGGCTACCGCAACGACATCGGCGTCGCCCTCACCGGGCTCGACATCGAGGCCAAGGCCCGGCTCGTCGAGGAGGCGTTCTGGGAGGCGTGCCCGTACAAGCCGTCGGACTTCGCCAGCGTCACCGCCCGGCTGGCGCGCACCGACAAGGCCGACCCCGCCACCAACGAGGAGGCCGTCGCCGTCTGGCGGCTCACGCTCAAGGACCCCGACGAGCGCAAGGTCGGTCGCGCGGTGTCGAACGCCATGGTCGAGCTGGGCCTGGCCACGATCCCGGGGTTCTTCGGCATCGGCGGCGGGCCCCGGGAGGGCCGCCCCTACGGCGTGTACCGCCCGGCCGTCGTGCCGGCGGCGCTGGTGCCCCAGCACGTCGTCGTGCTCGGCGGCGACCGCACCGTGGTCGACTCGGTGGCACCGCCGCCGACCTCGGTGGTGGCCGTGACGCCGGTTGCGGGCCCCGACGCCGCGCCACCGGGCGGCCCGAGCGTCGCCGCGCCCCTCGGTCGCGTCGTCGGCACCCGCTCCGGCGACAAGGGCGGCGACGCCAACCTCGGCGTGTTCGCCCGCAGCGACGAGGGGTGGGCGTGGCTCGACGGCTTCCTCACGGTCGACCGCCTGCGGGCGCTGCTGCCGGAGACCGCAGACCTCGCCGTCGACCGCCACCGCCTCCCGGCCCTGCGCTCGCTCAACTTCGTGATCCACGGGCTGCTGCAGGAGGGGGTGGCGGCCTCCACCCGCCAGGACGCCCAGGCCAAGAGCCTCGGGGAGTGGCTGCGGGCCCGGGTGGTCGACGTCCCTGCCGCGCTGCTGCCGGAGGGCGCCTGAGCGTGGACTTCGACCTCCCGCCCGACGACGATCCCCGCCGGGTGGCGGTGCGCGCGTGGCTCGAGGGCCACCCCCGGCCCACCGGCCGCCAGCTCGCGGAGGCGGGCTACGTGGTGCCGCAGTGGCCGCCGCCCTGGGGCCTGGGCGCCGACCCGATCCACCGGTTGATCATCGACGACGAGCTGGACCGGGCCGGCGTGACACGCCCGGGTGGCATCGGCATCGGCTGGGCGGCGCCGACCCTGCTGGTCGCCGGCACGCCCGACCAGCAGCGGCGCTTCCTCCCCGGGATCCTGAGCGGCGAGGACCGGTGGTGCCAGCTCTTCAGCGAGCCCGACGCCGGATCCGATCTGGCCGGCCTCTCCACCCGGGCCGAGCGCGACGGCGACGAGTACGTGGTCAACGGGTCGAAGATCTGGACCAGCGGCGCCCACCAGAGCCGCTACGGGATCCTGATCGCCCGCACCGATCCGGCGGTCCCGCGGCACCGCGGTATCTCGTACTTCGTCTGCCCGATGGACCTGCCGGGCATCACGATGCGGCCGATCGTCGACATGACGAGGGCGCACGCGTTCAACCAGGTCTTCTTCGACGACGTGCGGCTGCCCGCCTCGCTGCGGGTCGGCGACGAGGGCGCGGGCTGGCGGCTCGCCAAGGTGACGCTGTCGAACGAGCGGGTGATGCTCTCGTCGTCCGGCTCGCTGTGGGGCTCGGGTCCCTCCGCCGCCATGCTGCTAGACCTCGTGCGGGCCGCCGGTGGGGTCGCCGACCCGCACCTGCGGCAGCGGCTGGCCTCGCTGCACTGCGAGGCCGAGGTGCTGCGCCTGAACCGGCTGCGCACGTTGAGCGCGAGCCTCGCCGGGCGGGCTCCGGGGCCGGAGGCGTCGATCCAGAAGGTGATGGCAGACGAGCACGGCCAGCAGGTGATGGCCCTGGCCAAGGACCTCGCCGGGCCGCTCGGGATGCTCGGGGGGTCGGGGCCGGCGGGTGAGCTGCCCGCGTCGGCGCGGACCGGTCCCACCGAGGTCGAGGGCAGCCCCGGGCCCGTCCCCGGCGTCGACCCGATCTGGCACTACGGCTTCCTGTTCGCGCCCGCGCTGACGCTCGGCGGCGGCACGTTCGCCATCCAGCGCAACATCGTGGCCGAGATGGTCCTCGGCCTGCCCCGCGACCCGAGGCCCGCATGACCTCCGCCGACCTCGCGGTCGACGAGACGCAGCGGCGGCTCCGGGCCGTCCGCCGGCCGCGGCCGGTGCTCGCCCGAGAGCGCGAGCGGGCGCTGACCGACCGCCAGCGCCAGTTGCTCGACCAGATGGAGGGCATGTTCGCCGAGGGCTTCGCCGACCTGACGATGGCCGGCCTCGCCGCCCGGCTCAACTGCTCGCTGCGCACCCTCTACGCCCTGGCGCCCAGCCGTGACGAGCTGGTGCTGATCGTCGTCGACCGCAACCTGTGGCGCATCGGCCGGCAGGCGCGCGGCGCCATCGGCCACGACCTCGCGCCCCTGGACGCCGTGCGCGCCTACCTCGAGGCGGCCACCGTGGCGGTGAGCGGCTGGACCGAGGCCTTCGCCCGCGACCTGGCGGCGGTGCCCGCGGCGCAGCGGCTGGCCGACGAGCACAGCGAGTACCTGTTCGTCGTGACCCGCACGCTGCTCGACCTCGCCGTCGAGCGCGGCGACATCCCGGATGTCGACACCGCGGCCGTCGCGCGGGTCCTGGCCGGCCTCGGCCGGTTCTTCTCCCGGCCCGCGGTCATCCCGACACTGCGGTCGTCGCCGAAGGAGGCCGCGGACGAGGTCGTCGACCTGGTCCTGCGGGGTCTGATGTCCCTACCCATGGAGGAGCGCCCGTGACCGACGTCCGCGAGGTCGCCGCCGACATGCGCGCCGAGCAGGAGGCGCTCGACGCCGTCGTCGCCGGCCTGACCGACGACCGGTGGGCCCTGGCCACCCCGAGCCCGGGCTGGTCGGTGGCCGACCAGATCGGTCACCTGACGTACTTCGACGGTGCCGCCGCCACCGCCATCGTCGACCCCGCCGGCTTCGCCGACCAGGTCGCCCAGCTCGTGTCCGCCGAGGACCGCGACGCCCTGACCCTGCACCGGCACCTCTCGCCGCCGGCGCTGCTGGCCGCCTGGCGGGCCAACCGCCGCCGGCTGGCGGAGGCGGCGGCCACGCTCGCGGACGACACCCGGGTCGCGTGGTACGGGCCCTCGATGGGTGCCAAGTCGTTCCTCACGGCGCGGCTCATGGAGTGCTGGGCCCACGGCCAGGACGTCGTCGACGCGCTCGGCGTCGAGCGGCCGGCGACCGACCGGCTCCGCCACGTCGCCCGGCTCGGCGTCATCACCCGGGGCTGGTCCTATGCCAACCGTGGACTCGAGCCACCGCCGGGCGAGGTCCGCGTCGAGCTGGCCGGGCCGGGCGGCGCCCGCTGGTGCTTCGGGCCGGACGACGCCGCCGGTGTGGTCGCCGGGCCGGCGCTCGACTTCTGCCTCGTGGTCACGCAGCGCCGCCACGTCGACGACACGGCCCTCCGCGTGACCGGCGAGATCGCCCGCGACTGGATGGAGAGGGCCCAGGCCTTCGCCGGTCCGGCGACGGACGGCCCCGCCCGGAGGAGCGCGTGATGGCCCTGGTCGAGACCCAGCTGACCGGCAGCGTCCTCACCGTCACCCTCGCCGACGAGGCGAACCGCAACGCCCTCGGCGCCCAGCTCGTGGGCGAGCTCGTCGACGCCCTCGACCGCGCCGACGCCGATCCCGAGGTGCGGGTCGTGGTGCTCACGAACCGGGGCCGCGTGTTCTGCGCCGGCGCCGACCTGTCGGAGCGCTCGTCGGGCGGCCGGCCGTCGACCGTCGGCCCCGAGCTGCTGTTCGGCCGGTTCGCCCGCTCGCCCAAGCCCTACGTGGGGCGCATCGCCGGGCACTGCGTCGCCGGCGGCATGGGTCTGGCCGCGGCCATGGACATCTCGATCGCCAGCGAGGAGGCCCGGTTCGGGTTCACCGAGGTGCGGGTGGGCGTGGCGCCCGCGGTGATCTCGGTGGTCTGCCTGCCGAAGCTGCGGGCCGCCGACGCCCGCGCCGCGTTCCTGCGCGGCCGCCGGTTCTCGGCGGCCGAGGCTGCGGCGATGGGCCTCGTCAACGCCGCCGTGCCGGCCGACCGGCTGGACGACGAGGTCGACGCCGTGGTCGCCGACCTGCTGGCCGGTGGCCCCGGCGCCATCGCCGCGACCAAGCGGCTGCTGGCCGATGTGCCCGGTGCCCCCGTGGACGACGCCTTCGTGTGGACCAGCGAGCTCTCGGCCCAGCTCTTCGCCACCGACGAGGCGCGCGAAGGCATGAGCGCCTATCTCGAGAAGCGCCCGGCCGCGTGGGTGCCCCCGGGGCCGGGGAAGGGAGGCTGACCGTGCGTACCGCGATCACCGAGATGTTCGGCATCGACGTGCCGATCCTGGCCTTCAGTCACTGCCGGGACGTGGTGGCCGCCGTGACCCGAGCCGGGGGGATGGGCGTGCTGGGCGCGGCGGCGCACGCCCCCGACCAGCTCGAGATCGACCTCGACTGGATCGAGGCCGAGGTCGGCGACCGCCCGTACGGCGTCGACCTCATCGTGCCGGCCCGCTACGCGGGGTCGGACGCGGGTGGGCTCTCGGCCGCTGCGGTGCAGGCGCGCATCCCGCCCGAGCACGCCGCGTTCGTCGACGACATCCTCCGCCGTTACGACGTGCCGGAGCTCCCCGCCGGCGAGAGCGACGCCGTCCCGCCGCCGGACGGCGGGGCGGCGGGCCGCGGCGGGGCGGGGATGATCTTCTCGGCCGAGCGGGCCGGGCCCCAGCTCGACATCGCCCTCGCCCGCCGTACCGCGCTGGTTGTGAACGCGCTCGGTCCACCGACGCCGGAGATGATCGACCGGGCCAAGGCCGCGGGCCGGCGGATCGGGGCGCTGGCCGGCGCCGCCCAGCACGCCGAGCGCCACGTGGCCGCGGGCGTCGACCTCGTCGTGGCCCAGGGCTACGAGGCCGGCGGCCACACCGGCGAGGTCGGCACCATGGTGCTGCTGCCCGAGATCGTCGACGCCGTCGGCGACGTCCCGGTGCTCGGGGCGGGCGGCATCGGCCGGGGGCGGCAGATGGCGGCGGCCATGGCGCTCGGCGCCGCCGGCGTGTGGTGCGGCTCGGTGTGGCTCACCACCGAGGAGGCCGAGACCCACCCCGTGGTCAAGCAGAAGTTCCTCGCTGCCACGTCGGCGGACACGATCAGGTCGCGGTCGCGCACGGGCAAGCCGGCCCGCCAGCTCCGCTCCGCCTGGACCGACGAGTGGGAGGACCCGGACACGCCGGCGCCCCTCGGCATGCCCATGCAGCCCGTGCTCGTCGACGCCGCGCTGGCGCGCATCGACCGCGCGGCCCACCGCCCGGGCTCGGGCGCCGAGCGGCTCGCCAACTACTTCGTGGGGCAGATCGTCGGCACCATGAACCGGTCGAAGCCGGCGGCACAGGTCGTCTACGAGATGATCGACGAGTTCATCGAGGCCACGCAGTCGCTCGCCCGCCAGCTCGACACCCCTCCCACCTGACTTGAGTGTCATACCCCGTGCGTAGGGTCTGTCACGGGTGGAGTCCGTCGCCGTGCCGGCCGACCCCCGACCAGCGAGGAGACGCCAGTGTCCCGATTCGACAGCCCCAGACACGACGGGTCCCGTGCCGACGGGGCCGGCGGGGACGAGCCCCTCACCATCGACTGCGACGACTGCGCCATGCAGGGCACCGACACGTGCGCCGACTGCGTGGTCACGTTCATCTGCTCGCGCCAGCCGGGCGAGGCGGTCGTGGTCGACGTGGCCGAGGAGCGGGCGATCCGGCTGCTCTCGGGGGCCGGCCTGCTGCCCGAGCTGCGGCACGTCCGCCGCACGGGCTGACGGCCTGCACCGGGCGGACGTGAGTTGCCGCGGCGGCCACCGGTCGGCACGATGGCCCGGTGCCCACGGCCGTCCGCGCCCCCCGACGGGTCCCCACCGCCGCCGACCTGGTCGCGCTCGGGCGGGCCCGCGGGCTCGACGCCGTGGGGGTGACGCCGGTCGAGCCCTTCGCCACCACGCGCCGCCACATCGAGCGCCGGCGGGCCGCCGGGCTCCACGGCGGCATGCGCTTCACCTACCTGCGTCCCGAGCGCTCGTGCGACCCGGGCGCCGCGCTGCCCGGGGCCCGGGCCCTCGTGGTGGCCGCCCGCAGCTACCGGCGGGCGGTGGCCGGGCCCGCAGGGCCTCGTGACGCCACCCGCCCGCAGGGTCGGGTCGCCCGCTACGCCTGGGCCGACCACTACGGCGAGCTGCGAACGGCGCTCACCGCGGTGGCGCGCGAGCTGCGGTCGGCGGGATGGCGGGCCCGGGTGCTGGCCGACGACAACGCCCTCGTCGACCGCGAGGCCGCCTACCGGGCCGGGCTGGGCTGGTACGGCAAGAACGCCAACCTGCTGCTGCCGGGCGAGGGCAGCTGGTTCGTGCTCGGGTCGGTCGTCACCGACGCACCCCTGGCGGGCACCGGCCAGCGGGCGGGCGACGGTTGCGGCACCTGCACCCGCTGCCTCGACGGCTGCCCCACCGGGGCGATCGTGGCGCCCGGGGTGGTCGACGCGCGGCGCTGCCTGGCCTGGTTGCTGCAGGACGACGGGGCGTTCCCCCGCGAGCACCGGGTGGCGCTCGGCGACCGCATCTACGGCTGCGACGACTGCCAGGAGGTGTGCCCGCCCAACCGGCGGGTCGCCCGTGCCGTGCCGGCGCCGCCGGTCGACGGGGCCGACGCCACCGTCGACCTGCTCGACCTGCTCGCCGCCACCGACGACGAGCTGCTCGACCGCCACGGCCGCTGGTACGTGCCCCGGCGCCAGGCCCGCTACCTGCGCCGCAACGCCCTCATCGTGCTGGCCAACGTGGCCGATCCCGCCGACGGGCGGGTGGCGACGGCGCTGCGGGCCGCGCTGGCCGCCCCCGACGGGCTGGTGCGGGCGCACGCGGTGTGGGCGGCCCGCCGCCTGGCCCGCGACGACCTGGTGCGCGGCACCTGCCCCCCGCTCGACGACGACCCCGACCCGCTGGTCCGCGCCGAGCTGGCGGCGCCCGTCGAACGCCGCTGACCCCGAGGAGCCCCCGACACCGTGTCGCACCTGCTGGTCACCAACGACTTCCCACCCAAGCTGGGCGGCATCCAGTCCTACCTGTGGGAGCTGTGGCGGCGCCTCGACCCCGCGGGCTTCACGGTGCTGACCACGGCATACGCCGGCGCGGGCGAGTGGGACGCGGCGCAGCCGTTCCGCGTCGTGCGAACCCCCGAGCGGGTGCTGCTGCCGACGGGTGGCCTGGCCGGGCGGATCGACGCCCTCGCCGACGAGGTCGGGGCCTCGCTGGTCGTGCTCGACCCCGCGTTGCCGCTCGGGCTGCTGGGCCCCCGGCTGAGCCGTCCCTACGGCCTGGTGCTGCACGGCGCCGAGGTGACGGTGCCCGGTCGCCTGCCCGGCGCCCGGGGGGTGCTGGGGAAGGTGCTGCGGGGGGCGTCCGAGGTGATCGCCGCCGGCGGCTACCCGGCCGCCGAGGCCGAGCGGGCCGCCGGCCGGGCGCTGCCGGTCACGGTCGTGCCGCCCGGCGTCGACCCCGCCCGCTTCGTCCCGCTCGACGCCGAGGGTCGGGCCAAGGCTCGGGCGCTGTTCGACCTGCCCGACGACGCCCGGGTGGTCGTCAGCCTCAGCCGGCTGGTGCCCCGCAAGGGCATGGACGTGCTCATCGAGGCGGCGGCGCTTCTCGCGCCGTCCCGGCCCGACCTGGTCGTGGTCATCGGCGGCGCGGGACGCGACCGCGGTCGACTCGACCGCCTCGTCCGCCGCGCCGGTGCACCGGTGCGGCTGCTCGGCCGGGTGCCCGACACCGAGCTGCCGGCGCTCTACGGCTGCGCGGACGTGTACGCCATGGTGTGCCGCAACCGCTGGGCGGGGCTCGAGCAGGAGGGCTTCGGCATCGTGTTCCTCGAGGCGGCTGGGTGCGCGGTGCCGCAGGTCGCGGGCGACAGCGGCGGGGCGGCCGAGGCCGTGGCCGACGGCGAGACGGGGCTCGTGGTGCCGCGGCCCCGCGATCGCCAGGCGGTGGCCCGGGCGTTGGCCGTGCTGCTCGACGATCCCGGGCGCCGGCGCGCCATGGGGGTCGCGGCCCGGACCCGGGTCGAGCGCGACCTCGCCTACGACGTGCTGGCCGGCCGGCTGGCCGGGGTGCTGGACCGGTGGTGAGCGGGCACGACGGCAGGCCCGGTGACGGCGGGGTGCCGGCCGGCGCGGGGACGAGCGCCGAACCGGCGGGCGACGCGGTGGCCGCGCCACCGGTTCCGGACGACGGCGCGGGTGAGGTCATCGTCCGGCTCGACGTGTGGGCGACCGCGGCGTTCGCGGTGGTCTCCGTGGCCGCGGCGGCAGTGCCGGACGTGTTCCAGTACGTGTCGGTGCCGCTCGACCTCGTGCTCTTCGCCGCCGGGTGCGCGGCCTTCCTGTGGGCGTACGCGGTCGCCGTCGGCCGCAGCCGCTACGAGGCGCTCACCATGGGCGGGGTGTTCTTCCCGGGCCAGAGCGTCGCGCCCGCCCGCGTCGTCCGCAGCCTGCGCCTGGCGCTCGCGGCCCAGGTGGTGGTGGCCGTGGCGGTGGCTGCGGTCCGCCCGTTCACCGCGCTCGCCTTCGCGGTGCTGGTCCCGATGCTGGGCGTCGGCCTCATGGCGCTGTGGGGCGCCCGCCACGGCCGCTTCCCACCCAGGGGTCACTGAGCCAGCAGGCGGCCACGCCGACGAGCGCATTCGGACGGTACGCGGCCGTCGAGGTCATCGCCGCCGCGCCCGCCAGGCCTCCTCGCACGGCCAGCGACGTGCCCACCGGGCTGTCACGAACGGGTAGGCGCTGTCGGCGCCGTCGGGCGGTTGCAGCTCGACGAGGTCCTCGATCTCGAAGCCATTCGCTCGGAGCAGCCGGATCCAGTCGCCGTGGGAGAGGTGGAACTCGACAGTGGGATCGTCCGGCCAGTCGAAGCGGTGCATGCCGAACTGCGGCCGGAGCAGGCGATCGGTGGCCGCGACGCCGTCCTCGTCGGGCACGCACAGCATCAACAGCGTGCTGTTGCCGAGGAACACGAGCTCCCCGCCCGGCCGGAGCAGGCGCGCCGCCTCGGGGATCCAGAGGTACGGATCGGCCCAGATGGCCGCGCCGTACTCGCTGATGACGAGATCGAACGCCCGGTCCCGCAGCGGGACCTGCTCGGCGGGGGCCCGCACCAGCGGGAACCGCAGCCCGAACTCGTCCTGCGCCTGGCGCGCGATGCGCAGCTGCCCCGAGCTGGGATCGACCCCCACGGGTCGGGCACCGCGGCGGGCCAGCCAGGCAGACACGTACGCCGTCCCGCAGCCCAGCTCCACGACGGCGGCGCCGTCGACGTCTGCCGGCAGGAGCCCCGCCACCGACTCGGGAACACCGAAGATGCCCCACGTCGGTTCGGCCGCCGACCATCCTCGCCGGGCCAACGCCAGCTGCTCGTCCCGGCGCGCATCCCACCACGCGGCGTTGGTGCTGACGTGGTCCGGGCCGCTCGCCGTCATGGGCGCACCGTAAACCCCTCGGTGCGTGGCCCGCTGCCACCGTGACGGCACCCCGGAGACCGTTGCCCGGCGTCCGACCGGTGTGCTTGCGCGCACTAACGTGCCCTGGTCCGACCGCTCACGTCCAGGGGGCTTCGCAGGATGGCTGACCAGGCGACGCAGCAGATGGTCGTCGGCGCGTCGCCGCAGCGCACGTGGGAGGTGCTGACGGCGTTCGAGGACTACCCGCGCTGGGCACCCGACCTGAAGTCGGCCGAGGTCGTGTCCCGCGACGACGAGGGGCGGGCGCACGAGGTGGCCTTCCGGGCGGCCGCCATGGGGCGCAGCACCAGCTACACGCTGCGCTACGACTACGCCGACGCCCCCCGGGTGCTGGCCTGGCGGCAGGTGCGGGGCGACATCACCCGCAAGCTCGACGGCAGCTACGAGCTGGCGGCCGTCGAGGGCGACGCCGAGCGCACCCACGTCACCTACCACCTCGAGGTCGACCTGATCCTGCCGCTGCCCGGGTTCGTCAAGCGGCGGGCCGAGAGCCGCCTGCTCACCACCGCGCTGCGCTCGCTGCGCGACCACCTCGAGCGCTGATGGCGACGGCTGGGGCACCGGCGGGGCAGGGGTCGCCCACCCGCATCCTGCTGTTCACGGGCAAGGGCGGCGTCGGCAAGACCACGGCCTCCGCGGCCACCGCGCTGCGCTGCGCGGACGCGGGGCTGCGCACCCTCGCCCTGTCGACCGACCCGGCCCACTCGCTGGGCGACGCCTTCGACGTCCCCCTCGGCCCGCTGGCCGCGCCCGTGGCCGACGGCCTCTGGGGCCAGCAGCTCGACGCCCAGGACCGGATGGAGGAGTCCTGGGGCGAGATCCAGCGCTACCTGATCGACGTGTTCAAGTGGGCGGGCGTCGAGGGGCTCGAAGCCGAGGAGCTGTCGGTGGTGCCCGGGCTCGACGAGGTCTTCGCCCTCAGCGACATCAAGCACCACGCCACCTCGGGCGACTGGGACGTGCTGGTGGTCGACTGCGCCCCCACGGCCGAGACGATCCGGCTGCTGTCGCTGCCCGACGTGCTCGCCCGCTACATGGAGCGCGTCTTCCCGATCGGCCGCCGGGTCAACCGGATGGTCTCGCCCCTCGTGGCCAGGGTCACCAGCCTGCCGGTGGCGGGCGACGAGGTGTTCGGGGCGACCGAGCGCTTCTACCAGCGGCTGGCCGGGGTGCGCGACCTGCTCACCGACGGACGGCGCACGAGCGTGCGCCTCGTGGTGAACCCCGAGCGCATGGTCATCGCCGAGGCCCGGCGCACGCACACCTACCTGTCGCTGTTCGGCTACCACGTCGACGCGGTGGTGGCCAACCGCCTGCTGCCCGACGACGTCGCCGACCCCTGGTTCGACCGGTGGAAGGCGGCGCAGGCCGAGCACCTGGTCGCCATCGAGCGCGGGTTCGCGCCCGTGCCCGTGCTGCGGGTGCCGCTGCAGCCGAGCGAGCAGGTCGGCGTCGACCCGCTGCGCAGCTTCGCCCAGGCCATGTACGGCGACGAGGACCCCACCGCCCGCTACGGCGCCCGCGAGCCCATGCGGGTGCGGCGCGACGGTGACGCCATGGCCCTCGAGATCGACCTGCCCTTCACCGACCGCGACGACCTCGACCTGGGCCGCTCGGGCGACGAGCTGCTCGTGCGGGTCGGCCCCTACCGGCGGGCCGTCGTGCTGCCGGACGCGCTGCGCCGCCGGGTCGTCAGCGGCGCAGCACTGCGCGACGGCCGCCTGTCGGTCACGTTCGCCGACCCGTCGGCCGAGCGGGCATCGGACGGCCAGCAGGTGGCGGGCGTGGGCCCGGCGGCCCGGGCGGTGACATGACCGGTCGAGACCGCCACGGCACGAGGAGCGACGGATGGGCCGCCCGATGACGAACAGCGACATGTCTCCCGAGGCGCAGGCACGGGCGCGCGAGGGTGTCGAGCACCTCCAGGCGGCGGCGCGCGAGCTCATCGAGGCGGCGCGCGCCGCGCTCGACGTGGCCGAGGAGTGGGTGAACGATCCCGAGGCGCTCGCCTCGCTGGCGGGCACGCTGACGGCGGTCGGTGACGTCGCCCGGCGGATGACGGGCACGGGCGGCCACCCCCGGCCCGACCAGGCGGCTCCCGGCCACCCGCCCGCCGCGGACGGCGAGCCCCGCGTCCAGCGCATCGACGTCAGCTAGCCCTCGGCTCGCTGCGGGCCGCCGCCCGGCTCGCCGGAGTATGCCGTGCCCACGGCGCGGGTAAACGCCGTCGTGCCGGGGGGTCACCAACGGGTGGCGGTCGCGGGCCCCGGCTCACCCGAGGTTCAGGAGGCTTCATGCGACGGTTGCGACGGTCAGCGGCTCTGGTGTCCGCGGGAGTGCTCACGCTCGCCGGGGTCGCGGCGTGCGGCGACGACGATGACGACGGCGACACCAACATCGACGACACCGTCGAGGACGTCGAGGACACGGTGGAGGACATCGGCGACGACGTGGAGGACGAGGTCGACGACCTCGACGACGACAACGACGACGACAACGACAACGACAACGACGACGACGGGTAGCGCGGCCGGCCGCCGCCGGTCCGCCACCCGGACCCTGTCGCCCGGTGCGGCGGGCCCTCGCCGGCCCGCCGCGCCGGACGGGCCCGGCCTCGCGCGGACCCTGTGTGCCCACCGCTCGCGCCCGTCCCGCCCGTGGCCTACGATCGCCCGTGCTCACCTGCTCCGGGCGGGTCTCCGATCCCGGCCCGA
>DASTFE010000250.1:0-10281 GCA_035708905.1 Acidimicrobiales bacterium | reverse complement strand
CACCTCTTGCGCGTCAGAACCACGTGAAGTGATGACGCCGTCCGGGCGGGATCGGACGTGCTCGCGGACGGGCCCGGCGCCGGGCGACGGCTACGCTCGCCCCGATGAACGAGCCCGTGGACCACGCCTGGCACATCCGCCCCACCGGACCGCTGGTCGGCGAGGTCGAGGTCAGCGGCTCGAAGAACGCCGTGACCAAGCACATGGTCGCCGCCATCCTCGGCACCGAGCCCAGCACCGTCACCAACGCCCCCCAGGTCGGTGACGTCGGCATCACGGCCGACATCCTGACCTCGCTGGGCATCGGCGTCGAGATCGACGGCCACCGCATCACCATCGACCCCGTCGACTCGCCGGGCTCCGACGTGCCGCTCGAGTTCAGCGGGCTCAACCGCATCCCCATCCTGCTGCTGGGGCCGCTGCTGGCCCGCAACCACGAGGCGTTCGTGCCGCTGGTCGGCGGCGACCGCATCGGCCAGCGTCCGGTCGACTTCCACATCGAGGCGCTCGAGAAGATGGGCGCCCGTATCTCGATCACGCCCGACGGCATCGAGGCCACGGGCGACCACCTCCGCGGCGCCCAGATCACGCTGCCGTACCCCAGCGTCGGCGCCACCGAGAGCGTGCTGCTCACCGCCGTGCTCGCCGAGGGCCGTACCGTGCTCCGCAACGCCGCACTCGAGCCCGAGGTCACCGAGCTGGCCCTGTTCCTCCAGCGCATGGGGGCGCGCATCGGGTTCAAGCCCGACCGCCGCATCATCATCGAGGGGGTCGACCACCTGCGGGGGGCCAACGCCCGACTGCAAGGCGACCGGCTCGAGGCCTTCTCGTACCTCGTCGCCGGCCTGATGACCGGCGGGCAGGTGCGGGTGGGCGGCTGCGCGCAGGACCGGCTGGTCACCGCGATCGACACGCTGCAGAAGATGGGCGCCCGGTTCGAGATCACCGACGAGTACATCTCGGCCTACGCCGAACAGGGTCTCCGCCCCGTGGCGGTGCAGACCGACACCCATCCCGGGTTCATGACCGACTGGCAGCCGCCGCTCATCGTGCTCATGACCCAGGCCGAGGGCATGTCGGTCATCCACGAGACGGTCTACGAGGACCGGCTGGGCTATGTCCGCGAGCTCACCACCATGGGCGCCGAGATCGAGTTGTTCGACACCTGCCTCGGTGGCCCCGCCTGCCGGTTCCACGACACCAACGCGCTCCACTCTGCGGTCGTGCGCGGCGTGTCCAAGCTGCGGGGCGCCGAGGTGACCATCCCCGACGTGCGTGCCGGCTTCTCGTCCGTGATCGCCGCCGCCGTGGCCGACGGCCCGTCGACGCTGCACGGCATCCACCACCTCGAGCGTGGCTACAACCGGCCGTTCGAGACGCTCGAGGCACTGGGCCTCAAGCTCGAGCGGGTGCCGTCGAGCCCGACCTGACGCCCCGTCGACACCGCCCGTCGACCCGGCGCCGCGCCGGGCGGTGCTCGGCTCAGCCGGGCGTGCCACCGCTGGGCGGGCTGGAGGGCCCGGCGTCGACCCACCCGCGCGCCACCGCGTCGGCCAGGCGCCGCTGCACCTCGTCCCACAAGGCCGGCGAGCCGCTGCCGATCCGCTCGTTGCGGGCGTGGACCCGGTCGGCGGTGACGCCGTTCTCGCGCCACGACGCGCCCTCGCTGGCATGGTTGAGCAGGAAGCCGGCGAACCGGTCGAGCGCTCGGGCGAAGCGGGCTTCAGGGCTGGTGCCGGTCTCGAACTCGACCCAGACCGCCCGGAGCGCGCTCCCCTGGTCGTCGGGCAGCAGGCCGAAGAGGCGGTCGGCGGCCCGGCGCTCGCGCTCCTCGGCGGCGGCCCGGCCGGCGTCGTCGTAGACGTAGGTGTCGCCGGCATCGACCTCGACCAGGTCGTGGATGACCACCATGCGCAGCACCGTGGCCAGGTCGACGGGCTCGGCGGCGTGCTCGGCCAGCACGAGCGCCATGAGCGCCAGCGTCCACGAGTGCTCGGCCGAGTTCTCGTAGCGCGACCCGTCCGCCACGTAGCCGCGGCGCAGCACCGACTTCAGCCGGTCGACCTCGAGCACGAAGCCCACCTGCGCCGCCAGCCGGTCGTGGGCGGCGTCGCGATCGGGCCCGCCGCCCCCGCCGAGGGCTGGCACCGCCGCGGGGGAATGGTCGGCGGCCGGGCCGCCGGGCGGGAGCGGGCGGTGCGCCGGCGGCATCGGAGGTCAGCCCGCGACCAGGCTGGCCAGCGCCCAGACCGCCGCCACGGTGCCGACGACGATCATGACCAGGCTGCGGCTGAGCGGCGCCCGGGCCAGCTCGCCGTCCTTGGGGGACTCGGGGGGCCGCACCAGCGCCGCCAGGCTGCCGACGGCCATCGCCGCGCCGAGCGCCAGGACGAGGTAGGCGAGCAGGTCTTCGCCGAGGAACATCGCCGTCCAGCGTAGGGGTCGGCGATGGGCCGCCCCCAGCCGGCGCGGCGCAGCGCCCGCCGGGGCGTGGCGTCAGCGGCGGGTCGGTCGCGACTGGCGGCGGTGCTGGAACAGGCCCTGCACCAGGTGCGCGCCGTCGGTCCCCCCGACCGGGAGGAGGTTGATGACGAGCGCCACGACGTTCATGGCGATGACGAGCTCGACAAGGGCGGTCAGCAGGGTCGGCGGGGTGAGCAGGGCACGCACGGCAACCAGCCCGATCACCAGGCCGCCGCTGGCCGCGGGCCCGGCCAGCGCAACTGCGGCGCGCTCGAGCGGACGGTCGTCGCGGCCGAAGTAGGCGGTCAGGCCGGCGAAGCCGCCCAGCACCACCCACTCGACCCGGTAGCCGAGGTTGTGCGCGACCCAGGCGTGGGCGGCTTCGTGGACGAGCGTCGACCCGGCCACGCTGAGCGTGACCAGCAGCGGCGCCCAGGCGACCGGCCGGGACGGGCCGGCCGCGACGATCCCGACGGCGAGGGCCAGCCACACCGCCATGCCGACGCTCAGCCGCACCCGGCTGCCGAGCAGCGGGAAGGTCCACCGGGGAGGCCGCGCCCCCGACGTCACCTGGTCGTGTCGCGCCGGTCGGCGCGGCGGCTCGGCCATGCGTCCAGGATGCCAGACGCCTCCTCGACCTCCCCGGGGCACCGCCCGTCACCGCCGCCACCTGCGGGGTGGTGCCGGGTGCGGCCGAGCACGCGGGAGGTAGCGTGCCAGCGATGTCGAGCCGCTACCGCCTCGTGGCGCTGGTCGGCGTCGTCCTGCTGGGAGCAGCGGTCTACGCCATCTTCTGGCTCATGCGCGACGACACGACCTCGCCCACCGCGTCGATCGAGGCGTACCTCGACGACTGGGCCGCCGGAGACTTCGCCGCCATGGCGGCGCGGGTCGTCGACCCTCCCGCCTCGTTCGCCGACGACCACCAGGCGATGGTCGACGATCTGGGCGTGGACGCCGCCGGCTACGAGCTCACCTCGGTCGACACCGGTGGCAGCACCGGCGTCGCCCGCTACACCGCCACCCTCGACCTGTCGGGTGCCGGCGAGTGGACCTACGACGGCACGCTGCCGATCGTCGAGGACACCGAGGACGACGGCTGGCTGGTCGAGTGGGCGCCCACCAACATGCACCCGGCGCTCGGCGAGGGACAGCACCTCGACCGCACCCGCGAGGTCCCCGAGCGGGCGCCCATCCTCGATGCCGCCGGCGAGCCGCTCTCGACGGGCCGCCCGGCCCGGGTCATCGGCCTCGAGCCTCGCGCGGTCACTGACCTCGACACCGTCAAGGTGGCGTTCCAGGCCGAGCTCGGCATCGCGCCCGAGGCCATCGACGAGGCGCTGAACGCGCCGGGCGTGCAGCCCGACCACTTCGTCACCATCACCACGGTCGACCTCGACCGCTACCAGCAGGTCGAGCCGGTGATCTACCCGCTGCCCGGCACCCGCTTCCGCGACACCCACCTGCGGGGTGGCCCCACGCCCGAGTTCGCGGCCCACGTGCTGGGGCGCTACGGCGAGATCACGGCCGAGCGGCTCGAGGAGCTGGGCGAGCCCTACCAGGCGGGCGACCGGGTGGGGCTGAGCGGCCTGGAGGCCCGGTTCGAGGAGCAGTTGGCCGGCACGCCCACGAGCACCATCCGGGTCGTCGACGCGGACGGCGAGGTGGTCGACGAGGTCGAGCGGTTCGAGGGCCGCGAACCCGAGCCGGTGCGCACCACCATCGATCCCGCGGTCCAGCTCGCGGTCGAGGGCGCGCTCGGCGACAGCGACGCCCCCACGGCCATCGTCGTCGTCGACAGCGCGGGCAACGTCCGGGCCGTCGCCTCCCGCCCTCTCGATGAGTTCAACCGGGCGCTCGGAGGCGAGTACCCGCCCGGCTCGACGTTCAAGATCGTCACCACCGCGGCGCTGCTGGGCGCCGGCGTCACCCCCGACACCCCGGTCGACTGCACCGAGACCGTCAACGCGGGCGGCCGCGACTTCAGGAACTTCGAGCGCTCCAGCCTGGGGACGGTGCCGTTCGGGCTCGCGTTCGCCGAGTCGTGCAACACCGCGTTCATCTCGGCGGCCGCCGACCTCGCCGGCGACGACCTGGTGGCGGCGGCCGAGAGCTTCGGTTTCAACGCCTCGTACTCGGTGGGCCTCGACACCGGCGCCGCCAGCTTCCCCGCCCCGGAGGACGCCACCGAGCAGGCGGCCGCCACCATCGGGCAGGGACGCGTGACGGCCAGCCCGCTGCACATGGCGACGGTCGCCGCCGCGGTCGTCGACGGCACCTGGGAGCCACCGGTGCTGCTGCCCGACGTCGAGGCCGACGACGCGCCGGCGCCCACCACGCTGGCCGGCGGCACACCCGAGACGCTGCACGACCTGATGCGCCGCGTCGTCGCCGAGGGCAGCGGCACGGCCGCGGCGGTCCCGGGTGCCGACATCGCCGGCAAGACGGGCACGGCCGAGTACGACACCGGCGACCCGCCACCGACGCACGCCTGGTTCGTCGGCATCCGCGGCGACCTGGCCGTGGCCGTGCTGGTCGAGGGCGGCGAGGCGGGGGGCACGGTGGCCGCCCCGATCGCCGGCGACGTGCTGGCGGCTCTGCCGGACTGACCCGTCCTGCCGGCGCTCGGGCCCGGGCGCCGACCGGTGTGAGCCGGCACACCCGGATGGCCCGGTCGGGGCGGCGCTCGTCGGTCGTCATCTGCGGGATCGTACGGCGGATCTCGGACCGGCCGTCTCAGGTCGAGGGCGGCGGCTCCGCGACCGGGCCCGTGTCCGAGCGCCCGCCATCGGGCGCGCCGCTCACGTCGTCGCCGACCGGCCAGCTCTGCTCGATCATCTCGCGGTGCTCGGCCAGCATGACGTCGACCTGCCGGTCGAGCCACCGCCACACCCGCACCAGGAACCCCGCCATCGGCACCGCCGCCTCCACCGGGCGCGCGCCTGCCATGCACGTCCACACCCGCTCGACTGCTGTCTCTGCGGACCGCCGCCACGCCCACCACGGCCGCCGCCGTGAACGTGTCGGCCCGAGCGTAGCGCCGGCCGCGGCGCCGCCGGTGGCGGGTAGCGTGCCGGCATGACCGTGCTCACCGCCGAGGCCCAGGCCATCGTGACCGCCGGACGGCTCGCGCACCTGGCGACGATCAACGCCGACGGCAGCCCGCAGGTCAGCATCGTGTGGGTCGGGCTCGACGGCGACGAGATCGTCAGCGGTCACCTCGGCATGCGCCAGAAGCTGCGCAACGTGCAGCGCGAACCCCGGGTGGTGCTCTCGCTCGAGACCGGCCACCGCAACGCGATGGGCCTCGACGAGTACCTCGTCGTGAAGGGCACCGCCCGGATCACCGAGGGCGGCGCGCCCGAGCTGCTGCAGCGGCTCGCCCACGTGTACCTGGGACCCGACACCCGGTTCCCGCCCTTCGACGACCCGCCGCCCGGCTACGTGCTGCGCATCGCCCCCGAGAGCATCGGCGGCGTGGGGCCCTGGTCGGCCTGAGCCGCGCTCTTCGGTGTCGAGCGCTGCCACGTGATCTCCCGATGTGCGGTCGTCGGTCCGACCTGAGGGGCCCGGCCGGCTACCGCCGGTCGAGCATCTCCAGGTAGTGCGGGTTGCGCATGATGCCGAGGACGTTGCCGAAGGGATCGACAACCGACGCGGTGACGAACCCGGACCCGCGCTCGGTGATGGGCTGGTGCGGTTCGGCCCCCATCGCCAGCAGCCTGTCCACGGCTGCGGGCAGGTCGTCGACGTGCCAGTACAGGACGGCGCCGGAGCGCCCAGCCGGCGGGCCGCCCGGCGAGTAGCGGCTGTCGATCAGGCCCAGCTCGTGCTGGTGATCGCCGATGCGGAACTCGACGTAGGCCGCCGGCTCGCCGCCGCCGGGACGCTCGAAGTAGGGCTCGATGCCCAGCAGCTCGGTGTACCAGGCCGCGGCCGCGTCCAGGTCGGCCGCCCAGTAGCTGACTGTCGCCATGCCTCGCAACATCGTCTCTCCTCTCTCGCCCGGCGTCCCTCGCCGAGGCCACCATCAGTGTCGGCCACAAAAGTGCTCACCTTGTGACCACTTTGCGCGACAGACTGATCCCATGCGTGCCGAGCGGCTCGTGGCCGCGCTGCTGCTGCTCCAAGCCCGGGGCCGGGTGACGGCGGCCGAGCTGGCCGGCGAGCTGGAGGTGTCGGTGGCCACCGCTCGTCGCGACCTCGAGGCGCTGTCGGGCGCGGGCATCCCGGTGTACCCCCAGCCGGGGCGCGGCGGCGGGTGGTCGCTGCTCGGCGGTGCCCGCACCGACCTCAGCGGGCTGACCGCAGCCGAGGCCGAGGCGCTGTTCGTACTGCTCGGGCCGTCGACCGGCACCGTGCCCGAGGCCCGCTCGGCGCTGCGCAAGCTGGTGCGGGCGCTGCCCGACCCGTTTCGCCCCGACGCCGAGGCGGCCGCCCGGGCGCTGGTGGTCGACCAGGCGGCGTGGGGCGAGCGGGGCAAGGACCGGCCGCCGCTGGTCGAGCCGCTGCAGCGCGCGGTGGTGCGCCGGCGGCAGGTGCGACTCGTCTATGCCGGCCGGTCGCCCGGTGGGCCCAGCGAGCGACGGGTGGACCCGTGGGGCCTGGTCGACAAGGACGGCGTCTGGTACCTCGTCGCCGGCACCGACAGGGGTCAGCGCACCTTCCGGTTGGACCGGATCGTCGAGGCCGAGGTGACCGACCTGCCCGCCAGCCGGCCCACCGGCTTCGAGCTGGCCGACGCCTGGCAGCGCGTGGTCGACGAGGTGGAGCAACGGCGATCCGGGGCGTCGGCGACCGTGCTGGTCGCCGCCCCGTTGGTCGCCGGGTTGCGGGCCACGTTCGGGCGCTACGCCGAGGTCGCCGGCGAGGAGCCCGACGGGCGCCTCCGGGTCCGGGTGGCCGCCCAGTCGACCACCGCGGTCGCCGAGCAGCTGGCCGGCTGGGCCACGCTGGTCGACGTGGTGGAACCGCCCGACGTGGTGGCCGAGCTGGCCCGGATCGGCGCCGAGCTCGTCGACCGCTACGGCGCCCGAGATGGTCACGTCGTCGACAGGGAAGAACGCTGATGCGCCGCAGCGCGCCGTCGGAGCATGGTGGGCGTTCGACCGGCGCCCCACGGAGATCAGCCTCGCGGAGGTCGTGATGGACATCGCTCAGCTGCCGTACATCGACGAGCACGAGACGGCCATCGCGGCCGCCGTCGACGATGTCTGGCCCACGCTGCTCGGCGCCGTGGACCGAGCCTTCTCACGACCCGGCGCCGCCGCGTACGCCCGGGCGATCGGCTGCGCCCCTGCCACGGCCTCGGGCCCGCGGCCCCTCGCACGAGGCTCGACGATCCCCGGCTTCCGTGTGGTCGCCGCGGAGCCGGGCCACGAGCTGGTGCTGGAAGGGCGTCACCGCTTCTCGTCCTACGCCCTCACCTTCCGACTCGACGAGGTGGGCTCGGATCGGTCGCGGCTACGTGCCGAGACTCGCGCCACCTTCCCGGGTGTGACCGGCGGCGTCTACCGCCTGCTGGTCATCGGCACGCGCCTGCACGTCGCCACGGTGCGCGGCCTGCTCTCCTCGGTCCGCCGGGGATCCGAGCACCCGTGACATGCGCGGGACCGCGTAGGAGCACGGTGTCGTGGATCGCGTCCTCGACGCGGTCAGTCGACCTTGGCCATGTTGGCGAACCGGGTGAACTGCTCGAGGAACGCCAGCCGGCAGACGCCGGTGGGGCCGTTGCGGTGCTTGGCCACGATGATCTCGGCCTGGCCCCGGTCGGGTGAGTCGCCGTGGTACACGTCGTCGCGGTAGATGAACATCACGACGTCCGCGTCCTGCTCGATGCTGTTCTCGACGGTGATGCCGTTGGCCACGAAGTTGTGGGTCGACTCGACGGTCGCGTCGTACACCGGCTCGCGCCCGCGTGGCTCGATGGCGACCACGCGGTCCCAGGCGGCGTCACCCGTGGCGGGCGGGCCGATGACGGCCGCGACATCGTTGGCACCGCCCTGGCGTGTGTCCTCGCCGTCGGGGTCGAGCAGGGCCTGGGCCGCCGTCCGGCGCTGCCCCACGAGCGCGACCCTGTCGACGAAGGCCGCCCGGTCGGTGCCCTCGACGGCGAGCTGGTAGGCCGGCCGCTCGGGCTCGCCGGTGACCTCGCGCAGCGTCGACGGGATGTCGAGGCGCAGCAGCAGCAGGCTGATGTCGTCGGCGAGACCGCGGCCGGCGGTCGTGAAGAGGATGCGGCCGTCGCCCGAACGGCCACCGCACCCGTCGGTGGCCCACAGGTGGCCCAGGAACGCCGCCACCTGGGCGTCACCGAGGGCGAACACCGGTGCCGGGATGCGGCGCTCGTGCTCGGGCACCCCGCACAGGCCCCACCGGTCGAGCCACTCGGCGATCGGGTTGCGCCGGGACCGGTCGGCGGTGACTGGTGACGGCAGGTAGAGGCGGGTCCAGGTGCCCTGCGCCACCCGGCGGGGGGCGACGCCGAAGTGGGCGGCCGCGGCCTCGACCGCGTCGAGGCAGGCCGCGTCGGCGCTGGTGTAGTGCAGCGGCTGGCGGGGGACGGCGCAGCCGTCGCCCAGCATGTGGGCCAGCATGACGACCTCGTCCTCGGGCCAGACGTGCGCCTCCTTGGGGGGCGGCACCGCGCGGGGCACGGCGATGCGGCGGCCCACCTCGAGCTCGTCGAGGCGCAGCCAGCCGTCGGCCGTCAGGAACGGGTGGTTGGCGCTGGCGGTGACCCGGCGGCCCGAGGCGAGGCGCAGCTCGAACACGTCCTTGACGCCGGTCGGGAAGGCGTGGGTCATGGTGGCCGGCACCATGTGGAGGTCGGTGTCGAGCGACCACACCGGGATGTCGCGCTCGCCGCTGGCCGCCAGCTCGCCGATGGTGACCTCGGCCCCGGTGTCGGCCCGGAGCACCCGGGCGTCGCCCGTGAGGCACCCGGACTCGCGCAGGTCGGCGAGCAGCGGGCGCTTGTCGGCCCGCAGCTCGAGCTGGCGGCTGAGCTGGGACAGCGCCACCACCGGGCACTCGAGCTCGCGGGCCAGGATCTTGAGGCCGCGGCTCATCTCGGACACCTCGACCTGGCGGTTCTCGGCGCTGCCCCGCCCGGTCATGAGCTGCAGGTAGTCGACCACCACCATGCCCAGGTCGCCGACCTGGCTGCGCAGCCGGCGGGCCTTGGCCCGCACCTCCATGACCGTGAGGTTGGGGTTGTCGTCGATCCAGATCGGCGCCGAGGCCAGGCGGCCGATGGCCTGGCTGATGCGGCTCCAGTCGTCCTCGCTGAGCTGCCCCGTGCGCACCCGTTTGGAGTCGATGCGGGCCTCGGCCGACAGCAGCCGCTGCGACAGCTCGAGGCTGCCCATCTCGAGGCTGAACAGCAGCACCGGCTTGCCCGCGTGCAGCGCCGCGTGCGAGGCCATGCCGAGCGCGAACGACGTGTTGTGCACGAACACGTCGGCGGCCACGAAGTTGTGGGTGCCGGGAACGGTCAGGTCGTACACCTGCTCGTCGCCGTCGTCGTCGATGGCGACGATCTCGTCCCACAGCACCGCGCCGCCGTCGGCGACCGGGTGCTCGTCGCCGGCGCAGCGCGCGCCGCGCTCGCCGGCACCCGACCTGCCGCCCATCCCTGCGGCGACCCGTTCCCGGCCGCCGGCCACGGCCCGGGCGTGCGTCACTGCGGCCCCGAGCTCGGCCTCGTGCCCGAGCACCCCGATGTGGTCGGCCAGCGCCGCCAGCGGCCGGCCCCCCTCGACCACGACCTCGTGCACGGTCCACGTGGACTGCTCGACGGCGACGACCGAGCGCTCG
>DASTFE010000249.1:0-5709 GCA_035708905.1 Acidimicrobiales bacterium | reverse complement strand
GGTCACCCCGTACGACACGAAGTGGTACAGCTTGCCGCTGGCGTTGACCGGCGACCCGTGGGTGAGGTGGCCGCCCTGGTCGAGCCGCAGCCCGAGCACGGTGTCACCCGGCTCGAGCAGGGCGAAGTACACGGCCAGGTTGGCGTTGGCGCCCGAGTGGGGCTGCACGTTGGCGTAGTCGGCCCCGAACAGCGCCACCGCTCGGTCGCGAGCCAGGTCCTCGACCTCGTCGATGACCTCGTTGCCCCCGTAGTAGCGCTTGCCCGGGTAGCCCTCGCTGTACTTGTTGGTGAGCACCGACCCGGTCGCCCGCAGCACCGCCGGCGACGTGAAGTTCTCGCTGGCGATGAGCTGGAGGGTGGTGTTCTGGCGCTCGACCTCGCGGTCGATCAGGCCGAACAGCTCGTCATCGGACGTCGTGGGCCAGGGCATGGCGGTTCCTCGGGTCGGGGCGCTGGCGTGGCGGCAAGCGAGGCTACTCGTGGGCGCACCTCGCTCACCCGATCTCGATCTCGGCGATCTGCGCCACACGCCGCTCGTGGCGCCCGCCCTCGAACGGGGTGGTGAGCCACAGCGTCATGATCTCGTCGGCGAGCGGCGGCGCGACGATGCGGGCACCGATGGCCAGGACGTTGGCGTCGTTGTGCTCGCGGGACATGCGTGCCGTGTAGAGATCGTTGCACAGCGCGGCGCGCACGCCGCGCACCTTGTTGGCCGACATCTGCTCGCCCTGGCCCGAACCGCCCAGCACGATGCCCCGCTCGGCGTCTCCCTTGGCCACGGACCGGCCCACCGCCGCGCAGATGGGCGGGTAGTCGACGGACGCCTCGCTGTCGGTGCCCAGGTCGAGGACCTCGTGGCCCAGTGAGCGCAGGGTGGCCGACAGGTGGGCCTTCAGGCGGAACCCTGCGTGGTCGGAGCCGATGGCGATGCGCACGTCATCTCCGTGAGTAGCCGGGGCTGGTGCCGCTCGCGTAGTCGCTCCGGCGGATGACCCCCCGGCGCGTGCGAGAGGGCTCAGCGTAGGCCGCGCTGCGGGGCGGCCCGCCGACGAGCAGCACCACGAACCGCTGGAGCAGGTTCTCGATCAGGTCGGCGGTCTGCTCGTAGACGGCGCGGGGCCGGCCGACGGGATCGGCGATGTCGTCGGCCGGGTCGTCGCCCATCAGGTCGGCGGGGCGGCGCCCGGCGTTGAGCCGCGACAGCCAGCGCTGCACGGGCTCGCCCTGGAGGCGGCCGCCCGACTCCTCGCCCCGGCGGACGAGCTCCTTCAGGGTGAACGTGCGCTCGACCGGGGCGCCGTAGCTGGCGCAGGTCTCGCGCACGTGCTGGCGCGTCATGGCGATGACGAGCGGCGTCGCCTGCACAGTCTCGGCGTCGACGGTGCGGCTGACGTGGTGGCGGATGTCGACGCCCCGGGCGGCCATCGTGGCGATCGCGTTCGGGGTCGCGGGAGCGCCGCCGGGCAGCAGCCCGGCCGACCCGACCGATGCACCGACACCCGACCGCGCGAGCAGCCTACGGAGCAGGCCTTCCGCCATGGGGGATCGGCACTGGTTGGCGGTGCAGACCAACAAGATGTCGATGACCGAGATTGTAGAGGTGGCCCTGACGTTTCTACAGTCCCCCGACCGGTCAGTTCTGTGACGCTTCAGTCGGGAGGCTTGGATGGCGCCGGATCCGCGAGCACCCGTCCTGGTGGGCGCCGGCCAGTGGAGCAACCGGGTCGACCGGGGCGAGGCGCCGGTCGAGCCCGTCGACATGATGGCCGAGGCGCTGCGCCGGGCGGCCGCCGACAGCGGCGCCACCCGCGACCCGCTCGCCGGCGCCGACGCCGTGCGGGTGGTGGCCGTGTTCTCGCACCGCTACCGCAACGCCGCCCGGCTGGTCGCCGAGCGCATCGGGGCCCGGCCCCGCGACGAGGCGCTCAGCCCGATCGGCGGCAACGAGCCCCAGGCGCTCGTCAGCCAGGCGTGCCGCGACATCGCGGCCGGCGACGCCGACACGGTGCTCGTCTGCGGCGCCGAGGCGTGGCGCACGCGGTCGAGCACCACGCCCGACGGGCTGGGCTGGACCGCGCAGGACGAGTCGGTGCCCGAGGCCCGTCTCACCGGCCCCGAGGCCGAGCTCAACCACCCGGCCGAGATCGCCCGCCACGTCTACATGCCGACGCAGGTCTACCCGCTGTTCGAGCAGGCGCTGCGCCACGCGGCCGGTCGCTCGATCGACGACCACCTCGTGCACGTCAGCGACCTGTGGGCCGGCTTCGCCGAGGTGGCGGCCGGCAACCCCCACGCCTGGATCCGCGACGGCATGTCCGCCGAGGCCATCCGCACGCCGGGCGAGCACAACCGCTGGGTGTGCTGGCCGTACACCAAGGTGATGAACGCCAACAACGCGGTCGATCAATCGGCGGCGGTGATCGTGTGCTCGGCCGAGCGGGCCGCGGCGCTCGGCATCCCCCGCGACCGCTGGGTGTTCCCGCAGGCGGGCACGCAGGCGCACGACACCTACGCCCTGTCGCACCGGCCCGACCTCGTCTCGTCGGGTGCGATCCGGCTGGCGGCCCGCGAGCTGTTCGCTCTGGCCGGGCGGGGCGTCGACGAGGTGGCCCATGCCGACCTGTACTCGTGCTTCCCCTCGGCCGTGCAGGTCGCGGCGGCCGAGGTCGGGCTGGGGCTCGACCGGCGGCTCACGGTGACCGGCGGCCTGTCCTTCGCCGGCGGGCCCTGGAACAACTACGTCACCCATGCGATCGCGGCCATGGTCGGGGTGCTCCGCGACGATCCGGGGGCGCTCGGCCTGGTGACCGCGAACGGCGGCTACATCACCAAGCACGCCCTCGGGCTGTACTCGACCGAGCCGCCGCCCGCCGGGTTCCGGTGGGCCGACGTGCAGCACGAGGTCGACCGCCTGCCCCGCCGCGAGGTGTGCGAGTCGGTCGACGACACCGGCGCAGGCACGGCCACCGTCGAGTCGTGGGTCGTGCCCCACGGGCGGGACGGCGGGCCGGAGCGGGTGCTGGCATCGTGCCTGCTCGACGACGGCCGGCGGGCCTGGGCGTTCAGCGACGACGAGGCCACCGTGGCCGAGATGCGCTCGGGCGCCGAGCAGATCGGTCGCGCGGTCAAGGTCGACCCCGCCGGCGCGCTGCTGCTGTAGCAGCGCCGGCGGGGCCGCGAGCTATGCCGTCAGGTCCTTGAGCTTGGCCTGGAAGGCCTGCTGCTCGGCAGTCGGCGGGCCGCCGGCCTGCATGGCCATGATCTTCGTCATGTCGCCCTCGACCCGGATCTGGCCGGCCATGAACGCCTGCATCGCGGCCTGTTGGTTGCCGTCGATGAACATCGACTTGGCGACATCGTAGGGCACGGTCACCTTGGTGGGCGCGTCGTCGGCCAGGCCGCGCTCGAACTGGCCGCCGGTCATGTGGATCTCGCGGTCACCGTCGGGACCCCCGGCGACCACGATGTTGAGCGTCAGGTCCTTCATGGCTGGCGACGGCTCGGGCGCCTCGTCGCGCAGGCCCTCGACGGCCTCGAACCAGTCGTCGGACAGGAAGACGTGCGGCATTGTTCCCTCTCTCTCGAACGCCCCCGGCCCGTTCGGCCGGGCGTGACCGACGGATGCTGGCACAGTCTGCCCCCGCGCGCCCGATCGCCCCGCCCGCCGCGCCCACCGCGCCGCGTCGGCGGCGCCGGTCACTCCTTGGGCAGGCCGAGCACCCGCTCGCCGACGATGTTGCGCTGCACCTGGGCGGTGCCGCCCCAGATCGTGCCCGACCGGCTGCCGAGGAACTCGGACTGCCAGCGGTCGAGCCGGTAGCCGCCACCGTCGTCATCGTCGCCGCCCCCGTCATCGTCGCCGCCGTCGCCCCCCGGCCGGATCATGGCGTGGGCGCCCCGCAGGTTCATCGCCCACTCGCCGACGTCGCGGGCGTGCTCGGACCAGAACATCTTGTTGATCGAGGCGCCGGGGCCGGGCTCCTTGCGGGCCACGACCTCGGACAGCGTGCGCAGCCCGGCGTACCGCATGATCTCGGTGTGCGTCCATGCCCGGGCGAGCTGCTGGCGCACGAGGGGCTCGCCGGCCCGGCCGAGGGCGCGGGCCTCGTCGACCAGTCGCCAGAACTGGCGCTGGTAGCGGACGTGCTGGGTGGTGGCGTTGCCGCCCCGCTCGTTCCCGAGCGTGGTCATGGTGACCCGCCAGCCGTTGTGCAGGCCGCCGATGACGTTGAACAGCGGCGCCCGGGCCTCGGTGAGGAACGTCTCGGTGAAGCCGCTGGCGCCGGTCATCTGCCGCAGCGGGCGCAGCTCGATGCCGTTGGGCTGGCCGTCGGCCGTCTTCATCGGCACCAGCACGTACGAGATGCCCCGGTGCTTGGGGGCATCGGGGTCGGTGCGGCACAGGCAGAACATCATGGTGGCGAGCTGGGCCCCGGAGGTCCACACCTTCTGCCCGGTGATGACCACCTCGTCGCCGTCGACGACTCCCCGCGTCTTGAGGCTGGCGAGGTCGGAGCCGGCGTCGGGCTCGGAGAAGCCCTGGCAGTAGCGGTCGGTGCCGTCGATGATGCGGGGCAGGAAGTGGGCCTTCTGCTCGTCGGTGCCGTGCACGATGATCGACGGCCCGACCAGCCACTCGCCCATGCCCCGCGTGACGCGGGGCACCCCGGCGCGGGCGAACTCCTCGTTCATGACCGCCACCTCGAGCCCCGACAGGCCCCGCCCGCCGTACTCCCTCGGCCAGCTCACGCACAGGTAGCCGGCCTCGTGCAGCGTGTCGGTCCACGCCCGCAGCCGGGCCCCGCCCGCCGCGCTCCGGGACGCGGCAGACCCCGGCTCGGCGGCGTCGGCGTCGAGGCCGTCGGGCCGGTTGGCCTCGAGCCACGCCCGCAGCTCGTCCCGGAACCTCTCGGCCTCGGGTCCGAGGTCGATCTGCATGGCCATCTGCCATCCCCCTGACGGCGATCGCCTCGCCGATGCCCCGGCTGGCACCGGTGACGAGGGACACCTCGCCGTCGGGGCGGCACCGCCGGCGGCGATCGACGAGGTCGCGACCGGCCGGAGAATAATGACTCCCCTGGCGCTTGACCAGCGGTCAAGGGATGGGCTGGCAACGGAGGCGCCTGACCTCGGGGCAGCCGGGCGCGCCTGCACCCTCGGCGCGCCGGCGACCCAGCCACCGAGGCAAAGGCGGTCGCCTCGACACACGTGAGGCGATGGCCCTCGGGGGCCGACCGCGATTGCCTCCGGAGCTCCGGTGCGACCGCTATCGCCTCACGGTGACTTCGGCACGGCGGGCGCCTACACCGCGGCGAAGCACGCGATGCTGTTCCTCTGCTCGCAGGGGGCCTCGTTCCTGAGCGGCGCCGCGGTGCCCGTCGACGGCGGCTACGTCGGCCGGTAGGCCCGCGATCAATCGCTCGGCCGGGGGGCGCGGCGGCCGGCGAGACCGACGAGGTTGCCCTCCGAGTCCCGGAAGAAGGCCATCTCCTCCGCTTCGCCCGCAGGGCCGAACTGGCCGTCGGCGTCCACGTGGATGACGTGAGGCTCGGATTCGATGGTGACGCCCTTCGCCCGCAGGTCGTCGGTCGCCGCTGCCACGTCGTCGACGTCGAGGTAGAGGAGAGCGGGCGGAGCGCCCGCCTCGAGGAGCAGCCGAGTCGAGCCGAGCCCGAAGAAGGCGAGACCGGGCGGCTCGAAGCGAGCG
>DASTFE010000248.1:0-7753 GCA_035708905.1 Acidimicrobiales bacterium | reverse complement strand
CATGGCGCCCGGGTCGGGCCGGCCCGTCCTCGCGGTCAAACCGGGGGCGGGAGCGCGGGCGCGGAGAGGCGCCCGCGCCGGCGGCGTGCATCCCGCTCCCGGGGCCTCGCGGCGGTCCGCCCGATCACGACGGCGGCGTGTAGTCGCCCGGCAGCACGATCGACTTGGTCTCGAGGTAGGCCGACAGGCCCTCCGGGCCCAGCTCGCGGCCCACCCCCGACGCCTTGAACCCGCCGAACGGGTTGCGCATGTCGAGCGTGCCGAACTGGTTGATGCCGTAGGTGCCGGTGCGCACCCGGCGGGCGACGTCGATGCCCGCCTCGACGTCGCTGGTCCACACCGACCCCGACAGCCCGTAGTCGCTGTCGTTGGCGATGCGGACGGCGTCGTCGGGGTCGTCGTAGGGCAGCACGGCGAGCACCGGGCCGAAGATCTCCTCCTGGGCGATCGTCATCCCGTTGTCCACACCGGCGAACAGGGTCGGCTCGACGAACCAGCCCCGGTCGATGCCGGCCGGGCGGCCGCCGCCGACCGCCACCTTCGCGCCCTCGGCCCGGCCCTTCTCGATGTAGCCGAGCACCCGGTCGCGCTGGCGCTCGGCCACGAGCGGGCCGACGGCGACCGACGGGTCGGTCGGGTCGCCCACGGTCGTCGCCCTGACGGCGTCGGACAGCGCGTCGACGACCTCGTCGTAGCGCGACCGCGAGGCGAGGATGCGGGTCTGGGCGATGCAGGCCTCGCCGTTGTTCATGAGCGCGGTGCCCATGAGCAGGGGCATGGTGCTGGCCAGGTCGCAGTCGTCGAGGATGATGGCCGCCGACTTGCCGCCCAGCTCGAGGGTGCACCGCTTGAGCATCTCGCCGCAGATGGCCCCCACCTTGCGGCCGGCGGCGGTCGAGCCGGTGAAGCCCACCTTGTCGACGCCGGGGTGCCGCACGATGTACTCGCCGACCTCGCGACCCGCGGGCAGGATCGACACCATGCCCTTGGGCAGCTCGATCTCGTCGAGGATCTCGCCCAGGATGTAGGCGTCGAGCGGCGTCTCGGGCGACGGCTTCAGGATCATCGGCGCGCCCGCGGCCAGTGCGGCACCCAGCTTGAGGGCGACGATGAACAGCGGCACGTTCCACGGGATGATGCCGGCCGACACGCCCACCGGCTCCTTGCGGACCATGACCGGGCCCAGGGCGCCGGGGCGGATCTCCTCGAACGGGAACGTGCGGGTCAGCTCGGCCCACCCGTCGAGCACCATGGTCGAGCTGAGCACCTGGCCCATCAGCGACCAACTCGACGGCGAGCCCATCTCCGCGGTGATGACGTCGGCCAGCTCCTGCGAGCGGGCCTGGATGGCCTGCGACAGCTTGACCAGGTACTCGGCCCGCTCGTCCGGCGAGAGCCGGGGGTAGGGGCCGGCCAGCGCCGCCTTGGCGGCCTCGACGGCCCGGTCGACGTCGCCCTCGGCCGCCTCGGGCACCCGGGCGATGACCTCCTCGGTGGTGGGGCTCACGACCTCGATGGTGGTGGTGCCGGACGGCGCCACCCACTCGCCACCGACGTAGAGCGTGTCCTTGATCTCCATGTGCCCCTCCCCGTGGACCCGCGGACCCACCCCGGCGGCGGGGCGGGACCGAGAACCTGAAACCGCGTCAGGTATCGTGCCACGGCCCGCGGCGTTCCACACAGGCGCGGCGGTGATCGTCAGCGGAGGGGCTGCGGTGGGGAACGACCCGGCGACACCGGCGAGGACCGAGGACCGGCACGGCGTCGCCGGTGGCGACGGGTTCGACGCGCTGGTCGCCCGCGTGCTCGACGAGGGCTTCCTCGCCGGTGATCCCTTCCCCGACCTGGACCGCCTCCGGCGCGAGGCCCCGGTGGCCCGCCACCCCGCGACCGGTGCGTGGGTGCTGGCCCGCCACGCCGACGTCACCGCCGCGGCCCGCGACCCGGCGACGTTCTGCTCGGGCCGGGGGATCCTGCTGTCCGAGATCGGCGCCGACTACGACACGCCGCCGACGATGATGCACACCGACCCGCCGGCGCACACCCGCTACCGCAAGCTGGTGCAGCCGGCCTTCGCCCCGTCGGTGATGCGGGCGCTCGACGGGGTGATCCGCGAGCGGGCCCGGGTGGCGGTCGCCGGGCTGCCGGCCGGCGAGCCGGTCGACGTGGTCGCCGACCTGGCGGTGCCGTTCCCGCTGCGGGTCATCAGCGACCTGCTCGGCGTGCCCGAGGACGACTGGCCCCGGTTCTACGAGTGGTCGGAGGCCGCCATCCCCGGGGCCACCGACTGGCCCGAGGAGCGCATCGCCGAGCTGATGGGCGAGATGGTCACGTACCTGCTCGAGACGGCGTCGGCGCGCCGGGCCGATCACCGCGACGACGTGATCTCGCTGCTGGCCACGGTCGAGGTCGACGGCGACCGGCTCGACGATGCCGAGCTGGCGATGTTCCTCGTGCAGCTGCTGGTGGCCGGCAACGAGACCACCCGCAACGCGCTGTCGGGTGGGCTCGTCGCCTTCTCGCACGACCCGGGCCAGTGGGAGCGCCTGCGGGCCGACCGGGCGCTCGTCGACAGAGCGGTCGACGAGGTGCTCCGGTGGACCACGCCCGTCGTGTACTTCATGCGCACCACCACCCGGCCGGTCACCGTCGGCGGCGTCGAACTGCCGGCCGGTGCGCCGGTCGTGCTCCACTACCTGTCCGCCAACCGCGACGAGGCCGAGTTCGGTCCGTCGGCCGACCGCTTCGACGTCGGGCGCGAGCCCAACCACCACGTGGCGTTCGGGACCGGCCCGCACTACTGCCTCGGCGCGGCGCTGGCCCGCATCGAGCTGCGGGCCATGCTCGACGCCCTGGCGGATCGGTTCGCGTCGATCGCGCCGGCCGGCCCGGTCGAGCGCTCGATGTCGCTGGTGATCGCCGGCGTGCGCCGGGCCCCGCTGGTGCTGCGCTGAGCAGCGCCCTCACCCGCCCGGTCGACCCCTCCCACTCCACCCCCCTGCTTCTCGCCACGGTTCCTGGGGCCCGGGCCCCAGATCCCGCGGCAGGAACGCGGGGCTATCCCGCCGGCCGTGCGGCGTAGCCGGCGAACGCGTCGAGGACCTCGGGGTTGGCCAGGCTGCCCCGGCTGGCGGCCGCGTCGGGATCGGTGCCGGTCAGGATGCGCTTGACCGGCACCTCGAGCTTCTTGCCCGACAGGGTGCGGGGCACGCCCGGCACCTCGTGGATCTCGTCGGGCACGTGGCGGGGCGACAGGTCGGTGCGCAGGGCCCGCACCAACCGGGACCGCAGGTCGTCGTCGAGGCGGGCACCCGCGGCGGGGGTCACGAACAGCAGCAGGCGTCCCGGCCCGCCGCCCGGGTCCTCGATGTGGACCACCAGGCTGTCGGCCACCTCGGGCAGCGACTCGACCACCGTGTACAGCTCGGCGGTGCCCATGCGCACGCCACCGCGGTTGAGCGTGGCATCCGATCGGCCCGTGATCTCGCAGGCGCCGTCGGGGAAGACCGTGATCCAGTCGCCGTGCGTCCACACGCCCGGGTGGGACTCGAAGTAGGCGGCCCGGTAGCGCGACCCGTCGTCGTCGCCCCAGAACCCGACGGGCATCGAGGGCATCGGGGCCGAGATCACCAGCTCGCCCTGCTCGCCCAGCAGCGGCCGGCCCGACTCGTCGTAGGCCTCGACCTTGGCGCCCAGGTACCGGCACGAGATCTCGCCCGCCCGCACCGGCACCAGGGGGCAGCCGCCCACGAACGCGGTGCACACGTCGGTGCCGCCGCTGATCGACGACAGCAGCAGGTCGGGCCCCACGGCCTCGTACACCCACCCGAAGCCCTCGGCCGGCAGCGGCGCCCCGGTCGACCCGACCCCCCGCAGCCCGGACAGGTCGGCGATCGCCGCCGGCTCGACGCCGGCCTTGCGGCAGGCCAGCAGGTACGGCGCCGACGTGCCGAAGAACGTCACCCCCTCGTCGCCGGCCATGCGCCACAGCTCGCCGAGGTCGGGGTGGCCGGGGTCGCCGTCGAACAGCACCGTGGTCGCCCCGACCAGCAGGCCCGACACCAGGTAGTTCCACATCATCCAGCCGGTGGTGGTGAACCACGAGAACCGGTCACCCGGGCCCAGGTCGTTGTGCAGGGCCAGCACCTTGTGGTGCTCGACCAGGATGCCGCCGTGCCCGTGGACGATCGCCTTGGGCAGGCCCGTCGTGCCCGACGAGTACAGGACGTACAGGGGGTGGTCGAACGGCACGTGGTCGAAGGCCAGCTCCGCAGGCTCGGACAGCAGCTCGTCCCACAGCGTCGAGTCCTCGTGGCGGCCCACCCCGGGGTCGTCGGACAGGTACGGCACCGTGACGGTGGCCCGCAGCGAGGGCAGCGCCGCCCGGATGGCCGCCACCTCGCCGGACCGGTCGACGGACTTGGCGCCGTAGCGGTAGCCGTCGACGGCCAGCAGCACGGCCGGCTCGATCTGGCGGAGGCGGTCGACCACGCTGCGGGTGCCGAACTCGGGTGCGCACGACGACCAGATCGCCCCGAGGCTGGCCGTGGCGAGGAAGGCGACGACCGTCTCGGGGATGTTGGGCAGGTAGGCGGCCACGCGGTCGCCCCGCCCGACCCCCAGGCGGGCCAGGCCGGCCCGGCAGCGGGCCACCTGGTCGCGCAGGTCGACCATCGACAGCTCGACGCGGCCGCGCGACTGCGAGCGGGCCACGATCGCCGGACCGTCCGGCTCGCTGCGCAGGGCGTGGGCCGCGTAGTTCAGCTCGACGCCCGGGAACCAGCGGGCGCCCGGCATACGGCCGTCGACCAGCGCCGCCTCCACCGGGGTCGACGAGTCGAGCTGGAAGTGGTCCCAGATCGTGCGCCAGAACGCATCCAGGTCGTCGACCGACCAGCGCCACAGGTCGTCGTAGCCGTCGAAGGCCATGCTGCGCTCGTCCTCGAGCCAGCGCAGGTAGCGCCCGATGCGGCTGCGCTCGCGCACGTCGGCGGGCGGCGTCCACAGGAGCCGCCCCCGCTCGCGACCTCCGCTGCCCTTCGCCTGGGTGACCATGACCGGCCACGGTAGGCCGCGGAGGTCACGGCGCGGGGACGACCTCGACCTCGCCCCGCATCCCGTACTCGTAGTGCCCGGGCAGGTGGCAGGCGATCTCGACCGTGCCCGGCTCGTCGAGGCGGAACGTCGTGACGGCGGTGGCGCCGGGCCCGACCGAGACCTCGCCGGGGATCGACGGGTGCTCGGCCTCGGTGCCCGCCGCGTGGCGGGCGTGCACGTCGGGCGGGCCCACGATCAGCTCGTGGTTGATGGGATCGCCGTTCACCACCACGAACCGCACCCTGGTGCCCTCGACCACGCGCAGCGACGCCGGCGAGAACAGGCTGTGCTCGACGTCGACCTGCACGGTCACGTCGCCCGGGCCGAGCGCCGGCGCCGTCGGGTCACCCGCGGCGAGCGCCGCCACCCCGTAGCCGACGCCCCCGACGGCCAGCGCGACCGCGGTCGCCACCGCCACGACCGGGCTGAGCGCCCGGCTGCGGCGCGCCGGGCGGCGGTCGCCGGCGGCGCCGCACGCGGCCTCGGCGTCCACCGCCACCGAGGTCGCCCACCTCACCGGCGCCACGGAGGTCACGACGGCAGCGGCCGGCCGGCCGCCCGGCGCCGCGCCACGCCGACCACGAGGACAGCGGCGCCGGCGACCACCGCCGCCACCAGGGGCCACGTGGCGGTGCGGCGGGCGGGCACGATCGGCACCGCCTCGACCGCCGGCACGCCGGCGTCGACCAGCGACGGGGTCACGCCGGGGCGCGTCGACACGGCCAGGTCGTAGTCGAGCTCGGCCGCCGGGGCGTCGAGCGTGAGGTACGAGAGCCACATGTCCTCGGGCACCCAGTCCATGCCCACGTCCGAGCGCAGGTCGTCGAGCAGCAGGCCGCTCGCCCGCTCGCTGCGGTCGAGGGTCAGCCCGGTGCCCCCGGCCAGCAGCGCGGGCTGGTCGTCGGTCAGCAGGAACACGTCGGCCTCGACCGGGCGGGCGCCGTCGAGCCCCAGGCTCAGGATGCGCACCGGCACCCACGGATCCTTCGTGGGGATCGTGGCCATGATGGGGGTGCTGTCGCCGGCGCCCTGGCCCAGGTCGGCGGCGCGCTGGGCGTCGAACCGGGCGGCCATGAACACCGGGCTGCGGTCGGCGTAGTAATCGAGCACCTCGGGGGCGTCCGGGGTGAGCAGGAAGCCGTTGTCGAGGGCCCACTCGCCGACCGCGTCGCCGCCGCCCTTGATGACCGTGATGTCGAGGGCGTCGATCTCGGCCTCGAGGATCACCTCGACGCCGCCGGTCGACGCGGCCGTGTCGAAGTCGCCGCCGGCGTTTTCGTCCTCCACGGGCGGCGCCACCTCGAGGGCCAGCCGCTGCAGCGTCCAGTCGCCCGCCCGGGTCACCTCGGTGGGCACGTCGGGCAGGGGCACGATCGAGCCGACCTCCTCGCCCTCGCCCGTGAACTCGAAGGCGGTGACGTAGCGCTCGACCCCGCCCGTGTAGGCAGCCAGCGTGGTGGTGCGCACCAGCTCGATGGTGCCGTTCTCGCCCACCAGGCCTCCGCAGGCGCCGGCCGGCGCCGCGCTCACCACCACGACCGGCAGCGCCAGCGCCGCCACCGCGATCAGGCGTCTCATGTCGTCCTCCTCGCTCCCGCTCCCCGTCCGGGGACGTCGGGAGGTTGGACGCCGGGCCCGCCCGCCCCGGTTCCCGGCCGCTCGCGCCCCGGGGTCGCCCGGGTGCCGCCGCCACGGCGATGATGGGCGCATGGTCCCCGGGCCCGACGTCTACACCCACGGCCACCACGAGGCCGTGCTGCGCTCGCACCGGTGGCGCACGGCGGCCAACTCGGCCGCCTACCTGCTCCCCCACCTGCGGCCGGGATCGGCCCTGCTGGACGTCGGGTGCGGTCCCGGCACGCTCACGGTCGACCTGGCGGCGCGGGTCGCGCCGGGGCGCACGGTGGGCGTCGACACCGCGGCCGACGTGGTGGCCGCCGCCCGCGACCACGCCCGCGAGCGGGGCGCGACCAACGTCGAGGTCGTCGCCGGCGACTTCCGCACGCTCGACCTGGCGCCGGGGTCGTTCGACGTGGTGCACGCCCATCAGGTGCTGCAGCACCTGCGCGACCCCGTCGGCGCGCTGGCGGCCATGGCCGCGCTGGCCCGACCGGGCGGCGGGCTCGTCGCCGCCCGCGACGCCGACTACGCGGCGATGACGTGGGCACCGGCCGACGAGCGCCTCGACCGGTGGGCCCGGCTGTACCACGCCGTCACCACCCGCAACGGGGCCGACGCCAACGCCGGGCGCCACCTGCCCCGCTGGGCGAGGCTCGCCGGCCTGGACGACGTCACGTACACGACCTCGACGTGGACGTTCGCGACACCCGACGAGCGGGCCTGGTGGAGCGAGACGTGGGCCGAGCGGGTCGTCGCCTCGTCACTCGCCCACCAGGCGCTCGACCAGGGGCTCGCCACCCGGAGCGAACTGGAGGACATCGCGGCCGGCTGGCGGGCGTGGGCGCAGGACGCGGACGCCGTGTTCACCGTGGTGCACGGCGAGATCATCGCCCGGGTGTGAGCGACCGCCGGCGCGACGGCCGCAGGCTGTCGGGCAGCGACATGCGCACGATGCGCAGCGCCACCGACCCGAACTGCCGGCCGAAGCGGCGGCTGTTGTAGGGCAGGCCGTAGCGCCGGCAGACGGCCTGCACCT
>DASTFE010000247.1:0-2012 GCA_035708905.1 Acidimicrobiales bacterium | reverse complement strand
GGGTGCGGCGCCCCCCGCGGTGCCCCCGGTGCTCCCCCCGGCCTCGTCGCGGTGCTCGTCGATCCAGTCGACGATGCCCCGCAGCGTCTTGATCAGCGCCAGCTCCTCGATGACGCTCTCGTCGACCCCTGCCGCGTCCATCCCCGGCAGCCCCACGCGCTCGGCCAGCTCGCCCAGGATCTCGATGCGCTTGATCGAATCGATGCTCAGCTCCGCCTCGAGGTCGAGGTCCGGGTCGAGCATCTCCACCGGGTAACCCGTGCGCTCGCTCACGATCGCCACCACCGTCTCGAGCAGCGCCTCGGCGTCGAGCACGGGAGCGGCCACCTCGACACCGGCACCCGCACCGGCCCGGTCGCGGTCGCCGGATCCGGCACCCGGGCCGGTGGCGCCAGCGGCGGCGGGGAGGCGGCCGCCCCCCTCGGCCCCGCCCGCGCCGTGGCCGTTGCCGGCCGTCCACGCGGGCGCGACGTCGATGACGGCCGGTGCCGCGGTGGCGGGCGAGGCGCCCAGCGCGGCCAGCACGACGTCGCGCTCGGCGGCCACGATCTGCTGCATCCCCCGCAGGTACTCGGCCACCACGGCCTGGGGGTCGCCGGCGCCGGCGGCCGCGGCCGGGGGCGCCGGCCCCAGGTCGACGCCCGTGAACGCGGTGGCGGGTGGCAGCGAGCCGGGGACGACCTGGCCGTCGGCCGTGAGCACCTGGCTGCCGTTGAGCAGGTAGGGCGGCCGCGGGGGCACCAACGCGGCGTCGACGAGCGCGGCGTCGCGGCCCTCGTACAGCATCGTCCCGTCGACGGCCACGCCCGCGGCCGCCAGCTCGGCCAGCGCCACGAGGAACCGGCGCACGCCGTGCTCGCCGGCGGTGTCGCACGCGACCGCCGTGTGGGGCCGGTCGCCCAGCACGCGGCCGACGAGCTGCGTCAGCACCCGCCCGGGCCCGGTCTCGACGAACACCCGCGTGCCGGCCGCGTACATGTCCTCGACCTGCTGGCGGAAGGCGACGGGGGCGGCGACCTGCCCGGCGAGCCGGGCGCGCACGGCGACCGCGCCGCCCTCGTAGGGCGTGGCGGTCGTGTTCGACCACACGGGGATCCGAGGCTCGGACACATCGACGTCGTCGAGCGCGGCCGCCAGCGCCTCGGAGGCGGCCGCCAGCCTGGGCGTGTGGAACGCGCAGGCCACCCGCAGCCGCCGGGCGCCGTGGCCGGCCGCGGCCAGGTGGGCGACGGCCGCGTCGACCTCGCCGGTCGGGCCGGAGATCACGCACTGGTCGGGCGCGTTGTCGTTGGCGACGATCACCCCGGGCCAGGCGCCCACCAGCGACCGGACGTCGTCGACGGGCCCCCGCACCGCGGCCATCGCGCCCGGGTCGTCGTCGGGCGAGGCGTCGAGGATCGCCTGGCCCCGGGCCCGGCTGAGCGCGACCAGGTCGTGCTCGGGGATGGCGCCCGCCGCCACCAGCGCGGCCAGCTCGCCGTAGCTGTGGCCGCCGGCGGCGTCGGGGTGCACCCCGCAGGCCTCGAGCAGGGCCGCCATCGCCAACCCGGCGACGCCGAGCGCCGGCTGGGCCACGCGGGTGTCGGTGAGCGCGGCGACCGGGTCGCCGGCGTCGTCCCCGAACGCAGCCGGCGGGAACATGAGCTCGACCAGGTCGGCGTCGGCCAGGGCCAGGAACCGGCGCAGCGGCGGGAAGGCGACGAACAGGTCGCCGAGCATGTGCGGGCGCTGGCTGCCCTGCCCCGGGAACAGGAACGCGACCCGGGGGCCACCTGACGCGCCGGCACCACCGCCGTCACCGGGCCCGGAGGTGCCCGCCGGGAACCCGGCGAGGAACACGCCCCGGCCGGGCCGCCCGGCGAGCGCGCGGTCCAGCGTGGCCCGCAGGTCGTCGAGGTCGTCGGCGACCACGGCGACCTGCACCGGCTGGCCGGGCCGCCGCTCGTGGGCCGTGCGGGCCAGGTCGCGCAGCCGCCAGGGGCGCCCGGCGCCGTCGTTGGCGTCGCACAGCG
>DASTFE010000246.1:0-14978 GCA_035708905.1 Acidimicrobiales bacterium | reverse complement strand
CCTACGCGCTCGGCCGGGTGACCCGCTATGCCGAGTGGCGGGCGGCGCCCGAGGGCGCGGCGGTGGTGCCGGCCGGCGCGGCGCCCGACGAGGCCCGCCGGCAGGTGTCCGAGGCCCTGGCCGCGGGGCACGCAGGCGAGCTGCCGACCGCCGCCGCCCTCGAGCTGCTCGCCGCCGCCGGACTGCCGATGGCGCCCTCCCGGGTGGTCGACGAGCCCGAGGGCGCGGTGGCGGCTGCGGGCGAGCTGGGCTACCCGGTGGCGGTCAAGACCGTCGGCCGCACCCGGCTGGCCAAGACCGAGGCGGGCGGCCTTGCCCTCGACGTCCACGACGAGGCCGAGCTGCGAGCGACGCTGCGCCGCATGGGCGACGCCCTCGGCGAGGCGGCCTGGCCGGTGGTCGTGCAGGCGATGACCGAGCCCGGGGTCGACGTGGCGGTCGGCGTCAGCGACAACCCGATGGTGGGGCCCGTGCTCACGCTCGGGCCCGGCGGCGTCGCCACGGTCGTGACGGTCCCGCAGGCCCACGTCCTGCCGCTGACCGACCGGGACGCCCACCGGTTCGTCGAGGCCGCGCCCGTGGCCGAGCTGCTGGGCGACGACGCCCGCGCCCGCCTCGAGGACCTGCTGCTGCGGGTCGGCGTCCTGGTCGACGAGGTTCCCGAGATCACCGCGCTCGAGCTCAACCCCGTCATCGTGTCGGCCGGCGCGGCCGCCGTCGTCGACGCCAAGGTGCGGGCCGCCCCGGTCGACCGCAACCCGCTGCCGCCGGTGCGCCGCCTGTAGCGGGTCCGTTCAGGTGGGGCGGGGCTCGCGGGGCAGTCCCAGCGTGCGCTCGCCGAGGATGTTGCGCAGGATCTGCGTGGTGCCGCCCATGATCGTGTAGCCGGGGGCGTAGCAGATGTTCCGGCTCACCCGGCGGGCCAGGCCCGGCTCGGCCAGCAGGGCCCGGGGCCCCAGCACCCGCCCGCAGAAGTCGGCGATCCGCTGCTCGAGCTCGGTGCAGAAGGTCTTGGTGGCAGCCGAGAACTGCGTGGGGGCCTGGCCCAGCGTCTCGCGCAGCACCAGCAGCCGCCCGATGCGGTAGCCGGTCTCGATGGCGGCGATCTCCTGGCGCACCAGCGGGTCGGAGGCGTCGGCCAGCGGCAGCACGTCGTCGTAGAGCCGCCGGTTGGACACGAGCCGGTCGATCCCACCCCGCTCGTGCTCCATCTGGCGCATGACCTGGCGGAACGATCCGTTCAGCTCGCCGACCAGGTTGCCGGCCGGCACGCGGACGTCCTCGAAGAACACCTCGCAGAAGTGGCGGCTGCCCGTCATGTCGAGGATGGGGGTGACGCTCACGCCGGGGGACCGCATGTCGACGACGAGCTCGGACAGGCCCTCGTGCGGGCGCGCCGCCGGGTCGGTGCGGGCGATCAGGTAGCACCAGTGGGCGTCGAGGGCGCCGGACGTCCAGATCTTCTGCCCGTTCACGACCCACTCGTCCCCGTCGCGCTCGGCTCGGGTGCGGATGCCCGCGACGTTCGACCCGGCGTCGGGCTCGCTCATGCCGATGCACCACATCGACGTGCCCGCGACGATGCCCGGCAGCCAGCGCGCCCGCTGCTCGTCGGTGCCGAACTGCAGCAGGCTCGGGCCCATCTGCCGGTCGGCGAACCACGCGGCGGCGATCGGCGCCCCCACGCTGATCAGCGCCTCGAACACGACGAACCGCTCGAGCACCGGGCGGCCGCCGCCGCCGTGGTCGACCGGCCAGGTCATGCCCAGCCAGCCCCGGGCGCCCAGCTCCTCGGCGAAGGCCCTGTCGTGGCCCGTGATCCACGTGTCCTCGGGGACCTCGGCCCGCTCGGCGGCCGCCAGGCCGACCTTGCGGGCCTCGTCACGCAGGGCGAGCAGATCGGGCGACAGGGCGAAGTCCATGGGCGACGACGGTAGTGCCGCGCCTGGGTGCCGCCCCGGTCCCGACCCCGTGGCGCGGGCGTGCCGGGTGGGACCGGCCGCTCCCCCGACCGGTCCCACCCGAGCCCTCGAGGCGATCCGCAGTGGGCGGTCAGGTCACCGGACGAAGCCGTGGACCTGGTTGAAGACGCCGCTGCTCGTCAGCAGGGACAGGTGGTCGACGCAACCGACGTTGGTGTTGGTGGCACCCGACAGGACCGTGCTGGTCGCCGGGATGATGATGCCGTCGCAGTACGACCAGAAGGTGCCGTAGCGCACCGACCCCGGGGTCTCGTCGCCGGCGTTGAGCGCGGTGAGGAAGCTCGACCCCGGCAGCATGTCGCGGCAGCCCGCGCTGAAGAGGGCGCAGGCGTACGCCCAGGTGGTGCCGTGGTTGGGCCCGCCGAGCGACACCCACTCGTCGACGACGGCGGTGCCGCCCAGGTTCCTGAGGTAATAGCGGGTGCTGAGGCTGCCCATCGAGTGGGCGACGATGTCGACCCGGGCCGCGCCGGTGCGGGACCGCAGCGTCGACACGGCGGAGGCGACGGCGTTGGCGTTCGAGGCGTTCGACGCGGTGCTGCTGACCGTGATGGCGTAGAGCCGGTCGGCCGGGTAGCCGGCGGACCGGAAGCGGCTGATCATCGTGTTCCAGTTGCTGGCGCTGCCCGAGAACCCGTGGATGAACAGGATCGGGTCGGGCGGCGCCTGCGCGGCCGACGGCGCGGTGGCACCGAACACGGAGGCCAGCAGCAGGGCCAGCCCGGCGGCCAGGAGCCGGCCCCGGCGGCGCCGGGGTGGACGCGTCGAACGGTCGTGGACCATGTGTACCCCCCTTGTCGGCGGCGCGGCCGACGCAGGCGGCGGCGCCGCTTGACTGTCGCGTCAGTAATGTGACAGGCGACACACCCTATGTCAACCGCGCCGGGGCTGCCGGAGGCGGGCATCGGTACCCCCGAGCCGCGCCCGCCGGCGTCGCGGGGTGCCACTACGGTGCGCCTGATGGAGATCCGCGCCGTGCGCCCCGACGAGCACGCCGCGCTCGGCGAGTTGACCGTGGCCGCCTACGCCACCGTCGACCCGAGCGTCGTGAGCCGCGACTACGGGGACGAGCTGCGCGACGTCGCCGGCCGGGCCGCGGTGGCCGAGGTGCTGGTCGCCGTGGACGGCGGCGCCGTCCTCGGAGGCGTCACCTACGTCCCCGACCGCACCTCGCCGGCGGCGGAGTTCGCCGAGGACGACGCGGCGGGGATCCGCATGCTGGCGGTGGCCGACGGCGCCCGGGGGCGCGGCATCGGCGAAGCGCTCGTGCGCGCCTGCATCGACCGGGCCACGACCACGGGCCGGCGGCAGATCGTGCTGCACTCCACCGATCGGATGACCGCCGCCCACCGGCTGTACGAGCGCCTCGGGTTCGCCCGGGACCCGTCGCTCGACTGGGAGGCCGAGCCCGGCCTGTGGCTGCGCGCATACCGCCTGTGCCTCGCTCCGCCGTGACCGCCGGGCGGGCGATTGCGGCCGCGGGCCGCCCGGTCAGCTAGAACCTGCCCGTGATCGACGAACCGCTCGTCCCGCTGCCCGACCGGGGCCGGGTGTTCCGGGCCGGGCGGCGGGTCCGCCTGGCCGACGCCGACCCCACCGGCCGCCTGCGGCTCGACTCGTGCGCCCGGTACCTGCAGGACATCGGCAACGACGACACGGCCGACAGCGGCATCGACGACGACGCCTTCACGTGGGTGGTGCGGCGCGCCGTCGTCGACGTGCACCGCCCGCCCCGGTGGCGCGAGTGGCTCGACCTCGCGACGTGGTGCGGGGGCCTGGGTGCCCGCTGGGCCGAGCGCCGGCTGTCGATGGTGGGCGACCGGGGCGGGCGCATCGAGGTCTCGACGCTTTGGGTGCAGGTGGGGACGGCCACGATGGCGCCGGCACGCCTCACCCAGCAGTTCCTCGACGCCTACGGCGAGGCGGCCGGAGGGCGCCGGGTGACGAGCCGGCTCTGGCTGGGCGACCCGCCGGTGGGCGCCGCCGCCGAGCGCTGGCCGGTGCGGGCGGTCGACATCGACCTGCTGGCGCACGTCAACAACGCGGCCTACTGGGCGGCGGTCGAGGAGCAGATCGAGCCGGGCACCGCCTTCGCCCACGCGCTGCTGGGCCGTCCCCACCGGGCCGTGATGGAGTACGGGCCCGGCATCGCGGCCGGCGACCGGGTCGAGCTGCTGGTCGACGAGAGCGACGATCACCTCTCGGTCTGGTTCACCGTCGACGGCACGGTGCAGGCGTCGGCGACCGTCGTGCCGTTGCCGGCGGCCGCGATGACCCCGGGCTGAGGGCCGGCGCGGCGCCGTGCCGTCAGGGGGCCTCGCTGCTGCCCAGCGTGGGCGGCGGGCGGTAGGCCACGGTGGCCGGGAGAGCCTCGTCGACCGGCACGATCTCCTTGCCGAACGGCAGCAGCGCCAACGGCACGAGCTTGAAGCACGCGATGCCCAGCGGGATGCCGACGATCGTCAGGCACAGCAGCACGCCGGCCACGACGTGGGCGATGGCCAGCTCGAGCCCGCCGAGCACCAGCCAGACGACGTTGCCGAGGCACCCGAGGGCCGGTGACGCGTCGGGCCGCTCGACCACCGTGCGGCCGAACGGCCACAGGGAGAAGCTGGCCAGCTTGAACGCCTGGACGCCGAGCGGGATGGTCACGATCAGGATGCACATGACGATGCCGGCGACGACGTAGCCGATCGCGAGCCACACGCCCGCCAGGACGAGCCAGAGGATGTTGCCGAGGGTGCGCACGGGCGCCTCCGGAGAGCCGAGCCTCAGCCCACCGTAGGCGGTCGACGGCCCCGGTCAGCTGTCGACGAGCACGATCTTGCCGAGCTTGCCGCCCGCCGCGAACCGCTCGTAGGCACTGGCGGCGTCGGCCATCGGGAACGTCGCGGCGATCGGCACGGTCACGGCGCCCCGGGCGAGCAGCGGCAGCACGTGGCGCTCGACCCGGCGGGCGGCCGCGGCCTTCTCGTCGAGGGGCCGCGCCCGCAGGGTCGAGCCGTGGATGCGGCCGCGGGCGCCCATGAGGGCGAGCAGGTTCACCTCGGCCGTGAACCCCGCACCCACGCCGATGACGGCGATGCGGCCGCCGGTGGCCAGGGCGCGCAGGTCGGCGTCGATGTTCACGGCGCCGACCAGCTCGAGCACGACGTCGAAGGGCCCGTGATCCGCGAACCCCTGGGGGTCGACCACCGCGACCGGGCCGTCGCCCAGCGCGGCCACGCCCGCCCGCGACGCCTGGTTGCGCACCGTGGCGACCACCTGACACCCGGCGGCGACCGCCAGCTCGACGGCCGCCGTGCCGACACCGCCGGCGGCACCGTGGATGCACACCCGCTCGCCCATGCCGAGGCCGCACTGGGTGAACAGGGCGTCGTGGGCAGTGGTGTAGTTCTCGGGGAAGCCGCCGGCCTGCGCCCACGAGACGCCGTCGGGCACCGGCAGCGCCACCAGCTCGGGCACCACGGCCAGCTCGGCCTGGCCGGCACCGGTGACCACGGCCATGACCCGGTCGCCGGCGCCGTAGCGGCGTACGCCGGGCCCGGTGGCGACCACCTCGCCCGCCAGCTCGAGCCCGGGCAGCTCGGGCGGCGTGGTGCCGGGCGGCGGCGGGTACATGCCGTCGCGCTGCATCAGGTCGCCCCGGCAGACGCCTGCGGCCCGCACCCGCACGAGCAGCTCGCCCGCGCCGGGCACGGGGTCGGCGTGCTCGCGCCACGCGAGCGCCCCGTCGTCGATGGTGACCGCGTGCACGGCGGTGGCGTCAGCCGCGCTCGGCCATCGGCACGTAGGCGCGCTCGCCCTCGCCCACGTAGAGCTGGCGGGGACGGGCGATCTTCTGGTCCTGCTCGAGCAGCTCGACCCAGTGGGCGAGCCACCCCGAGACGCGGGGGATGGCGAAGAGCACCGTGAACATCTCGGTGGGGAAGCCCATCGCCTGGTAGATCAGGCCCGAGTAGAAGTCGACGTTGGGGTAGAGCTTGCGCGACACGAAGTACTCGTCGGACAGCGCCACGTCTTCGAGCTTGAGCGCGATGTCGAGCAGGGGGTTGCGCCCCGTGATCGAGAAGACGTCGTCGGCCGTCTGCTTGATGATCTTCGCCCGGGGGTCGTAGTTCTTGTAGACGCGGTGGCCGAAGCCCTGGAGCTTGACCTCGCCCGCCTTGACCTTCCGGACGTACTCGTCGACGGCATCGATCGAGCCGATCTCGCCGAGCATCTTGATGACCGACTCGTTGGCGCCGCCGTGCCGGGGGCCGTAGAGGGCGGCTGTCGACGCCGCCACGCAGATGTAGGGGTCGGCGTGGGCCGAGGCGACGGTGCGCATGGCCGTCGTGCCGCAGTTCTGCTCGTGGTCCGCGTGCAGGATGAACAGCACGTCGAGCGCCCGGGCCAGCGCCGGGTTGGCGTCGTAGCGGGGCTCGGCCACCTTCCAGAGCATCGCCAGGAAGTTGGCGGTGAACCCGAGCGAGTTGTCGGGGTAGACGAAGGGCATGCCGACGCTGAACCGGTGGCAGGCGGCGGCCAGCGTGGGCATCTTGGCGATGAGGCGGACGATCTGCTTGTAGCGGTTCTCGGGGTCGCCGATGTCCTTCGCGTCGAGGTAGAAGGTCGACAGCGCGGCCACCGCCGACACGAGCATCCCCATGGGGTGGGCGTCGTAGTGGAAGCCCTCGAGGAAGCGCTTGCGCACGTTCTCGTGGATGAACGTGTGGTACGTGATGTCGTGCACCCACGGCTCGTACTGGGCGCTGGTGGGCAGCTCGCCGTGGATCAGCAGGTAGGCCACCTCGAGGTAGGTCGAGCTCTCGGCGAGCTGCTCGATGGGGTAGCCGCGGTAGCGCAGGATGCCCGCGTCGCCGTCGATCTCGGTGATCGCGCTCTTGGTCGCGGCGGTCGTCATGAACGCCTCGTCGTAGAACCAGATGTTGGGCAGGAGCTTGCGCCACGCGGCGGCGTCGACACCGCCGTCGCTGATCGGGATCTCCACCGCTTCGCCGGTGCGGTTGTCGGTGATCGTGATGCTCTCGGGCACGGGGAAGGGGCTCCTTCGTTCTCGGCGATCGGTGCTCAAACCTAGTGCGGGCCAGGTCGTTCCACGATGGTCAGGCGGCCAGCGTGGGATGCACGCCCTCGTGCTCGGTGGCCAGGACGAGCTCGCGGATGGCGGCGCGCACCGCCCGTGCCGGCGCGGACAGCCGGCCCCGGCGGGGGGTGGCCAGACCGACCGACCGGGGGGTGAGGCCGTCGACCGCCACCCGCCGGCACCGCATCTCGATCCACGGGGGCGCGGCCGTGGCGGTCACCATGGCGGGGCCGAAGCCCTCGAAGGCCAGCGAGGTGAGCAGCCGGATGCCGTCGATCTCGGCGCGGACGTCCATCTCGAGCCCGATGCGGGCGGCCTCGACGTCGAGCTCGTCGCGGAACGCGGTGCCCTGCGGCTCGACCAGCAGCGCGTGGTCGGCGAGTGCGGCCAGGCTGACGCGGTCGTGGGCGGCGAGGGGGTGGCCATGGGGGGCCAGGACGATGCGGTCCTCGTCGAACAGGGGCTCGGTGGCCAGCTCGCCGCTGGGCAGCGGCAGGTTGATGACCGCGAAGTCGAGGGTCTCGGCGACCACCTGGGGCACGAGCGAGGTGGTGGTGGCGTCGACGACGACCAGGTGCACGCGGGGGTGGTGCTCGTCCAGCAGGTCGAGCAGGCGGGGCACCAGCCACCGGCTCACCGTGCCGATGCACCCGAGCCGCACGGAGCCCGACACCTCGTGCAGCATCGAGGCCACGTCGGCCTGGAGCGCCTCGATCTCGTGGTGGATGCGCCGGGCCCGGGCCACGACCACCTCACCCTCGTCGGTGAGGGCGCCGGTCGCCCGGTCGACGAGGGTGGTGCCCAGCTCGCGCTCGAGCCGAGCGACGTGGGTGGAGACGTTCGATTGCACGGTGTGCAGGCGCCGGGCCGCGGCCGAGAACGAGCCCGCGTCGGCGACGGCGGTGAGGGCGGCGAGCTGTCGGAGGTCCATCGCTCGTAATGATGGCACCCATCGCGAACAACTGTTTGACGCATCCCTTCGCGTGTCCCACAATGGGCACCACAACGAGCGGCTAACGGTTCCCCCCACCGAGCCGCTCCGCAAACAGAGTGCCGCTGACGGATCCCCCCTCCCGATGCGTAGCACCTGCCAGGAGCCGACCGATCCACCCGCGGTCGGCTCCTCTCGTTTTCCCGCGAGTAGCGTCGGGGCGATGACGGCCGCCGCCTTCTTCGACCTCGACCGCACGCTGCTGCGGGGCGCCAGCGGCCCGGTGCTCAGCGAGGCGCTGCGCGAGGCCGGGGTGATCGGCGACCGCAGCATCCCCGGCGAGGGGTTCGTCTACCGCTTCTTCGACCTCGTGGGCGAAACCCGCCCGTCGATGATCCTCACCCGCCAGGCCGCCCGGTTCGCGCGGGGCTGGCCGAGCGACAAGGTGCAGGCGGCGGGCGAGAAGGCGGCCGACGAGCTGGCCAGCGCCGTCCAGCCCTTCGCCCGCAGCATCATCGACGACCATCGGGGGGCGGGCCGGTCGCTCGTGCTCGCCACGACCACGCCCGACGACATGATCCGCCCGCTGGCCGAGCGCCTGGGCTTCGACGACGTGGTGGCCACCCGCTACGGCCTCGACGGCGACGGTCGCTACGACGGCACGATCGCCGGCGAGTTCGTGTGGGGTCGTGGCAAGCTGCGAGCGGTGCGGGCCTGGGCCGCCGACCACGGCGTCGCGCTCGACGAGAGCTGGGCCTACAGCGACTCGTTCTACGACAACCCGCTGCTCGGCGCCGTCGGCCACCCGGTGACCGTCAACCCCGACCCGCGGCTGCTGGCGCTCGCCGCGCTGCGGCGCTGGCCGGTGATCCACTTCGACGTGCCCGCCGGCGTGCCCAAGATCCCGCTGCTCAACATCGAGCCGCAGCGCATCCTCCAGACCCTGGTGCGGCCCGAGCTGCTGCCCTGGGTGCGGTTCGACATCGACGGCGTCGACCGCATCCCCGCCGCCGGGCCGGCCATCGTCGTGGCCAACCACCGCAGCTACTTCGACCCCCTCGCCCTGGGCGTCACGTTCGCCAAGCGGGGCCGCGCCGTGCGGTTCCTCGGCAAGCGCGAGGTGTTCGACGCCCCCGTCGTCGGGCAGATCGCCCGAGCGCTCGGCGGCATCAGGGTCGAGCGCGCCAGCGGCTCCGACGACCCGCTGGTCGAGGCGGCGGCCGCGCTGGCCAGCGGCGAGCTCGTGGCGATCCTGCCCCAGGGCACGATCCCCCGCGGCCGGGCGTTCTTCGACCCCGAGCTCAAGGGCCGGTGGGGCGCGGCGCGCCTGGCGGCCATGACCGAGGTGCCGGTCGTGCCGATCGGGCTGTGGGGCACCGAGCGGGTGTGGCCCCGGTCGGAGCGGCTGCCCCGCGTGTGGAACGTCGCCAGCCCGCCCACGGTGCGCGTCCGCGTGGGCGAGCCGGTCGAGCTCAAGCTGCGGTCGCCCAAGGCCGACACGCGCCGCATCATGGACGCCATCGCGGCCCTGCTGCCGCCCGAGGCGCGGCGCCCCCACGAGCCGACCGACGCCGAGCTGGCCCTGACCTACCCGCCGGGGCACCACGGCGGCGCCGACGACGACGCCGAGCGCCGCCCCGGCGAGGACTAGCCGGCGGCGACCGGCCGTCGGAGGCGGTCGCCGCACGGTCAGGTCGCCCGGTAGCGCACCCAGTGGCCGCGGCCCGTGATCTTGGCCTCGCGCATGGCCTGGTCGACGCGGGCGAGCATGGCGTCGACGTCCTCGTCGGCGTCGACGTCGGTGATGCCGATGCTGGCGTCGAGGCGCACCTCGGTTGCGACGCCGGGCAGGGGACGGATCGGCTCGCGGACCGCCGCCAGCAGCCGGGCGGCGACGGGCTCGACGTCGGACGGGGCGGCCAGCCGCTCGCACAGCACGGCGAACTCGTCACCGCCCAGGCGGGCCACCAGGTCGCCGGGGCGCAGCACCTCGACGAGCCGGTCGGCGACGATGGCGAGCACCCGGTCGCCCACGGGATGGCCCAGCGCGTCGTTGACCGGCTTGAAGTGGTCGAGGTCGAGGTACAGCACGGCGGCGCTGCTGCCGCCGCCACCGGCCACCGCCGCCACCCGGTCGAGGAAGGCCTGGCGGTTGGCGAGACCCGTGAGCTGGTCGTGGGTGGCGGCGTACTCGAGCGTGCGGTGGCTGCGGTGCCACTGCAGGGTGAGCCGCAGCAGGTTGCCGACCCGCGTGACGGTCGTCCACGTGAACCGCGTGGGCGGCCCCGGCCGGGTGCGCCACACGACGATCGCCGCACCGGGCGCCGATTCTCCCGGCGCGGCCACCGGGTGCACCCAGCAGGCCTCGTAGCCCTCGGCGGCGGCCTGGGCCGACAGGGGTGCGGGCAGGGCAGCGAGGTCGGGCATCCAGACGTCGGTGCGCGAGGCCAGGGCCCGCGCCCACGGCGTGGCCCCGGACGTGTGCAGCAGGTGGCCGGCGGCGCCGGCGACGACGGCGAACTGGTCGCCGGTCCAGTGGTCGCCGATGACCACCGCCGAGTCGGGGGCCATCTGCTCGAGCGCATCGACGAGCCGGGCCAGGATGTCGGACAGGCGGGCGCCCTCGGCCATGGCCGCGACCGCCAGGTCGAGGGCCCGCTCGTAGCCGACGCGGCGCACGGTGACGACGTACCAGGGCAGGCCCGTGCGGCGGGTCGTGACCACCGACAGCTCGCAGGCGGCGACGCTGCCGTCGGCGCGGACCAGCTCGGCGGGGAAGCCGACGCCGCCCCACGGCGTCACCTCGAAGGCGTCGTCGATCACCGTGAAGGCGTCCATGACTGCGGGCAGCGAGTCGGGGGCGATCACCTTGACGAAGCTCTCGCCGATCAGCTCGTCGGGCTTCCAGCCGAAGAACCGCTCGATCGACTGGCCCACCCAGCGGATCGTGCCGGCGTTGTCGACCAGCGACAGCGGGAAGATCGAGTGCTCGGCCATCGTCGAGAACGTCTCGAGCGGCGGGCCGACCGCCTGGATCAGCTCGATGCGGTTGCCGAAGGGATCGTCGGTGTGCACCCGGGCGATGCCCGGCAGGTCCTCGGCGGGGCGGACCGGGTGCCCGGCCGCCACGAGGCGCTCGCACGCCAGGTCGAGGTCGTCGACGAGGAGGGCGGGATGGGCCTTGGTGGCAGGCCGGAAGTCGGCGTCCACCCCCAGGTGGACCTGGACCGACGTCCCCGCGAACCAGCACCCGCCACGGCCGGCCAGCGCGGGCGGCTTGGGCACGCGGGCGAGGCCGAGCACGCCGCCGTAGAAGGCCTCGGCGTCGCGCTCGGCGCCCTCGCCGGCGGGCATCGCGAGCTGCACGTGGTCGATGGCGAGCAGGCGCGGCGGCCCGCCCGGCGTGCCGGTCAGCCCGCGTGGCGGCTGCGGATGATGTTCAGGGCGCTGCCCGCCGTGAACCACTCGATCTGCTCGTCGTTCATCGTGTGCGTGGCCCGGAACTCGACCGTCGCACTGTCCGGCTTGTGGATCGCACACCGTACCGGCGTGTCGGGCGCCAGGTCGTGCAGGTCGAGCACGCTGATCGTGTCGTCCTCGTCGATGGCGTCGTAGGTCGACGGGTCGGCGAAGGTCAGGGCCAGGACGCCCTGCTTCTTGAGGTTGGTCTCGTGGATGCGGGCGAAGCTGCGGGCGAAGATCACCCGGGCGCCGCGGAAGCGGGGCTCCATGGCGGCGTGTTCGCGCGAGCTGCCCTCGCCGTAGTTCTCGTCGCCCACCGCGCACCAGGCGATGCCCTTGGCGTGGAGGCGCCGGGCGATGTCGGGGAACGGGCGGACCTCGCCGTCGAGGGGGTCCTTGCCGTGGCCGGGCTCGACGTCACGGAAGGCGTTGACCGCCCCGAGGAACAGGTTGCCCGAGATGTTCTCGAGGTGGCCGCGGTAGCGCAGCCAGGGGCCGGCCGCCGAGATGTGGTCGGTGGTGCACTTCCCGGCCGCCTTCATGAGCACCGGCAGCTCGACCAGGTCTCGGCCGTCCCACGGCTCGAACGGCGCCAGGAGCTGCAGCCGCTCGCTGGCGGGGGAGACCTCGACGGTCACCGCCGCGCGGTCGGCGGGCGGGGCCACGAAGCCCGACTCGCCGGGGTCGAAGCCGCGGGACGGGAGCTGCTCGCCGACCGGTGGCTCGAGGCGGACCGGCTCGCCGTCGGGGCCGGGGAGCGTGCCGGTGGCCGGGTCGAAGTCGAGCGTGCCGGCCAACGCCAGGGCGACCACGACGTCGGGGCTGGTGACGAACGAGAGGGTGTTGGCGCTGCCGTCGTTGCGCTTGGGGAAGTTGCGGTTGTAGCTGTTGACGATGGTGTTGGGCCGGCCGTTGGCCGCCGGTGGGCGGCTCCACTGGCCGATGCAGGGCCCGCAGGCGTTGGCGAGCACGGTGCCGCCGATGGCCTCGAGGTCGTCGAGCAGGCCGTCGCGCTCGATCGTGGCCCGTACCTGCTCGGAGCCGGGGGTGATGAGCAGCTCGGTGCGGGCCCGCAGGCCGTGCGCGGCCGCGACGCGGGCGATGGACGCGGCCCGGGTGATGTCCTCGTAGGACGAGTTGGTGCACGAGCCGACGAGGGCGGCCGAGATCTCGGTGGGCCACCCCTCGTGGCGGGCGCGGTCGCCGACCTCGCCGACCTTGTGGCCCCGGTCGGGGGAGTGGGGACCGTTGATCATGGGCTCGAGCGCCGACAGGTCGATCTCGACCACCCGGTCGAAGAACCGGCCGGGGTCGGCTGCGACCTCGGCGTCGGGGCGCAGGTCGTCCATCACGGCCGCGGCCGCGGCGGCGATCGCCGTGCGCCCGGTGGCCTCGAGGTAGGCGAGGCCGTGGTCGTCGAAGCCGAACAGCGAGGTGGTGGCGCCGATCTCGGCGCCCATGTTGCAGATGGTGGCCTTGCCGGTGGTGGACAGCGCGTCGGCGCCGGGGCCGAAGTACTCGACGATGGCGCCCGTACCGCCCTTGACCGTGAGGACGTCGGCCACCCGCAGGATGACGTCTTTGGGCGACGCCCAGCCGGACAGCTCGCCCGTGAGGTGCACGCCGATGAGCTGGGGCCAGCGCACGTTGAACGGGAAGCCGGTCATCACGTCGACGGCGTCGGCGCCGCCGACCCCGACGGCGACCATGCCCATGCCGCCGGCGTTGGGCGTGTGGCTGTCGGTGCCGATCATCATGCCGCCGGGGAAGGCGTAGTTCTCGAGCACGACCTGGTGGATGATGCCCGAGCCAGGCTTCCAGAAGCCGATGCCGTAGCGGGCCGACACCGACCGCAGGAAGTCGTAGACCTCGCGGTTGGCGTCGACGGCCAGGGCCAGGTCGGTGGCCGCGCCGGCCTTGGCCTGGATCAGGTGGTCGCAATGCACCGTCGAGGGCACGGCCGCCTCGTCGAGGCCGGCGGTCATGAACTGCAGCAGGGCCATCTGGGCGGTGGCGTCCTGCATGGCGACGCGGTCGGGGTCGAAGTCGGCGTAGCTGCGGCCCCGCTCGAGCGGCTGGCCGTGCGGGTCGCGCAGGTGGTTGACCAGCACCTTCGCCGCGAACGTCAGCGGCCGGCCCAGCCGTTCACGCCCGAGGGCCACGCGGTCGGGCAACCGGCCGTAGACCTCGTCGACGAGCTCGATCGGTGTGGTGGCGGTGACGACCATGTCCAGCGCAGCCCCTTGCGTCGGCGGACGAATGTAGACAAGTATATGACAAGTGCGCGAGGTCCGCTACAGAGCCATCGCCGCCGAGCTGCGGCACCGGGTCGAGAGCGGCGAGCTCGCCGCGGGCGCGCTCCTGCCCAGCGAGAGCGAGCTGTCGGCAGCCTACGAGGTGAGCCGCGTCACGGTCCGCAAGGCCCTCGAGCTGCTGCGCGACGAGGGCCTCATCGACGCCCGCCAGGGCTTCGGCTGGTTCGTGGCCACCGACCCGGTCCGCCAGACGCTCGGCCGGCTCGGCACCATCGAGGCCCAACTCGCCGAGATGGGCCTCGACTCAGAGCGCCGGGTCGTCGGGTTCCGGTTCGTGGCCGCGCCACGCCGGGTGCGCCAGGTGCTCGGTGTCGACACGGTGCTCGAGGTGAGCCGCATCAACCGCGCCGACGGCCAGCCGTTCGCCCGCGTCACCGTCTGGTGCCGCGAAGACGTCGGCGCCCGCCTGTCGCGCCGCGACGTGGAGAGCTCGCCGTTCTACGAGCTGGTCGACATCCCCATCGGCGGCGCCACCCAGACCATCGGCGCCGCCGCGGCCAGCCGCGACGACGCCGAGCTGCTCGCCGTGCCGGTCGGGTCGCCCGTCCTGCGGTGCGAGCGCATCACCCTCGACGTCGACGGGCGGCCGCTGCTCGTGTCCGAGCACGTGTTCCCCGGTCACCGCACCGAGTTCGTCGTCGAGCTGCCCCACGTCGAGCCGTCGATCAGCCCCTCGGGCCTGCGTCTGGTCGAGTGACGGCGCGCCCGCGCCGTGGCGCGACAGCTAGGCGCCCTGCATGCCCTCGATCGTGGCTCCCGGGGTGCAGGCCGGGGCCGACGGCGTGCCGGCCTGCCCCGACGTGCCCTGGACGGCGGCCACGGTGACGCAGCGGCCGGCGGTCGCCGCCTCGGGGTCGGGGAGGAACACCGACGTGCCCGCCGAGGCCGGGAGCACCTCGGGCGGTCGGTCGGCTGCGAAGACCGTGACCACGTAGCTGGCCTCGGCGTCGCCCTGCCACGCCACCTGGACGCCCTCGGGCACGCTGGTGACCTGCACGCCGGTCGGAGCGGCGGGGGCGTCGGCGGCGGTCGCCGGGTCGCGGCGCTCGGCGGTGGGATCGGCGCTGTCGTCACCGGTGACCACCAGCCACCCGGCGCCGATGATCAGCACGACCACCACACCGATGAGCACGATGACCGGCAGGGCCGGCGGCCCCGCGGCCGCGCCCCTTCGGGGCTGGGGCCGGTCGGGCGCCGGC
>DASTFE010000245.1:0-27764 GCA_035708905.1 Acidimicrobiales bacterium | reverse complement strand
CGGGGGTCGAACCAGCGGGTGACGACCGCGACCGGCCGGCCGTCGCGATGGACCGCCCCGCCACCGACGGCGAAGCCCGCGGTCACGCCGAGCCCGGACGCACCGGCCCGCCGCGGCGCGCCGGGGGACGGCCCGCTGCCGGTCAGCACCACCGCACACGGGAGGTGGATGCCGCCGGGCTGCACGACGGCGAGGAGGCGGCCGCCGGCATCGAGGTAGGTCGCGGCCGGGCCGGCGGCGATCACCGGGGCCGCCCGCACGGGGCCGGTGAGCACGTCGCGCACCAGCACGCTGCCGGCAACGGTGCCCGGAGGGACCCGGTCGCCCGGCCTCATCGCGCAGCTCCCACGGGGAGGGCCGACGTCACCCGCGTGCCGCAGTGCCCGTGGAGGGCGTCGTGGGCGCGCGCCAGCGGGCCGATCGTGGCGGGGTGCCCGGTCGCCTCGACGAAGCGCGCTGCGGCCTCGACCTTGGGCGCCATCGATCCGATGCCGAACGTCCCGCGGGCGGCGAGCTTGCGCAGCTCGCGCACGTCGACCCGGTCGAGCCACTTCTCGTGGGGGCCGCCGAAGTCGACGGCCACACCGTCGACGTCGGTGAGGATCACCAGCCGGTCCGCCCCGACCTCCATGGCGAGCACGGCGGCAGCCAGGTCCTTGTCGATGACGGCGTCCACGCCGACCAGGCGCCCGGCCTCGTCCTCGACCACCGGGATGCCACCGCCGCCGTTGGCGATCACCACCGCGCCGGCCTGCAGCAGCATCTCGACGGTGGCGGCCTCGAGGCTGCGGACCGGCTCGGGCGACGGGACGATGCGCCGCCATCCGCGCCCACCGGACGCGCTGGTGTCGCGCCACACCTGGGTGGGGTCGTCGGCCATGGCGGCCGCGGCCTCGTCGGCGCTGAACGTGCGCCCGATGGGCTTGGTGGGGTTCCGCCACGCCGGGTCGTCGGCGCGCACCAGCACCCGCGACAGCACCGGCACGACCGCACGCTCGATCCCCAGCGCGCCCAGCTCGGCCTCGAGCGCGGTGAGCATGGCCACCCCGATCGTCGCTTGCGTCTGCGCCACGCACCAGTGCAGCGGCATGGCGGGGACGACGTGCCGGGCGAGCACGTTCTTGGTGAGCAGGTTGCCGACCTGGGGGCCGTTGCCGTGGGTCACCACGACGTCCGCGCCCTCGGCCACGAGGGCTGCCACCTCGGCCATGGCCCGGCCGATCGTCGCCACCTGCTCGTCGGCCGTGCCCGCCGCGCCGCGCGGCACGATGGCGTGACCGCCGAGTGCGACCACCATGCGACGGGTCGTCGGTGTGCTCAAGTCAGGGATGGTAGGGCGCCGGGGGCCCCACGCGTCGCGACTTCACGCGCGCCGAGTCGACCCGTCGCCGGCGTCACGCGTCGCCGACGTCGACCACCGCGGCGACCGGGCCGCCGCCGGACGGCCCCTGGTGCAGCGCGGCGACCGACACGAAGACCGCGGGGTCGCCGACCGCCGCGGCGGCCACGCCGCCGACCGCACCCTTGATGTGGCGGTGGTGGTGGACGTCGGAGTCGTCGAGCGCCACCTGCCGCCGGCCCCGCAGCCGGCCGGTGGGGTCGGCCTCGCACTTGATGAACACGTTCACCAGACGGTCGCCGAGGTCGGCCGCCACGGGGCGGTCGGGCAGGTCGAGCCCGGCCGAGCGGATGGCAGCGTAGATCCCCTCGGCGTCGAGCGCGTCCCGCATGACCGAGTGGCCCACCCGGAAGCGGCCGCCGATGCCGGGGGCGTTGCCGACGACGACGACCTGAGCACGGTCGAGCTCGACGCCGGACGAGCACGACGCCACCGCCGAGTACAGCGACAGGTCGCGCCCGATCGCCCCGGCGTCGGGCATGTCGATCTCGCCCAGCGCCACGGCGATGCCCAGTGCGGTCGTGCCGTTGGACAGGTTCATCGATTCGAGCGGCTCGTCGGTGACCGTGGTCTCGCCCCGTGACCGGGCGTCCTCGATCGTCGCCATGGTGAGCAGCGGGGTCTTGGTCTGCACGTAGTGCACGTCGCCCGGATCGTCGATGCCCGCGTCGGCCATGGCCCGGCGCACCCCCTCCGCGACCGTGGCCACCATGGCGGGCCGGCCGATGTGCTCGGGCAGGATGACGTCGCTCATCGCCACGCCGACCGACAGCCGGGATCCGGCGCCGCCGTCGCCGCCGTCGCCGCCGTCGCCCGGCACCCGTGCGAACACGGTGGCGTGGGGCGTGAGCACGCCGTCCGTGCCTCCCGACCACACCATCGGGATCTGCGCCACCTCGTCTTCGCTGCGGGTCCCGCGATCGAGCAGGACGCCGCGGAAGCCCTGGTCGGCGAGGATGCGGGTGAAGTCGTTGACGCCACCGTTGCCCTCGGTCTTGCCGATGACGGCGACGACGTCGTCGGCGGCGAAGGCGCCGGAGTCGACGAGGGCCGCCAGGCCGGAGGCGTCGGAGACGGACTCGATCACGACCTTGTGGGCGACGAACGGCACGGCTTCCTCCCTGCGCCCGGGCCGCCACCGAACCGACGGCCGGTGGTCCGCACGGTAGTGGCGACCTCCGGATGGCGGGGTGCGTGACGATCCTGCCGCGCAGGGTGGCATGCCGGATGTATGCTCCGGCAGCTGCTCGCCGGTTCGGTCGCGTTCTTGTATCGCCTCTCTGCGATTCGTTGCCCAGCTGCAACCGGTGAGCCGCCAACACAACGCGAAACGCACAACGGGGGTTGAGATGCGCACTCGCACACGGGTGGTCTTGGCAATCGGGCTGACGTTGGCCGTGGCGTCGCCTGCGCCAGCGGCGGCCCATCATCCCGACCACGGCATGGGCAAGGAGATGTTCCCCGGCGAGGGAGTCGCCGACTCGCACCAGCACGGGTCGAACGAGGGACATCTCCCGCCGGTCCAGGAGAACGTCACGGTGGTCGGCAGAGCCGAGGTGACCAACCCGAGCGGCGCCGGCAACGACGGGCGCGTCGCGGACGTCTTCGCCCACGGTGACTACGCCTACCTGAACGCCTTCCGGGATCCGACGTGCGTGGACGCCGGCGTCCACGTGATGGACATCAGCGACCTGGAGAACCCGTTCGAGGTGACCGATGCGTTCATCCCCACCAGCGTGGGCTCGTACGCGGGCGAGGGCATCCAGGTCATCGAGCTCGACAACGAGTTCTTCGACGGCGACCTGCTCATCCATCAGAACGAGACCTGCCCGTTCGGTCCCCCGCCGACCGACCCGGCGCTGTCGGGCGGCATCTCGCTCTGGGACGTGAGCGATCCGACCGACCCGCAGCCGGTGACGCTGCACACGGGTGACTTCACCAACCCCGGCGGCGGCACGGACCCGGGACCCAACCAGACCCACAGCATGTACGCCTGGACGAACGAGCTCGACGGCCGCACCTACGTGTCGCTCATCGACGACGAGGAGTTCACCGACATCGACATCCTCGACATCACCGACCCGTTCAACCCGGTCCTGGTCAACGACACGCTCGACCTCGTCGACCTGTTCGGCGTGGAACAGGAGAGCCCGTCGAACCTCACGTCGGTCTTCTCGCACGACATGGTGGTGCAGAAGGTGGGCACCCGGTACGTCATGAACGTCAACTACTGGGACGGCGGCTACGTGCTGCTCGACGTCACCGACCCGACGCCGGGCGCGGTGGAGCTGATCGCCGAGAGCGACTATGCGGAGCTCGACGAAGAGCGTCTGGCACGCGGGCACGAGATCTCGCCCGAGGGCAACTCCCACCAGTCCGAGCTGTCGCCCAACCGCAAGTTCCTCATCGGCACCGACGAGGACTTCAACGCCCACCGGGCCGTGGCCACGATCGACACCGGTCCTCACGCGGGCACCGAGTACACCGCCGTGTCGGCCAGCGGCACGCCGCCGATCGACGACGACACGAGCATCAGCGGGCCGACGACGTTCGTCGGGCTGGCATGCGACCCGGTGCCCGCGGGCACGGGCACGGCCCTGATCGAGCGCGGCGTCTGCTCCTTCCAGCAGAAGCTCGACACCATCACGGCCGCCGGCTACTCGGCCGGCATCGTGTTCAACACCGTGCGGCCCGACTGCCAGAGCCTGGTGTTCATGGCCGCGGACGGCAGCCTCCCGTTCGTCTTCGTCGACCGGACCACGGGACTCCAGCTCCTGGGTCAGGCGGTCGACCCCGCCACGGTGTGCGAGCAGCCTTCGCCCGCCGCCGGGTCGCCGAGCGAGGCGACGACCATCGAGGCGGTGTTCGACGGCTGGGGCTACGTGCGGCTGTTCAGCACCAACGTCCCTCGGCGCCCCGGCCAGGCAGGGTCGATCACGCAGATCGACACCTTCGCCATCCCCGAGTCGCAGGACCCGGCGTACGCGAGCGGGTTCGGTGACCTGTCGGTCCACGAGGTGGCGATCGATCCCGAGGAGCCGCTCGCCTACCTCTCGTACTACGCCGGCGGCTTCCGCGTGCTCGAGTACGGCACGGGCGGCCTCACCGAGGTCGGCGCTTTCATCGACGAGGGCGGCAACAACTTCTGGGGCGTCGAGGTCTACGAGCGCGAGGGCGAGACGTACGTGCTCGCCAGCGACCGGGACTTCGGGCTCTACGTGTTCCAGTACACGCCCTGAACCACTGATCGTTCCCTCTGTCCGGGTGCGGGTCGATCCCGCACCCGGACGGCGGGGGCGTGACGGGCCGACCCCCGTGCTCGTCGCGGGGCACGAGCACTCGTACGATCGGGGTGGCCCGACGCGCCGGAGGTTCCATGGCGTCCACGCTGCCCCAGCCGCACCCGGTCATCGGCCGAGAGGCGGAGCTGGGCGCCATCGACGAGTTCCTCGATCTCGTCGACACCGGTCCGGGCGCGCTCGTCCTCGAGGGCGAGGCGGGGATCGGCAAGTCCACGCTGATGGACGAGGGGCTCGCGGCCGCCCGGGCCCGCTCGTACCGGATCGTCGCGTGCCGACCGATCCGCGCCGAGGCCCAACTCGCCTACACGTCTCTGGGCGATCTGCTCGCCGACGTCGAGGAGGAGGAGCTGGCCGCGCTCCCCGGGCCGCAGCGCCGGGCGCTCGAGGTCGCCCTGCTCCGGGCCGAGCCGGACGACAAGCAGCTCTTCCCCCGCGCCGTCGCGCTCGGCCTGCTGGGTGTCCTCGCGGGCCGCGCCCGCGCAGGTCCCACCGTCGTGGCGATCGACGACGTGCAGTGGCTCGACCACCCGACGGCGCGGGCCCTCGCGTTCGTCGCCCGCCGGCTGGGTGACCGGCCGATCGGCCTGCTGCTCACCAGGCGGCTCGACAGCGGCGTGGCGTCAGCCCTCGACCTCGAGGGCGACCGGCTGCTCCCGGAGGATCGCTTCCGCACGGTCCACGTCGCAGCGCTCGGCCTCGAGGAGCTGGACCGGCTGCTCCGGTCTCGGCTCGGCCGGCGGCTGCCGAGGTCGCTGCTCGCTCGCCTCCACCGCGCCTCGGGTGGCAACGCGCTCTTCGCGCTCGAGCTCGCCAGGGCGGTGGTCGAGCAGGGTGACCGGCGCGTGGGGCTGACCGACGACCTGCCGATCCCCGTGAGCCTGCAGCGACTCGTGGGCGACCGCCTGGCCCGCCTCCCGTGTGTCGCCCTCGAGACGGCCCAGGTGGCGTCGGCCCTGTCTCGCCCGACGGTCGCGCTGATCCAGGCGATGCTGGGTGACGACGACGCGGCGGCGGGCGTGGAGGCGGCGCGGCAGGCCGGCATCCTCGACGTCGACGGCGACCGCGTCGTCTTCGCCCACCCGGTCCATGCGTCGGTGGCGTACGTGCAGCTGTCCCCGGCGGACAAGCGACGGCTGCACGGACGTCTGGCACGCATCGTGGACGACCCCGAGGAACGGGGCCGCCACCTGGCGATCGCCACCGCGGAGCCCGATGCACGGGTCGCCTCTTCACTCGACGACGCCGCTCGGCGGGCACGGGCCCGGGGTGCGCCCGATGCGGCCGCCGAGCTGTGGGAGCAGGCGCAGCGGGTCAGCCCGCCCGACGACATGGACGGCGCGCGGCGGCGCGGGATCGAGGCCGCCGAGCGCTGGTTCGAGGCCGGGGACGCGGCGCGGGCGCGGGGGCTGCTCCGGGAGATGCTGGCCGGCGCGCCGCAGGGCGGGGAGCGGGCGTTGGTGCTCGCCCGCCTGGGCTGGGTGACCGCCCACACCGAGGGCTTCCACGCCGGGGAGGCCGTGTTCCGTGAGGCGCTGGCCGAGCCCGCCACCCACCCGGCTGTGCGCATCGAGGTCGAGCAGGGACTGGCGTGGTGCGTGCACTCGACGACCGGGGTGCGCGAGGCCATCGGTCACGCCAGCGCCGCGGTCGAGCTCGCCGAAGCGCTGGGCGAGCCGGCGCTGCTGGCCAGCGCGCTGTCGCAGGCCGGCTTCCTCGAGTCGCTGGCCGGCAGCGGCCTGGCGATCGAGGCGACCGAGCGGGCCGTGGCGCTGGGCCACGTGCCGGCTTGGTCACAGATCCTCGGCCGGCCCGACTGGATCCATCCGCTGCTGTTGCAGTGGGGCGACGACCTGGGCGGCGCCAGACGGCGGTTCGCGGTGCTGCACCGCGAGGCCGTCGATCGCGGCGACGAGCACTCCCTGCCGTTCATCCTGTTCCACCTGGCCCGCGTCGAGCTGCTCGGGGGCGACTGGGTGCGGGCGAGGCGCCACGCACGCGAGTGCAACGAGACCGCCCGCCGGAGCGGCCAGGCGAGCGAGCGACCCTACGGGCACGCGATCGAGGCGCTGGTCGAGGCCCACCTCGGCCTGGTCGAGCCCGCCCGGGCCAAGATCGAGGAGGGCCTCTCGCTCGCACGGCAGACCGGGGGCGAGCCGGCCGCGCTCGAGATGCTCGCCGCGCAGGGCTTCCTCGAGCTCTCGCTCGGCGACGCCGGCCGGGCCGAGCGGGCGCTCGACGAGGTCGCCGCCGCGACGGAACGCACCGGGCTGCGGGACCCGGCCCTGTTCCGCTTCCACGGGGACGCGGTCGAGGCCAAGGTGGCGTTGGGCCGGCGGGACGAGGCGGGCACCCTGCTCGACGAGCTCGACCGCCGCGCCACCGCCCTCGACCGCGCCTGGGTGCGGATGGTCGCGTGCCGGGGCCGGGGCCTGCTGAGCGCGGCGCTCGGCGACCTCGACGCCGCGCGCCGTGCGCTCGAGGACGCACTCGGGCGCGAGGACGTCGGCCAGCCCTTCGAGCGGGCACGGACGTTGCTCGTGCTCGGCACGGTGCAGCGCCGGGCCAAGCAGAAGCGGGCCGCTCGCGACGCGCTCGGCGGCGCGCTCGCCACGTTCGAGCAGCTCGGCGCCGAGCTGTGGGCGGCTCGCACCCGGGCGGAGCTGGCACGGATCGGCGGCCGCGCCCCGGCGTCGGGGCTGACGCCCACGGAGGAACGGGTCGCCACGCTGATCGCGGCCGGGCGGACCTACAGGGAGGCGGCCGACGAGCTCTTCATCAGCCCGAAGACCGTGCAGTGGAACCTGTCGAAGGTCTACCGGAAGCTCGGCATCCGGTCGCGGGCCGAGCTGCCGACGCGCCTCGCCGCCCGCACCACCGCCGAGGACTGACCGCGAGCGCCCGGCCGGCCCCGGTCAATCCCGGCCGGATGGCCGATTTCTCCGTCGCAGCCCTCGCCGTACCGTCGGCCAGGAAGCCCCGAACGCACAGGAGTCGCCCATGCATGCCGACCGATCCTCGCTCCCCTACCAGGTCCACCCCGGCTCGTGGCCGTGGGCCGACGGGAGTGCGCCCTACCTGACCGCCCGCGCTCGCCGCCCCGGCCGGCGCCGGCGCCTCCGGGCGCTGTTCCGGCGCCGCCCCGCATCCGGCTGACGGCGGGTGGCGCCGCCACCGGCGGTCGAGGTCAGGGGGCGTGCCGCTCGACCAGCTCGACCTGGTAGCCGTCGGGGTCGGCCACGAACGCGACCGTCACCGGCCACCGGTCGAGCCGCGTCGGCGCCATCAGCGACGCGTGGCCGGCGCCGACGGCCCGCCCGTGCAGCGCGGCACAGTCGTCGGTGTACACGTACAGCTTCCACATCGACCCCATGTCGAGCGGTCCGGCCTGGTCGCGCTGCTGGGCCAGCTGCAGCTTCGAGCCCCGGCCCGGGCACTCGACGATGGCCTCGGACGCCTCGGGGATCTCGGTGCGGCTGGTGCAGGTCAGCCCGAGCAGCTCGTAGAAGGCGACGGTCCGGTCGATGTCGGTGACGTTGACGCAGAACTGGCCGAGCCACGGGGCGTCGCTCGGCAGGCCGTCCCCCCACGGGTGCCGCTCGACGAGCTCGACGAGGTGGCCGTCGGGGTCGCGCACGAAGGCGATCGTGACCGGCCAACGGTCCAGGCGCTGCGGCGCGGACTCGACGGCGGCCCCGGCCTGCCGGGCCCGCTCGAACAGGGCGCCGATGTCGGTCGTGTCGACGTACAGCTTCCAGAAGGCGTTGCCCCGCTCGACCGGCAGCTGCCGGTCCTTCTGCTGGGCCAGCTGCAGCTTGGACCCGGCACCGGGGTGCTCGACGATCGCCTCGAACGCCTGGGGGATCTCGGTGCGGCTCGTGCACTCGAGGCCGAGCGCCCGGTAGAAGTCGACGGACGCCTCGAGGTCCATCACGTTCAGGCAGAACTGGCCGAGCCAGGTCGTCGTCATGCCGCGCCTCCTCGGGCGTTGGTGGAGCTGCCGGGCGCCGAGCCCGAGGAACGTGAGATCAGCCGCCCGCCGGGTCGGAGTAGAACTGCTGCGACCAGCGGCGGTGCTCGAGGATGAGCTTCTCGCTCCTCGTGACCACCGGCGGGTCGCGGTAGACCTTGTTCTCCCAGATCGGGATGTCCTGCGAGACGCCCGCGCAGAACGAGTCGGCCGCCCGCACGGCGGCGTCCGGGCCGTTCGCGAGGGGCGCGGTGAAGATCCACCGCACGTGGACGCTGCCCGCGTCCAGCGGCGTGGTCGACGAGAGGAACGTGACGTACCCCGTGACCCGCAGCACGCCGAGCCCGAGGCCGAAACCCTCGCGGACGAAGTTGCCGCCGCCGCCCACGGCCCGCTTGTAGGTGCCGTCGGTGACGAACTCGTCCTCGGGGATGCCGTCGGTGCCGTGGACGTAGCGAAAGTGGGCGAAGTCGACGTTGTTCTCGGCCATGTCCTGCGCGGCGACGTCGACCCGGAAGTCGCGGACGACGATCGGCGACCAGCCGTCGTCGTGGAACTCGGGCACCTCGGGGACGTCGTAGAACGGCTCGCCGCCCTCGGCGTGGTACCACGCCCAGACCATGTGGTTGCGCTCGAGCGTCGGGTACGAGCGCGCGTGCGCCTTGGGCGGGACGTGCTTGACGTCGCCGTAGGGGATCTCGACGCACCGGCCCGACGCGCCGTCGAACCGCCACCCGTGGAACGGGCAGCGGATGCAGTCCTGCTCCACCCGCCCCCCGACCGCGAGGTGGGCGCCGAGGTGGGGGCAGTGGGCGTCCATGACCCGGGGCTCGCCGTCCTCGGTGCGGTACAGCACGAGGTCGCGGTCGAAGTAGTGCAGCGGCCGGACGTCGCCCGGGGCGAGGCCGGCCGACTCGGCCACGACGAACCAGCCGTTGGGCACCGGGAAGGGGTAGCGCCGCTCGCCGAAGTGGGTCACGCGCGGTCGCCGGTCGAGGTCGGTGAGCAGAGCCGCGTCGCGGGGCATGGGCAGACCGGCCGGCAGCCCGCCGTTGTCGTCGTTCGGCCCGGTGGCTGCCAGCTCGCCGAGGGCGAGGTCGTCGGTCACGTCTCGGTCTCCCCCCTCGAGCGGCCCGGGGGGCACCGCCCCGGACAGTTTCCGATTCGTTGTAGAGAATTCCATGCGGCGCGGGTCCGCGCAAGGGTGCGGGGCGGGGCCCGCTGCTGGCGCGGGGTACCGTGCAAACCATGGCCAGCAGCCCGCAGGCGTCTCCGAGCGACCGCCCGCGGGTGGGCCGCCCGCCCCGCATCAGCCGCCAGATGATCGCCGAGGCCGCCCACGAGGTCGGGCTCGACGGGCTGACCCTGCGGGCCGTGGCCGACCATCTGGATGTGTCGATCGCCGCGCTGTACCACCACGTGTCGGGCAAGGACGACCTGATGCGCCTGGCGGCGGAGTACTCGGCCACGACCGTGCCCCTCCCCCGCGACACCGGCCAGCACTGGGCCGTCTGGCTGCGCGAGTGGGCCGACTACAACCGGCGGGTCTTCCTGGCCCAGCCCGGGCTGCTGGCCCAGTACCTCGAGGGCGCGATCTCGGCCGAGACGATCGCCGGCAACCTCGACACGATCCTCGGCGTGCTCGTCCGCCAGGGGTTCACGGTGCCCGAGGCGAACGCGGCCTACCAGCTCGTGACCTCGTGCGCCCTCGGCACGGCTGTCACCACCATCCGCGAGCGCGAGGCGGCCACGGCTGGCCAGAGCATCGCGGCCACGTACCGGCGGGTGCTCGCGGAGCGAAGACCGGACGAGCTGCCGCACCTGCGGGCTCTGGTGGCCGCGGTGGCCGGTGAGGGTCGTGAGTCGTTCCGGTGGCGGGTGGCGACGGTGCTCGCGGGCATCGCCGTCCGCCGGGGCGAGGACTGGCGGCCGATCGCCGAGCTGCTCGACCGGTCGGGCGCGGCGCCGGCCCCCGGCTGACGAGCCCCGTCAGGTCGAGATCGGCACGCGGGCGGGGCCCCGCACGGTGGTCGTCCGCACGAAGCGCACCCGCGACTCGTCGACGTCCCATCGGGGCAGGCGAGCCAGGGTCTCCTCGATGACCACGCGCCCCTCGAGCCGGGCTAGCGCCGCGCCGAGGCAGAAGTGGGCGCCGTAGCCGAACGCGAGGTGGCGGTCGATCGAGCGGCCGACGTCGAAGCGGTCGGGCTCGGGGAAGTGGCGCTGGTCCCGGTTGGCCGCCGCGTTCAGCAGGGCCATCTTCGAGCCGCGCGGCACCACCTGCCCGTGCAGCTCGACGTCGCGCGTGACCCACCGTGCCTGGATCGGCGAGGGTGACTCGTAGCGCAGCAGCTCCTCGACGGCGTTAGGCACCAGCGCGGGGGCCGCCACGAGCCGCTCGCGCTGGTCGGGGTGGCGGGCCAGCAGGATGGCGGCCCAGCCGAGCAGGCGGGCCGTGGTCTCGGACCCGGCGGTGAACAGCAGCAGGAAGAACGAGGTCACCTCGGCCCGCTCGAGCCGGCGGACGGTACCGTCGGCCAGCTCGAGCTCGGCCTGCAGCAGCCCGGACACGAGGTCGTCGCCCGGGTCGGCCGCCCGCTCGTCGACCGCGGCGTCGAGGTAGGCGACGAGCTGCCGGGCACCCTCGATCTTCACCGGGTTGAGCTGCTTGACCCCCAGGACCTCGCCGGGCGGTTCGAGGGCGGGGTCGTAGTGCATGAACTGGTCTGTCCACCGGCCCAGCTGGCGCTGGTCCGACGCCGGGATGCCCAGCAGCTCGCCGATGATCATCGGTGGGATCGCCGCCGCGAAGTCGTCGAGGTAGTCGAACCCGCTGCTGCCGGCCAGGGGGTCGAGGCCGTCGTGGCACAGCTCGCGCACCCGCCGCTCGATGGCCGCGACCCGCCGGGGGGTGAACGCCCGGCTCACCAACCGCCGCAGCAGGTCGTGGTAGGGCGGGTCGGTGAAGATCATCGGGGCGCCCACCGGATCGGCCGTGCCGTCGGGGGCCAGCGGGTCGATCAGCTCGAGCAGCGTGCCTCGGGCCGACGAGTAGGTCTGCCAGTCGAGCAGCGCGTCCAGCACGTCGTCGTAGCGGCTGAGCGCGTAGAACCCGAGGCGCTCGTTCCGGTACAGCGGCGACTCGTCGCGCAGCCACCGCCAGGTCGGATGGGGATCGACGTCGATGACCGGGTCGTAGGGGTCGTAGTGCACGGGGTGCCTCACCCGCCGAGCTCGCGCAGCTCGGTGGGGTTCTCGTGGCGGGCGATCCTGTCCGCCCGCTCGCGCAGCGTGCCCGCCGCGCCCTCGGCGTCGATGGTCATCACGAAGCTGCGGGCGCGGATGCCGTCGACGACCACCTCGGCCAGCTCGTCGAGCGGCTGCACCGGGACGCCCCTCTCCCGCAGCGCTGCCACGGTCATCGGCGGCGTGACCCGCGGCCGCTCGCGGGCCAACTCGGCCGGGCGGTTGCGATCGGACGTCCACAGGCCCGTGTCGAGCAGCCCCCTGCCGGACGGGTAGAACACCGCGGCCGAGACCCGGGCCTCCGCCGCGTCGAGCTGGGCGGCGAGGCACTCGGTCAGGCAGGTCACCGCGCACTTGCTGGCGGCGTACACCGAGGCCTGGGGCATCGGGGCGATCGGCCCGTCGGGCGAGGACGTGTTGACGACGATCCCCTCGTCGCCCGCGGCCAGCATGCGGGGCACGAAGGCCTGGATGCCGTGGGCCACGCCGAAGACGTTGACGCCGAACGTCCACCGCCAGTCGTTGGGGGTCGTCTCCCACACGAGCCCACCCGGTGGCCCGACCCCCGCGTTGTTGCACAGCACGTGGACGGCGCCGTGCGCGGCGTAGGCCGCGTCGGCGAGAGCGGCCACCGAGTCGTACGAGGTGACGTCGGTGGGCACGCCGATCACCTCGACCCCCCGGTCGCGCAGCCCGGCCACGGTCTCGTCGAGCACGGGTCGCTCGATGTCGGCGAGGACGAGGCGCATGCCCTCGGCGGCGAACCGCTCGGCCAGCGCCCGGCCGATGCCGCTCGCACCGCCGGTGACGACGGCGACCTTGCCGGCGAGGTCGCGCACGTCAGGCCACCACGGCGCGGTCGCCATGGACGTCGGCCGGGGAGGGACCGACGTCGCCGGCGACCGCCGCCAGCGCGTCGACGTCGACGCCGTACACCTCGGCGGCGTTGAGGCCGAGGATCCGCGCGGTCTCGTCCTCGGGCACCGCCCGGAACCGCTCGCGGATCCACCGGCGGGTGTGGGGGTAGGTGCCCTCGGGGTGGGGCAGGTCGTTGCCCCACATCAGGTTGCCGACGCCGATCTCGTGGCGGCGGTCGATCTCGTCGACCCCCGGGGTCGAGGCCGCGAACCAGCAGTTGCGGTCGACGTACGCGCTCGGGGGCAGCGACAGGTCCTGGCGGAACGCGTCGCCGAACTTGCGGGTGTTGTGCGCGCCGTGCCACTTCTCGTCCATGCGCCGCACGATGTCGGGCACCCACCAGGCGCCGTTCTCGGCGACCGAGTACCGCAGCGCAGGGTGGCGCTCGAAGACGCCGGACAGCACGAGCACCCAGAAGGGCCGGGCCGCCCACCACCACGCCTCGGCGGCGTAGATCGAGAGGAACCCGGGGCCCAGCGGGTAGTCGGCCGGGCCGGCGCCCGAGTGTGTGTGCACCACCAGCCCGGCCTCGGCGCACGTCGCCCAGAACGGCTCGTAGCACGGGTCGAGGTAGGCCGGGGCGTCGAACCAGCGGGTGGGGATCATCACGCCGCGCAACCCCCGCTCGGCCGCCGCGGTCGCCTCGCGCACCGCGTCGTCGACGCCGGCGGTCACCGGCACCACCGCCACCCCGATCCGGCGCCGGGGGTTGGTGGCGCAGAAGTCGGCCAGCCACCGGTTGTGGGCCCGGGCGCCGGCCTTCACCGCTTCGGGGTCGGCGTCGCCGCCCGACCCGAGCCCCGAGCCGAACGGCGAGCTGGCGAGCCGGCCGGTGCCCAGGACGTCGGCGTCGGGGAACAGCACCTCGGCGGCCACGCCCTCGCGGTCGAGGATGGCATCGCGCACTGCGGGGTCGAAGCCGGCCCGCATCTCGCGATCGCCGGTCTCGTCGTCCCACTCGTCGACGAAGTCGGTGTTGACCATCCGCCCGGCCTCGAGCTCGGCCTGGTACTCGTCGAAGCGGGTGCGGAAGCCCTCCTCGAGGTAGTCGCGGTAGACGCCCGCCGGCGGGCCGGCGTGCCCGTCGGACGAGATGACGAGGTAGTTCGGCACCGTGCCCCCATTTTCTAAACCCGTCCGGTAATCATTGCGACAGGCTGTGACCGCGTCAAGGGGCCGGCCCGCCTCGTCAGCCCTACCCGAGGGCGCTGAGGACCTCGTGGCGGGCGGCGTCGGACAGGCCGGGGAAGAGCAGGTCGACGACGTGCTCGGCGGCCAGCCGCTCGGTCGCGGCCACCTCGGCCTCGGTCAGCGGGCGGCCCAGCTCCGCGAGCGCCAGCGCCTGCCAGCCCTCGGCGAACCAGGTGGGCGCCGGACCCGTGTCGAAGAGGCCGGCGGCGGGGCCAGCGGGCGCATCGAGCGTGGCCAGGCTGTCGCTGCTGGTCGTGTCGGTACAGGTCGAGTCGATGGTCATGGCGAGGCCTCCCGAACTGCCGCCCGGCGTGGGTTCCCGGGCGACGACGCATCGGTGCGGAGCTGATGCCGATGCGGGTTCTGTATCGATTCAGCCATCAGTGTCGCAAACCGCGGCTGAATCGGTCAAGATGTTTGTCGTGACCGCTCCCACGTTGGCCGACGTGGCCCGGGCCGTGGGCGTGTCCCGCACCACGGTCTCGAACGCCTACAACCGGCCCGACCAGCTCTCCGACGACCTGCGGGCGCGGATCCTGGATGTCGCGGCCTCGCTGGGCTACCCCGGCCCCGACCCGGTGGCCCGGGGGCTGCGGCGCGGGCGCACCGGCGTGGTGGGCCTGGTCTACGACGAGCCGCTGTCGTACATGTTCACCGACCCCGCCGCGGTGCTGTTCGTCACCGGCCTGGCCAACGTGCTGGATGCCGCGGGCATCAGCCTCGCCCTCCTCCCCCGCCTCGGGGCCGACGACGCCGGCGCCGCCGTGCTCGCCCAGGCCGCGGTCGACGGGCTCATCTCGTTCTGCGAGGCCACCGACGATCGCCGGCTCGCCGCCTTCCAGGCCCGGCGGCTGCCCTTCGTGACCGTCGACGCCGGCACCACGCAGGCCCCGTGCCGGGTCGGCATCGACGACCGGGGCGGAACGCGGGCGGCGACCGCGCACCTGATCGACCTCGGCCACCGGCGCCTGGGCGTGGCGGTGCTGCCGGTCACCGACGTGCCCGAAGGGACGGACCCGGGCGAGGCCATGACGCAGGGGTCGACCCGGCCCGCCCGCCTGGCCGGCATCCGCGACGCCGTCGTGGCCGCGGGGCTCGACTGGGACGCGGTGCCGGTGCCCGTCGTGGCCAGCGCCGGCTCCGACCGCGAGGCGGGGCGCATCGAGGCCGCCCTGCTGCTCGACCGGGCACCGAGGCCGACGGCGATCGTGGCCATGAGCGACGAGTTGGCGGCCGGCGTGCTCGAGGTCGCCGCCGACCGGGGCATCGATGTGCCGCGCGAGCTGTCGGTGGTCGGCTTCGACGACATCCCCGCCGCCCGCACCACGGTGCCGGCGCTCACCACCGTGCGCCAGCCGCTGGTCGCCAAGGGCGAGGAGGCCGCCCGGCTGCTGCTGGCCGGGGCCCCCGAGACGGTCGTCGAGCTGCCGACCGAGCTCGTCGTGCGGGCGTCGACGGCGCCGGCCGCCCGGGAGTGACCGGCCCGGCGGGGCGGCTGGGTACCCGGCCGTCCGCCGCACCACATACTGGACGGCGTGGCGACGGTCGCCGACCTCGACTGGATCCTGCACGTCGACCTCGACGAGTTCATCGCCGCCGTCGAGATCGCCCGCCGGCCCGGGCTTCGCGGCAGGCCGGTCGTGGTCGGCGGCGCCGGCGACCCGACCCAGCGGGCGGTCGTGGCCACGGCCTCGTACACGGCCCGCGCCTTCGGGATCCGGTCCGGCATGCCGCTGCGGACCGCCTTTCGGCGGTGCCCCGAGGCGGTGTTCCTCCCGTCCGACCCGCCCGCCTACGACGCCGCGTCCGCGCGGGTGATGGCCGTGCTCCGCGGCTTCGGGGTGGTCGAGGTGCTGGGCTGGGACGAGGCGTTCGTCGGCGCCCGCACGGCCGATCCGGAGGCGCTCGCCGCCGATGTCCGGCGCACCGTCGAGGACGAGACGGGGCTGTCGTGCTCGGTGGGCGTCGGCGACAACAGGCTGCGGGCCAAGCTCGCCACCGGCTTCGCCAAGCCGGCCGGCGTGTTCCGCCTCACCCGCCACAACTGGTCGAGCGTGATGGACGACCGGCCCACCGACGCCCTGTGGGGCATCGGGCGCCGCACGGCGAGGAAGCTGGCCGACGCCGGCATCGTCACCGTCGCCCAGCTCGCCGCCGCCGACCCCGCCGACCTCGCCCGGCGCTTCGGCCCCACCATGGGGCCGTGGTACCGGGCGCTCGCCCACGGCGCCGGGGGCACCCACGTCAGCGACGCCCCGCACGTGGCGCGCTCGCGCAGCCGGGAGACCACCTTCCAGCAGGACGTCGTCGACCGCGCCGAGCTCGACCGTAGGCTGGCCGCACTGGCACGCCGGGTGGCGGAGGACGTCGGCGACGACGGGCGGCTCGTGGCGCGGGTCGGCGTCAAGGTGCGGTTCGCGCCGTTCTTCACCCAGACCCGCAGCATCACGCTGCCGGCGCCCACGCGCGAACCCGGCGAGATCGAGCGCGCCGCGCTGGCGGTGCTCGACCGGTTCGACCACACGCGACCCGTGCGCCTGCTCGGCGTGCGGGCCGAGTTCGGCGTCGACGACGGGGCCTGACACCCCCGCCGTCACGCCTACGAGACGGCGGCCCGCAGCGGGGCGGTCAGCACCGGGGCGACATCGACCGACACGTGCGCCCTGTCGCGCCACCGCCACGTGTCCCCCTCGCGGGTGTGGCACTCGTCGCGGCCGCACAGCAGGGGCAGCGGGTCGACGGTCGCCGCGCCGTGCCGGCCCGCCACGTGATCCTCGGCGGTCATGGAGCGGGCGCGGTAACGCTCGGCGTCGTCGCGGTCGATCGACCGCGCGCAGCGTCCAGGGTCGAGCAACCACCAGACCATGGCGCACCGGTCGAGGTCGAAGCCGTGGAAGCGCGGCACCGGGTGGACCACGACGACGGTGGCGCCGGCATCGGTCAGGGGATCGACGACCCGGGTGAGCCCGTCGCGCCACAGGGACGCCTTGGCCGCGGCGTCGCGGCTCGACCGCCCGGTGACCGGATCGGTGAGCACGAAGTCACGGTCCTCGATGTACCAGCTCGAGGCCGAGGCGATGACCACGACGGACGGCCGGCGCTCGACCAGGGCGCGCAGCGTGCCGAGGACGAACTCGCGGCAGCCGGGGCGCTCGTCTCCGGCCTGCTCGGCGAGCAGGTCGACGAAGGGGCACGACGCGTACGTCGTGACGACGGCGTCGTGGTTGCGGGCGTTCATCGCGGTGACGAAGGGCTCGGCGAACTGGCCGGCGTTCGAGTCGCCGACGAGGACGGCGTCCTCGCCGCCCGGGGCGGGCCAGGTGCACGCGGTGGGCGCGCGCTCGGCGAGCGGCGTCGGGTTGTTGCACCCGTGCGTCACGTCGAGGTGATGCGGCAGCGGCGGTAGGTCGGCCCGCTCCGCGGCGCCCCGCCGGAGCGCGTGGGCCGCGCCCGCGGCCAGCAGGGGGACGAGTACGCACGCGGCGGCGAGCAGCAGCGTGTGCCGGAGGGCGGGCTGCGGGCGGAAGCGGATCGGGTTCTCGACCAGCCGGTACGACGCCCGCGCCACCGCCAGGCTGGCGGCGGCGGCGCCGACTGCGACCCACGGGCGGTGCGGGACGAGCGCGGTGGCGAAGACGATGAGCGGCAGGTGCCACAGGTACCAGCTGTAGGAGAGGTCGCCGATGGCCTGCGCCGGCGCCACGCCCAGCCCCCGGGACACCCGGTTGCCGCACCGGGCCTCGCCGGCGGCGACGAGCAGCATGGTGCCGGCGACCGGGACCGCCGCCGCCGAGCCGGGGAAGGTCGTGGCGTCGTCGAAGGCCAGCGCCGCCCACAGCACGAGGGCGGATCCGGCGACGGCCAGGGCGCCGGCGGCCGCCGACCGGAGCCCCGCCAGCCTCGGTGCACCCACGGCCAGCAGGCCCCCGGCCGAGAACTCCCAGGCGCGCGCCGGCGACGCGTAGAACCCCAGCTGGGCCGCGCGCCCGTCGCCCGCGAGCGCCGACGCCCGGCCCGTGGACGCGGCCCAGCACAGGGCGAACGAGGCCACGGCCACGACGAGCAGCAGGCCGAGGACCACGGCCTGGTTGCCGACGCTGCGGGCCCGGCGCCCGACCACCACGGCCGCGAGCAGCGCCGCGGGGAACACCAGGTAGAACTGCTCCTCGACCGACAGCGACCAGGTGTGGAGCAGGGCGTTGACGTCGGCGCTGACGTCGAAGTAGTCGTCGCCGGGCGGCAGCAGCATCAGGTAGGTGTTGGCGCTCAGCAGCGAGGCCGACGCACCGGTCGAAGCCGTCCGCTCGCCGCCCGCGGCGGGCCCGACCGCGACGCCGGCGACGGCGACGACGCTCGACGCCAGCGCGAGCGCAGGCAGGATCCTCCGGATGCGCCGCAGGTAGAAGCGCCCGAGGCCGATGTGGCCGGTGCCATGGGCCTCGGCGAGCAGCATCCGCGTGATGACGTAGCCCGAGATGACGAAGAACACGTCGACGCCGACGAAGCCGCCGGGGAGCAGCCCCCCGGCGTGGTACCCGACGACGAGGAGGATGGCGAGCGCACGCAGCCCCTGGATGTCGGGGCGCCGAGCCGGCGGGCCCGAGGCGGGCGGAGCCCGCCCCGTGACGACTGGCTCAGCCGGCGCCCCTGGCGCCAGCACGCGGCTCATGCGGCACCCACCGTTGCCTCCGCCCTCTCGGACCGCCGATCCCGCCGTCCCGCCGTTGGGGAGCAGACGAGTGCTCGCGCACGCTACCACTGAGATCGTCAGAGTGACCACACACGGCGGTCAGACTGTCAGCCCGTGCGTCAGTCACCGAGGTGGTCCGCGGCGACGCTCTTGGGCACGACCATCCGCCAGGCGTCGAGCACCAACTCACGCATCTCGGCGAGGTCGATGGCCGCCAGCCGCACGACCACCCAGTTGTAGCGCTGGTCCGACGGCTTGGGCATGAGGAACTTCTCCGGCTCGGCGTCGACCAGCGCCTGCCGCTCCTCCTTGGGGAACGCGAAGCCCATCAGGGTCTCGTCCCGCGAGAACGCCAGGTAGACGATGCGCCCCACCCGGAACTTCACCCGGTCCCGCACCAGCGCCTCGTAGGTGCGGGGCAGGCCGAGCGCCAGCTCGCGCACGTCCTCGATCGTCACCATCGACCGCGACGCTACGCCCGCGCCGGCACGACTGCCGACCGGGGGCGGCCCGGTCGCCCGTCTGGCACACTGCGGAGCGTGGCGGGCGATGCGCCGGGCGTGCAATCGTTCCTCGACCGCCTGGCCCCGAGCGACCGGACGGTGCTGCTCGGCGCGGGCCGGCCCCGGCACTACCGGGCCGGCGAGACGGTCTTCGTGGCGGGCGACCGGGGCGGCTTCGTCGTGCTGATCACCGCCGGCCGCGCCAAGGTCACGGTCACGTCGTCGGCCGGCAGCGAGACGGTGCTCAGCCTGCGCGGACCGGGCGATCTGATCGGCGAGCTGTCGGCCGTCGACGAGGAGGCGACGACCCGCTCGGCCACGGTCGTCGCGCTCGACCCGATCGTGTGCCGGGTGGTGCGCAACGGCGAGTTCCGCACGCTGCTCGCCGCCCGCCCGGCGATCGCCCTGGAGCTGCTGCGCATGGTGGCCACCCGACTGCGCTCGTCCGACCGCCGCCTGGTCGACCTCGGCGCCTACGACACCACGCGGCGGGTCGCCCGGCTCCTCGCCGGCATGGCTCTCACCGACGGCCGCCGCTCCGACGCCGGGCTGGTTCTGCCGGCCGGCCTGACCCAGGACGACCTGGCGGGCATGGTGGACGCCTCACGAGAGTCGGTCGCCCGCGCCCTCGCCGCCCTGCGATCGCTCGGCCTGGTGTCGACGAGCCGCCGCCAGGTCGTCGTCCACGACCTGGCGGGCCTCGAGGCCTACGGCAGCTGAGTCCCGGCGTGACCGGCGTCGTTGACCGAGGTCACGCCCGCAGTGTGTCGCCTGTGACGGTCCCTCGTGGCGCGGGGGCGCATCGTCGAGCCAGCGGATCGGATGGCGGACATCCGGGCGAGGAGGCGGAACGATGAGCAGCAACAGGATGAGACACGTGCGGTGGCTGGCCCCGGTGGCCCTGGTGGGCGCGCTGGGCGTGGCGGCCTGCGGTAGCGACGGCGACGACGCTGCGGACGCCAGGACGGGCGGCATCGCCGCGGCGGCGGTGGGCAGCGACCAGCACCTCGAGAACCTGGCCGCCGAGGCGTCCGGCGCCGCCGCGGCGGCGGTGGGCAGCGACCAGCACCTCGTGAACCTGGCCGAGGAGGGCGCGGCGGCCGGCGACGCCAACGGCAGCGACCGTCACCTCGAGAACCTCGCCACCGACAGCGGGGTCAACGTCTTCGAGGCGGGCAACCGGGCCGCGGCGGAAGCCATCGAGGCCGACGACACGGACGGCGAGTTCGTGCCGGGCTCGCGGCGCATGCCCTTGCGCTGAGCAGTCCCCCCAGGGGACGTCGATCGCCCGGTGAGCGGCGAGCGGCGACGACCTCCCCGCCAGCCGGTGGAGCTCGGGTCTCGCAGCAGCGTGACCCGAGCTCCACCGCGTCGGGCCGGTGGTCGCGCGGTCAGCCCGCGTCCCAGACCAGCTGGTCGAGGTCGGGCTCCTCGTCGAGCACCCCGTACTCGGTCGCCAGCTCGCCGACCAGCCCGAGCTTGTCGAGGTCGAGGTCGGGCTGCCAGTTCGCCAGCGCCAGGTCGGGCACGACGTCGGGCGGCGTCTCGGTGTTCGCCTCGATGGCGGCCCGCATCGCCTGCTCGTCGTCGCTCGCCTCGAGCGAGCGCTGCATCGCCCGGTGGAACGCCTCGGCCAGCTCGGGGTTGTCCTCGAGCCACGCCTGCGACGCGAACATCCCCGCGAGGGGCATCGACGGCGTCGTCGCGTACATGGGGTCGACGATGTTCACGAGCCCCGCCGCCTCGCCGAGCGTCACGAACGGCTCGGCCTGCCAGGCCACGTCGACCTCGCCCTCCTGGGCGGCGGCGTTCATGTCCGGGAACGGCAGCTCGACGAAGCTGATGTCGCTGTCGTCGACGCCGGCCTCGCGCAGCGTGGTGCGGATGTTCACCTCGGCGACGTTCTCGAGCGTCGTCACGGCGAACGTCCGCCCAGCCAGGTCCTCGACGCTCTCGATGCCGCTGTCGGGCGCCACCAGCAGCGCGTTCGTCCCCCGATCGGCGGTGTCGGCGCCGCTGACCACGTTGGTCACGATCTGCACCTCGACACCGTTCTGCCGGGCCAGCATCAACGACACGTAGTTGCCGAACGCGAACTGGTACTCGCCGCTCACCACCGCCGGCACGAGGGCAGCGCCGCCCTGGCCGACCTCGGTGGTCACGTCGAGCCCCTCGTCTTCGAAGTAGCCCGCCTCGATGCCGTGGTAGAGCGGCGCGAGGTCGGCGATCGGCAGGATGCCGACGGTGATCGGCGTCAGCTCGGCGGCCTCGCCCGCCCCCTCGTCGGCGGCGCCGTCGCCGCCGTCGTCGTCGTCGCCGCAGCCCGCGGCGACCATCCCCAGCACCGTCAGCGCGGCGACGGCGGTTCTCCATCGTGTTGACACAGGGTCCCCCTTGGTTGTGTTTCGCCCCATGCAGGCGCCCCCTCCGGCGCCCGCCCGGTCAGATGTCGGCCGCCCCGCGGAGGCTCTCCTCCTTGATCGAGGCGAACACCGACGCCCGGAGATGCGCGAACGCGGGCATCTCCTTGGTCTCGATCTGGTCGCGTGGACGCGGCAGGTCGACGTGGATGGTCTCCTTCACCCGGGTGGGCGATGCCGACAGCACCACGATCCGCGAGCCGAGGTAGACGGCCTCGTCGATGTCGTGGGTCACGAGCAGCACCGTCAGGCCGGTGCGGGTCCACACGTCGAGCAGCAGGTCCTCGAGCTCGGCCCTCGTCTGCGCGTCCACCGAGGCGAACGGCTCGTCGAGCAGCAGGATCTCCGGCTGGTAGGCGAGCGCCCGCGCGATGGCGGCCCGCTGCTGCATGCCGCCGGAGAGCTGCCACGGGTACTTGCGGCCGTGGCCGTCGAGCCCCACCGAGGCCAGTGCCTCGCCGGCCAGCCGCTCGCGCTCGTCGCGCCCCACCCGGGCGGCCTTGAGCGGCAGCACGACGTTGTCGTGGACGCTCATCCACGGCAGCAGCGACCGGCTGTAGTCCTGGAACACCAGCGCCATCGCGCGCGGCGGCGCGGTGACGGCGCGGTCGTCGAGGCGGACCACCCCGGCCGTCGGCGGCATCAGCCCGGACGCGCAGCGCAGCAGCGTCGTCTTGCCGCAACCCGACGGGCCCACGATGCAGAGGAGCTCGCCGGGCGTGGTCGTGAAGGTGATCTCGTCGATGGCGGTGAAGGCGTCGTCGCCCGACCCGTAGGTCTTGCTCACGCCGTCGATCTCGAGCACGGTCATGCCGTCGTTCCTGTCGTTCCCGTGTTGCCGATCGTCCCCACCATCGGCGGCTCGCCGGCAGGCGCCGCCGCGTCCCGCACCGGCACCCGCCGCCGCACCCGACGGATCGGCCCGCGCCGCCGGTCGGTGTCCTCCAGCAGCCCGCGGGCGCCCCGGTGCCAGCGCATGATCCACCCCTCGGCCACGAGGAAGCCGAGGTTGACGACCAGCCCCACCACCCCGATCACGATCACGCCCGCGTACGTGCCGGCGCTGTCGAAGCTGCGCTGAGCGCTCAGCACCTGGAACCCGAGCCCGTTGGTGCTGGCCTGCATCTCGCTGATGACCATGAGGATCAGCGCCACCGACAGCGACGTGCGCATGCCGACGGCGATCTTGGGGCTCGCCGCCGGGAGGATCACCCGGGCGATCTGGGTCCGGCGGGCGAGGCCGAAGCTGCGGGCCATGTCGAGCACCTGGGGGTCGACACCCCGCACGCCGTCGATCGCGTTGAGCAGCACCGGCCACACCGAGCCGATGGCGATGAGCGTGATCTTCGACGCGTTGCCGATGCCCACGACGACCAGGACGAACGGCAGCAGCAGCGGCGGCGGGATCGACCGCAGGAACTCCATGACGGGCTGGCCGGCCCGGCGCACCCGGGGAGCGAGCCCGATGAGCGTGCCGAGGGCGATGCCGGCCGCGGCGGCGATCAGGTAGCCGACCGTGAACCGTGCCAGGCTCGGCATCAGGTCGGTGCCGACCTGCTCGAAGATCCAGTCCTCCTGCAGGCTCTCCACGATGCGCGACAGCGGCGGGTAGAAGAACGAGGTGCTGTCCTCCGAGGTCTGCCACCACAGGGCCACCAGGGCGACCGGCACGACGAGTTGCAGCACCAGCCGGCCGGGCCACGAGCGCGTCATCCCGCGCCTCCCTCGTCGAGCCGGTGGCTCGGGTGCCACGCCAGCACCCGGCGCTCGACCGCGTGGAAGCCCAGGTTCACGACCAGCCCCAGCACCCCGGCCACGACGATGAGGGCGTACATCCGGTCGAACGCGCCGCTGCTGTACGCGACGAGCACCTCGGCGCCCAGCCCCGGCACGCCGACGATGTACTCGCCGGTGACGACGAGGATCAGGGCGACCGAGGCCGAGATGCGCAGCCCCGTGGCGAGGTAGGGAGCGCAGCTCGGCAGCACGATGCGCCGCAGGCGCGTCCACCAGCCCATCCCGAAGGCGCGGGCGGTGTCCTTGGCCACGGGGTCGACGTCGGCGACGCCGTACATGGCCTGGAACAGCAGCGGGAACGTGGCGCCGAAGACCCCGAGCGCCACCTTGAGCGACGGCCGGGTGCCGTAGATGAGCACGAGGATGGGGATGAGGGCCACCGACGGGATCGGGCGCAGGAAGTCGATCGTCAGCCGCGACAGCAGCGCGCCGACCTGGTTGGACCCGATGGCCAGGCCGAGCGGCACCGCGATGAGCGTGGCGATCACGAGCGCCCGGGCCCAGGCGTCGAGCGTGTCGAGGACGGCCTCCCACAGCGCAGCGGTGGTGACGAGTTCGGTCAGGGTGGCGAAGATCTCGCTGAACGGCGGGAACGACGACCGGGGCAGCACCCCGATGCGGGGCGCGATCTCGAACGCCGCCAGCGCCACCGCGACGCCGGCCACCGGCAGCGCCACGGACTCGACCCGGTCGCGGGCGCCGCGGCTCATGGCGAACCGTGCGTGGCGCGCAGGTCGGACTTCAGCACCTTGCCGGCGCCGCTGCGGGGCAGGCCGTCGGCGAACACCACCGACCGGGGCACCTTGTAGCGGGCGAGCCGGCCGTCGAGGTGGTCGAGCAGGCGCTGCTCGTCGAGGTCGGCACCGGGCCGCAGCACCACGACGGCCCGCCCGACCTCGCCCCACCGCTCGTCGGGCACGCCGATGACGGCGCACTCCGCGACCGCCGGATGGCTGTAGATGGCGTCCTCGACCTCGGCGGGGTACACGTTCTCGCCGCCGGAGATGATCATGTCCTTCAGCCGGTCGACGATGGTCACGTAGCCCTCGTCGTCGACCACGGCCACGTCGCCCGACCGGAACCAGTCGCCGTCCATGGCCTCGGCGGTGGCGTCGGGCCGGTTCCAGTAGCCGAGCATCACGTTGGGCCCCGCCACCACCACCTCGCCCTTCTCGCCGGGCGCCACGTCGCTGCCGTCGGGCCGCACCACCCGCACGTCGGTGAAGAACGACGCCACCCCGGCGGTGCCCGCCTTGTCGGCCGCCCGCTCGGCCCCGAGGAACAGGGCGCCGGGGGCGGTCTCGGTCATGCCGTAGCCCTGCAGGAACACGACGCCCCGGTCGAGGTAGGTGCGGATGGTCGCCAGGGGCACCGGTGCGCCGCCGCACAGCAGCCGGCGCAGGCTCGACAGGTCGGCGTCGCCGAACCCCGGGGCCTGCGCCATGGCGTTGAACATCGCCGGCACGCCGAACATCACGGTCACCCGGTGCCGCTCGATGAGATCGAGCACGGCCACCGGGTCGAACGCGCCGGTCAGCACGACCGTGCCGCCCTTCAACACCATGGGCAGCGTGACCATGTCGAGCGCGGCCACGTGGAAGAGCGGGGCGCAGACCAGCGCCACCTCGTCGGACGCCAGGTCGGTGTCGATGAGCACGTTGACGCAGTTCCACGTGATGTTGCCGTGGCTGAGCGTCGCCCCCTTGGGCCGGCCGGTCGTGCCCGACGTGTAGATGATCACGGCCGGGTCGTCGAGGCCGACGGGCTCGTCGAGCGGCGGCGGCTCGCTGCTGCCCGCGCCGCCCCCGCTGCCCGCCAGCACCTCGTAGTCGGGGCCCACGGCGACCCGGTGGCGCAGGGCGGTCGACCCGTCGCCGGCCATCGTGGCGGCCGTCTCGGCCATGTCGGGCGCGTGCACCAGCACGCCGGCGCCGCAGTCGGCGGCGATCCAGGTCAGCTCCGGTGCGGCCAGCCGCCAGTTGAGGGGCACGAACACGGCGCCGAGGGCGGTGGTCGCGAACAGCGTCTCGATCAGCGCCGGATCGTTGGCGCCCAGGTAGGCGACCCGGTCGCCGGGCCCCACGCCCATCTCGCGCAACCCGGCGGCCAGGTGCCGGGTGCGGTCGTGCAGCTCGCCGTAGGTGCGGCAGGTGTCGCCGTGCACGAGCGCGGCGCGCCCCGGCGACATGCGCCGCCGGCGGACCGGCCACGAGCCGAGGCCCTGGTCGCGCACCGCGGCTCAGCCCCCCGCCAGCCCGAGCAGCCGGGCGGCGTTGTGCTTGAGGATCTTCGGCCGCACGTCGGGCTTGATGTCGATCGCCTCGAAGTCGTCGAGCCAGCGGTCGGGCGTGATCATCGGGAAGTCCGACCCGAACAACACCTTGTCGGACAGCAGCGTGTTGGCGTAGCGCACCAAGTTGGCCGGGAAGTACCGCGGCGACCACCCCGACAGGTCGATGTGCACCTGCGGCTTGTGGGTGGCGACGGCCAGGGCCTCGTCCTGCCAGGGGAACGACGGGTGGGCCAGCACGATGGGCAGGTCGGGGAAGTCGGCGGCCACGTCGTCGACGTCCATCGGGTTGGAGTACCTGAGCCGGATGCCCGCCCCGCCCGGCGCGCCGGCGCCGATGCCCGTCTGGCCGGTGTGGAACAGCGCCACCAGCCCGTGCTCGGCGAGCGCCTCGTACACCGGGTAGGCCATGCGGTCGTTGGGGTGGAACGCCTGCACGTTCGGGTGGAACTTGAACCCCCGCACCCCGTGCTCGTCGACCAGGCGGTGCACCTCGCGCACGGCCGCCCGGCCGAGGTGGGGATCGACGCTGGCGAAGGGGACGAGCACGTCGGGGTGGGCGTTGGCGGCCGCGGCGATCTCGTCGTTGGGGACGGGGTCGACGCCCATGGCGGTGGTGGCGTCGACGGTGAACACCACGGCCGCCATGTTGCGCTCGCGGTAGTAGGCGGCCATCTCGTCGACGGTCAGCCGGCGGGTGTCGCGGATGCCGAAGTACTCGTCGGCCGCCCGCTCGAGCTCGGGTGTGAGCGACCCGCGGCCGGTGACCGCAGAGACCTCGACGTGGGTGTGGACGTCGATGGCGACGACGGCGTCGACGTCGATGCCTGCGGCGATCGCCAATCGGTACCCCCCGGGTGGCCGTCGTGCACGAACCCGAAGATTGTCACCATGATTGCGCGCAAAGTCAACATCATGCACACTGACCCCGTGGCTGACGGCGTCCGGTGCATGGTGATGCGGGGCGGCACCTCCAAGGGCCTCTACTTCCTGGCCGGCGACCTCCCCGCCGACGACGCCGCCCGCGACGACCTGCTGTTGCGCATCATGGGCTCGCCCGACGAGCGCCAGATCGACGGCATGGGCGGCGCCCACCCCCTCACCAGCAAGGTCGCCGTGGTGGGGGCCGGCACCGGCGGCGCCGACGTCGACTACCACTTCCTCCAGGTCGTCGTCGACGAGGCCACGGTCAGCGACCGGCAGAACTGCGGCAACCTGCTGGCCGGGGTGGCCCCGTTCGCGATCGAGCGGGGCCTGGTGGCGCCGCCGGCCGGCGACACCGCCGCCGTGCGCATCCGCATGCTCAACACCGGCGGCCTCGCCACCGCCACCGTGCCCCTGCGCGACGGCCACCCCCGCTACGACGGCGCCACGGCCATCTCGGGCGTGCCCGGCACCGCGGCCGCCGTCCGCCTCGACTTCGAGGGTGTGGCCGGCTCGTCGTGCGGCGCGCTGCTGCCCACCGGCCGGGCGGTCGACGAGGTGGCCGGGCTGGCCGCCACGCTGGTCGACAACGGCATGCCCGTGGTCGTGCTGCGGGCCGCCGACCTGGGCGTCACCGGGTACGAGACCTGCGCGGAGCTCGAGGCCGACGACCGGCTGCGCGCCACCCTCGAGCGGGTGCGCCTGGCGGCCGGACCGCTGATGAACCTGGGCGACGTGTCCGGCACGACCGTGCCCAAGCTCACGCTGGTCGCCCCGCCGGCCGGGGGCGGGGCCCTCGCCACCCGCAGCTTCATCCCCCACCGTTGCCACGACGCCATCGGCGTGCTGGGCGCGGTCAGCGTGGCCACGGCCGCGCTGCTGCCCGAGGGCCCGGCCGCCGAGGTCGCCCGGCTCGACGGCGGCCCGACCGTGACCGTCGAGCACCCCACCGGCACGTTCGACGCCGCGGTCGACCTCGCGGTGGTCGACGGCACCCCGGTGGTCGAGCGCGCGGGGATCATCCGCACGGCCCGCAAGCTGATGGACGGCACCGTGTTCCCGAGGGAGCCCTGATGGCGCGCGCGATCGCCCCGCCGCACCCCCCCCCCCCCCCACC
>DASTFE010000244.1:0-2662 GCA_035708905.1 Acidimicrobiales bacterium | reverse complement strand
GGCCCAAGACGAGCTGGGCGCCCGGCTCGCGTCGGTGCTCGAGGTCGTCTACCTGCTCTTCAACGAGGGCTACTCGGCCCCCGCGGGCGACGACTGGCTGCGGCACGAGCTGTGCAGCGAGGCGCTGCGGCTGGGGCGGGTCCTGGCCGGGCTGGCGCCGGACGAGCCCGAGGTCCACGGGCTGGTGGCGCTGATGGAGATCCAGGCGTCGCGCTCGCGGGCCCGCACCGGGCCGGCCGGCGAGCCGGTCCTGCTGCTCGACCAGAACCGGGGCTTGTGGGACTGGATGCAGATCCGCCGGGGCCTGGCCGCGCTCGAGCGCGCCGAGCGCCTGGGCGGCGCGCTGGGGCCCTACACGCTGCAGGCCGCCATCGCCGCCTGCCACGCCCGGGCCCGCGCCGCCGACGAGACCGACTGGGCGCGCATCGTCGCGCTGTACGACGCCCTCGCCGAGCTGGCCCCCTCGCCGGTGGTCGAGCTCAACCGGGCGGTGGCGGTGTCGATGGCCTTCGGGCCCGAGGCCGGGCTCGAGCTGATCGACCACCTCGCGGGCGAGCCCTCGCTGGCCGGCTACCACCTGCTGCCGAGCGTTCGCGGCGACCTGCTGGTCAAGCTCGGCCGCCACGCAGAGGCGCGGCGCGAGCTCGAGCGGGCGGCGGCGCTGACCCGCAACGGGCGCGAGCGCACCCTGCTGCTGGCCCGGGCCGCCCGGTGCGCCGGGGCCGCCTCGTCGTGAGCGACCGGGGGGCGCGGCATCAGGCCGACCGGGCGAGCTGGTCGAGCGCGTAGCGCAGCACCTTCATGCCGCGGACTCCGGGGCTGTGGCCCCGGTTTCCGCGGCAGGTTCCACCGAGGCCGGGGGCTCAGGACGTGGCGTCGGACCAGCGGGCCACGGTGGTGGTGTCGGCGACGAAGCGCACCGGGGTGCCGGGCGCCCACCGGTGCGCGGCCTCCTGCAGGCAGTCGTCGACCAGGCAGGCGACGTCGGCCGCCCGGTCGGCGGCCGCGTGGACCAGCAGCTCGTCGTGGAGGCACATCACGATGCGGGCGCCCAGACCCGCGGCGCGGGCGCGCACGGTGACCGCCCACATCTTGAACAGCTCGGCCGCGGCGCCCTGCACCATGGCGTTGCGGGCGTAGCGCCCGCGGGCGGCGGCCCGGCTGCGGGCCTCGCGTTCGGACATCCCTGCGGTGCTCGCCGGGCCCATACGGACGAGGCGGCCGCCGTAGGTGCGCACGTCGCGGCCGGCCTGCCCGGCGCGGTCGGCGTCGTCGAGGTAGGCCATGGCCACCGGGTAGGCGGCGACGAGCCGGGGCAGCACCTGGGCGCCGTGCCCGGTCGTCTGCCCGTACATGGCGCCGAGCACGGCGACCTTGGCGGTGGGGCGGTCGACCCCCATGCGGGCGGCCACCGGGGCGTACAGGTCGTCGTCGCCGGCGGCGCGGGCGAGGGCGGCGTCGCCCGACACGGCGGCGAGCACCCGCGGCTCGATCTGGCCGAGGTCGGCCCGGACGAAGGCGTGCCCCGGCTCGGCCACCACGGCGGCGCGCAGGTCGGCCGGCATGTTGTGCAGGCCGGCGGAGGCGGTCATGCGCCCGGCCGCGCCGTCCGAGCCGGTCCAGGCGCCGCGCAGCCGCCCGTCGTCGCCGAGGTGACTGTCGAGCCAGGCGTAGCCGTAGGTGGTGGCCACCCGTTCGGCCTTGCGCCAGGCCAGCAGGGCGCCGACCAGCGGGTGGGCGTCGCGCAGCCGCTCCAGCCGCCAGGCCCGGGTGTCGGGCACCTCGATGCCCACCCGGCGCAGCAGCGAGCGCACCTGGGCGGGACTGCGAAGGTCTACGGCGCCCGTCGCGGGGGCGTGGCGCAGCACCTCCGCGTCGCGGCCGGCCCGCTGGGCGGAGGCCTCGGCTTCGTCGAGGGGTCGGGGGCCGACGAACCCGGCGATGATCCGCTCGGCCGCGACCCGGTCGACCGGCAGCCCGTCGGCGGCCAGCTCCGCGCAGAGCAGCTCGGCCGCCGACTCCGACCGGGCGGTCGCGAGCGCGACGGACGGAACGTGAGCCTCGAGTGGAGCCGCCGTGTCCCGGGCCGTCGCCACGGGACCCCCGGCCGGCACGGCCCGGACGGCGCCCGCCAGCCGGGCCTGCTCGCACTCGGCCGCGGTCAGCGCCGTCGCCGCCCACGCCGCCAGCCGGTCGGGGGTGGCGGCCCACCCGCCGTCGACCCACTCGGGGCGCAGGTGGCCGTCGGGACGCACCGGGATGTCCCCCTCGCCGTCGCGGTCGCCATCCGCCGCGCCTGCGGGCTCGGCGGCGGCCTCGGCCTGGCTGAACAGGTCGAGCGGGGCGAGGGCGGGGACGGTGTCGTCGGGCAGGTCGTGCAGCCGGGCCCACACCAGGGCCGGATCGGCGCGCCAGCCCCCGAACAGCAGGCGGGCGACGGCGGCGACGTCCCAGCACATGGCGAGCCGCACCCCGGCGGCCACGAGCGTGGCGGCCGTGTCCGGCGTCCACACCACCCACCGGGGCCGGATCTCCCGCTCGACGGCCGCCACGACCGCCGCGGGGTCGTCGACGTCGGTGGCGATGGCGAGCCGGGTGCCCGGCGCGGCCATCCCGACGCCGGCGCCGGGCGCGAGCGCCACCGCCACGAGGTCGCCGGGCC
>DASTFE010000243.1:0-3987 GCA_035708905.1 Acidimicrobiales bacterium | reverse complement strand
CTTCGCGGCCGACGTCGCCTTGGGTGACGAACTCCTTGCCCTGGTCGAGGGTGAGCTCGACGGTGGCTTTCGCGATGTCGCGCAGTTCCTTGGTGGTGCAGCCGGAGAACAGCGGGACGGAGGCGAGATGGTTGAGGTACTTCTCGCGTGCCATGACCGCGCAGCATACGGAGCCGCAGGCCGCCCTGCCGGGCCACGCCGGGCTCGTCACGCAACGTGGCCATGCCGCGCGCGCATCGGTGCAGCCGGCGGGGAGAGCGTGACGTTCATCCGTCCGAAACAAACGCGAAATCCTCACTCCGTAGCGTCCACCTCCGTGGAGGTGGCACTCGTGCAATGGCCGGCCGAGCAGGACCGGCGCGAGCAGCTCCGCCGGGCCGGCCAGCCACGGCTGCTGCTGGTCGAGCGGGGGGCGCCGCCCATCCCCACCGACGAGCTCGAGGACTGGATCCGCCTGCCGGCCGACGATCTCGACCTCCGCGTGCGGGTCGAGGCGCTGCGCCGCCGCACGGACGGCGATGCGACCGCGGCGCCCGAGCTGGACGACGACGGGGTGCTGCGGCTGGGTGACCGCTGGGTCTCGCTGCCGCCGGTCGAGGCCCGGCTGACGCGGGCGCTGCTCGACCGCTTCGGCGCCGTCGTGTCGCGCGAGGCGCTGGCCCGGTCGGGATGGCCGGGCGGCTCGCCGGGGCGCAACGCCCTCGACGTCCATGTCCTGCGCCTGCGTCGCCGCCTGTCGCCGCTGCGACTGGCCATCCGCACCGTCCGGTCACGCGGCTACCTGCTCGAGCGATCCGACGGGGGCGGGCAGGTGGCCCCCGACCTGGCCCGGCCGCCCGGCGCCGAGGGCGTCACCCGGCGCATGTCGGTCGGCTGACGGCCGGGCCCCGGTCGGCGCCGGGTGCGGCCGCGGGCCGGGACGCTCAGGCGGGAGCGAGCGGCGGCGGCCGCACCGTGGTCGCCGGCGGGGGCGTGGTGAACACCGTCGCGCCCCGCATCCACACCGCCCGGTCGAGCATCGGGTCGCCGACCGGCCACAACGACGCCTCGGTCTCGGCGCTGGCGATGTCGATGAAGTCGCGGATGTCGCGATCGGGCTCGCCGGCGGTGATCACGCCGACCTCGCGCACGAGCGGGGGATCGAGGTGGACCATGCCGGCGCCGCCGTCGACCGCGGCCTGGGCCTGGCGGCCGTACGAGAACCAGGCGCCGGCGCCCTCCTGGACCAGCCCCACGAGCAGATCGGGGTCGCTGGCCTCGGCGGCGATGGTCGGGCGTATGCCGAAGCTGCGCAGGCCGTCCTCGATGGCGGCGCGGCGCCAGTCGCCACTGCCGGGTGACAGCAGCGGCACGTCGCCCAGCCCCATCACGTCGAAGGGGTCGTCGAGCCGCCAGTCACGGGGGTGCAGCAGCACCAGCTCCTGCCAGCCGAGCGACACGGCGTGCAGGTCGGCCGGTGCCGGCAGGTCGAGGATGCCCACGCGGGCCCGGCCGTCGCGCACCCGCTCGACGACGTCCGACGGTGTCTCGACCACGTCGAGCGCGGCGCGCCGGTGGTCGGTGGTGACGAAGCGGGCGACGGTCGGCGAGCCGATCTCGCGGGCCTGCCCGACGACGGCGGTAACCCGCAGGACGTCGCGGTGCGTGACGGTGGCCAGCCGGTCGACGTCGGCCAGGATGCGCCGGGCGATGGCCACGATCTCGCCGCCCTCCGCTGTGACGCGGATGCCGCGACCGTCGCGCTCGAACACCGTGACGCCCAACTCGCCCTCGAGCGCCCGCACGGCGCGGCTGAGCGACGGCTGGGCGACGTGGATGGACTGGGCGGCCCGCGTCATCGTGCCGGCGTCCGCGGTGGCGACGAGGTAGCGGAGTTGTTGCAAGTTCATGACGGCGGTGCGACCCGGTGACCTGGGGTCATGCCGTGAGGCTATCGGTTCGCGCTCGAACCGGTCTTGGACCTCACGTGGTCAGGTCACGCATAGTGGCAGACGGCGGGCGACGGATGCGACCCGCGGCAGGACGAGGCCGGTCGTCGACGATGACCGGCCGACCCCGTGGGGCCATCGTTCGACGACGCCCCCGACCTGGGTTTTGACGGCGTGCTGGGGCGTCGTCGGAACTCGGCGGGGACGCGTCAGCGCCGATGCAGCTCGGCGGCGAGGTGGTGCTGCAGCGGCAGCCCGACGGCGGCCATCGCCACCTGGTACCGCAACGTGTCGCCCCACACGGTGACGCGCCGCTCGACGGCGGTGACCTCCTTGGCCGTCGCCGTGCGCACCACCGTCGTCGACACGAGGTGGAGGGCGACACCGTCGGGCTCGTCGAGCACGTCGCCCTCGGAGAGCTCGACGATGCCGGTCGGATGGGCCAGCACCAGCTCGGCCCGCCCGGGGGCCACGGCCCGGATGTACCCGCTCTCGGCATGGGCCGGCATGCCCGTCGCCAGGTTGATCGTCGCTTGGCGGTAGGCGACGAACGGCTTGCCGGCATGCGAGAACATGGCCTCCTCGCGGTAGCGGAACGGCTCGATGGTCGGGTAGCGGCCCTCGCCCTCGCCGGTCCACGTGCCGATCAGGCGGGCGAGCGGCCCGAGGTCGGGGTGCACCGCCGGTGCTGCGTCGCCGCTCACGCCCGTGCCGGTCGACGTCGCAGCCGCCTCATGCCGGCAGGGTACAGGCGCTCATCCGCCCGCCTGGCGGGCGACCGCCTCGGCCGCTGCCCTGATCTCCTCGGGCGAGCGCAGGTAGCGCTCGTCGACCGGGCGGTCGTCGAGCGGCATGTAGTCGTCGCCCAGCTCGTAGACGAGCGGCTCGCCGGTCGGGATGTTGAGGCCCGGGATGTCCTCGTCGGAGATGCCGTTCAGGTGCTTCACCAGCGCCCGCAGGCTGTTGCCGTGGGCGGCCACGAGCACCGTGCTACCCGGCGCCAGGTCGGGCACGATCCCGTCGTACCAGTAGGGCAGCATGCGGGCCACCACGTCGGCCAGGCACTCGGTGTCGGGGACGAGCTCGGGGGGCAATCCGGCGTAGCGGGGGTCGTGGCGCACGTTCCGCTCGTCGTCGCGGGCCATCGGCGGCGGCGGCACGTCGTAGGCCCGGCGCCAGATCTTCACCTGGTCGATGCCGAACCGCTCGGCGGTCTCGCGCTTGTTCAGGCCCTGCAGGTCGCCGTAGTGGCGCTCGTTCAGCCGCCAGTGCCGTCGCACCGGGATCCACGACCGGCCCAGCTCGGCCAGCGCCAGGTCGGCGGTGCGGATGGCGCGGACGAGCACCGACGTGTGCAGCACGTCGGGCAGCACGCCGTGCTCGGCCATGAGCCGACCGCCCTGGCGCGCCTCGTCCTCGCCCCGCGGGCTGAGCTCGCTGTCGTACCAGCCGGTGAACAGGTTCTCGAGGTTCCACACGCTCTCGCCGTGGCGGAGCAGCACCAAGCGTCGGGCCATGGCGGGCCAAGCTAGGGGCGCGCCGCCGCGCCCGACCAGCCCGCGTCAGCCGTCGTCGCCCGGGATCTCGGGCTCGCGGAAGCGTCCGACCACCAGGCTGACGGTGGAGCCCGGGTCGACCTGCGTGCCCGAACCGGGGCTCTGGCTGAGCACGATGCCGTCCTGGCCCGGGTTGGCGACCTGCTGGTCGCTGATCTGGACGGCCAGGCCCGCGCCCTCGATCTGGGTGCGGGCGTTCTGCTCGTCGAGCCCTTCGACCGGAGGAACGGCGACCTGCTGGGGACCCGACGACACGATGAGCGTGACGCTCGAGCCCGGCGCCACCTCGGCCCCCTGGCCGGGATCGCTGCGGATGACGCTGCCGGGGGGGACGTCGGTCGACGCCTCTTGCTGCACCGATCCCACCGTGAGGCCGGCGCCCTGCAGGGTGTTGCGCGCATCGGCCTCGGACTGGCCGGCGACGCTGGGCACCGTGACCGTGCCGGCGCCGCTGGACACCGTGATCGTGACCGTGGCGCCGGGCGCCGCCTCGGAACCGCCCG
>DASTFE010000242.1:0-9180 GCA_035708905.1 Acidimicrobiales bacterium | reverse complement strand
GGGAGCGGCGGCAGCCCTCGGCGGCAGCCCTCGGCGGCAGCCAGCAGGCCCCGAGGCAATGACCGTCGGTGCCGGGCTGTCGAGGCAGACACCGCCGGCCCCCGACAGCTACCGCCTCGAGAGCCCGAGATCGACCGCCATTGCCTCGGGGCACCCCGGCGAGGCAATGACCGTCAGTGCACACCGACCCGGCCCTCAGTCGCCGGCGCCCAGCTCGTCGACGGTGTCGATGCGGATGCGCACGTCGCCCGGCGAGCGGTGCACCGCCCGGCCGATGAGGTGCGCGCCCACCGGGGCCGTCAGCAGCACCAGCACGCCCACGAGCAGGATCTTCACCGCGCCGCCGCCGCCCAGGTGCATCGCCGCGCCCCACGACACGAGGATCAGCCCGAGCGTCGGTGCCTTGGTGGCGGCGTGCATGCGCGAGTACACGTCGTCGAAGCGGTTCACCCCGACCGCCGCGAGCACCGTCCACGCCGCGCCCACCAGCAGCAGCACGTCGCCGATCGTCCGCACCATCAGGCACCCCGCCGTTCGATGAAGCGGGCCGCCACCCCGGTGCCGACGAACCCGAGCAGGCCGACCACGACCGCGGCGTCCACGAACGTGGTACGCCCCGTCCGGGCGGCGTTCACGGCCAGGCCGCACATCACCACTATGAGCAGCGCGTCGACCGCGATGACGCGGTCGACCACGGATGGGCCGACGAGCACCCGCACCATGAACAGCGCGGCGGCGATCGCCAGCAGGACGAGAGCGGCAGTGGTCATCGTGGGTGATCCTCCACGTCGGGCTGCGGGTCCGCATCGAACGCCGCCACCGCCTCGGCCGAGCCGATCGCCGCCACGGCGAGGCGCTGGAGGGTGCGGATGTCGCGGCGCACCTGGTCGAGGTCGTGCAGGTGCAGCACGTGCACGAAGAGCATCGGCGGGTCACGCCGCACCTCGAGGGTGAGCGTGCCCGGCGTCAGCGAGATGGCGTTGGCCACCACCGTGGTCACCAGATCGGAGCAGGCCACGACCGGCACCGCGACGATGCCCGACCGCACGTGGTCGCGCGGCGTGACGATCTCACGCGCCACCATCAGGTTGGACACCACGAGCTTCCAGGCGAAGTAGCCGATGAAGACCAGGAGCTTGAGCGGTCGGAACGCATGGTCGCCGGTGACCTGTCGGGGCGGGAACAGCGCGAGGACGACCAGCGCGATGGCCACCCCGCTCACGACGTTGGCCACAGAGACGTCGCGCCACAGCACCAGCCACAGCACGGTCAGCCAAGCGACGAGCAGCGCCCGCATCATTCGCCCAGCACCGCCTGCACGTAGGTCTCGCCGTCCAGCAGGTCGCTCGCCGCCCGCTCGCTGAGCGCGTAGAGCGGCCCTGCGAACAGCGCGACGCCCAGGCTGAGGGCCGTCAGCGCCGCGGTGGGCGCCACCATGAGCGCCGGCAGCGGGCGTCCCCCGGGCGAGGGCTCGCGGGCGCCCCAGAAGGCCCCGGCCCAGATCTTCGTCATCGAGAACAGCGTGAGGATGCTGACCAGCAGGCTGGCGGCCACGACGAGCCACCACCCGTCCGCCAGCCCGGCGTCGACCAGGGCGAACTTGGCGACGAAGCCCGACAGCGGTGGGATGCCCGCCAGGCTCAGCGCCGGCAGCAGGAACAGCACGGCCACCACCGGCACGGTGCGCACCAGGCCGCCGAGGCGGTCGAGGTGGCCGGTGCCCGCCCGGTGCTCGACGAGCCCACCGGTCAGGAAGAGCGTCGTCTTCACGATGATGTGGTGAACGACGTAGAGCACGGCCCCCGCCACCCCGGCGACCGTGAAGAAGCCGAGGCCCATGATCATGTAGCCGATCTGGCTGACGATGTGGAACGACAGGATGCGCTTGATGTCGTTCTGCGCGATGGCGCCGAGCACGCCGACGACCATCGTCGCCCCCGCGATCGCCAGCAGCAGCGCAGCCGGCCGGTCGTCGGCCGGCAGCAGGATGGTCTGCGTGCGGATGATGGCGTACACGCCCACCTTGGTGAGCAGCCCGGCGAACACGGCGGTCACGGCCGTGGGTGCCGTGGGATAGCTGTCGGGCAGCCAGAAGAACAGCGGGAACACCGCGGCCTTGATGCCGAAGACCACCAGCAGCAGGAGGGCGAGCGCCTGTCGCACGCCCACGGGCAGGTCGGTGAACCGGCCCGCCAGGTCGGCGAGGTTGACCGTGCCGGCGCTGGCGTAGACGAACCCGAGGGTGGTGAGGAAGAGGGCCGAGGCCACCAGGCTGATGACCACGTAGGTCATGCCGGCGCGCACCTGGTCGCGGCGCCCGCCGAGTGTGATGAGGACGTAGCTGGCCGTCAGCATCACCTCGAACGAGACGAACAGGTTGAAGAGGTCGCCGGTGAGGAACGCCGCGGAGACGCCCGCGGCCAGCACGAGGTACACGGGGTGGAACCCGACGTGCGCGCGCTCGGCCTCGCCCTGGCCGATCGCGTAGAGGAGCACGGCCAGCAGCATCAGCAGCGACACCACCAGCATCACCGCGGCCAGCCGGTCGGCGATCAGCGTGATGCCGAACGGTGCATCCCAGCCACCGGCCTGGCTGGCGACCGCCCCGTCGCGGTCGACGTGCACGAGCAATCCGATCGAGACGACGACGAGGGCGCTCAACGTGGCCACCCCGATGACGCGCTGCGCCGTGCGCCAGCGGCCGACGACGATGGACACCGCCGCCGCCGCCAGGGGCAACGTGATGGGCAGGGCGAGCAGGGCGCTCACCGGCGGACCTCGTCGTCGGGCGCGCGCTCGCCGGGCGCGCGGCGCCGTGCCTCGCCGCCGTCGAGCGTGCTGTCGTGGTGGTCGAGGTCGTCGCCGTGCACCGCGGCGGCGGCCTCCTCGGCGTCGGCCAGCTCCTCGGCCGCCGACCACCGGGTGGCGATCAGGCGGTCCTCGACGTCGTCCTGCACCTCGTCGTCGCCGGTCAGCAGCCAGCTGCGGTAGGCGAGCGCGAGCAGGAAGCTCGTCACGCCGAAGGTGATCACGATGGCGGTGAGCACGAACGCCTGGGGCAGGGGGTCGAGCAGCGCGCTGCGCCGCCCCTCGCCCACGAACGTCGGCTCGCCAGGGGGGCCGGCGGCGAGCACGATGAGCAGGTTGGCGCCGTGGCTCAGCAGCGCCAGCCCCACCAGCACGCGGGTGAGCTGGCGCTGCAGCAGCAGGAACGTGCCGCACCCGAAGAGCACGGCGGCGGTGGCGGCGAGGACGACGGTCACGGGCGGCGCTCCGGCTCGGCTTCCTCGCCGACGGCCTCGAACACCATCAGCATGAGACCGACGACCACGGCGTAGACCCCGGTGTCGAACAGGAGGGTGCTCGTGACCTTGACGTGCCCGAGCACCGGCAGGTCGGCCTCGAGCACGCCGCTCTCCATGACCGAGCCGCCGCCGACCAGCGGCGTGATCGCCGCCCGGCTGGCCAGCACCAGCCCGCCGCCCAGGATCGTCCACGGCCGCAGGCGCGACAGCGACCGCACCTCGTCGATGCCGCCGGCCACGTAGTGCACCGCGACCGCGGCGGCAGCCACCAGGCCGCCGACGAACCCGCCGCCGGGTTCGTTGTGCCCGGCGAAGAGCAGGTACAGCGACAGCACCAGGGCCGAGTGGAAGACCAGCTGGGCTGTCGTGTCCATGATCGGCGAGCGGCTCACTCCCCCACCTCCTCGGCCTCGACGTGCGGCCGGCGGCCGGCCCGGGCCAGCGCCACCACGCCGACACCAGCGGCGACCAGCACGCTGATCTCGCCGAGCGTGTCGAGGCCGCGGAAGTCCACCAGCACGACGTTGACGACGTTGCGCCCCTCGGCCTCGGGCAGCGAGCGCTCGATCAGCTCGGGGGCGACCGTGCGCGGCAGCCGCGTCCCGGAGATCACCATGGCGAAGGCGAAGATGCCCACGGCCACCGTGGACGCCACCAGCACGCGGAGCCAGGTGGCGATCGCCGGGCGTCGCTGCTCGAAGCGGGCGGGCAGGTTGCGGAGCACCAGCATGAACACGACGATCGACAGCGTCTCGACGCCGAACTGGGTGAGCGCCAGGTCGGGCGCGCCCTGCACGACGAAGACCAGGCTCATGCTGTAGCCGACGGCACCCAGCAGGATCACCGCCCCGAACCGCCGCTTCACCACCGACGCCGCCGTCGCGGTGGCCACGATCGTGCCGGCCAGCAGCACCTGGAGCGGGGTATCGGCGAACCGCGGCCAGCCCGGCCACTCGCCGTAGGTGACGAGCGCGCCGCCGGGGATGACGACGGCCGTGAGCAGGATGACCGCCATGTAGATGGGCAACGACCCGTTCTGCACGACGCGGGTGATCTGCGCGGCCGCGATGTTGAGCCCGCGCACGATCGCCACGAAGGCGTCGTCGCCGCCGAAGCGAGGGCGCAGCACGAGCTGCACCCGGGCGACCGCCGAGCGGCCGGCGACGAGCAGGGCACCGATCGCGTACGTCAGCAGCGACAGCCCGAGCGCCACCGACAGCCCGTGCCACAGCGAGAGGTGGACGTGCCCGACCGCCGGGTCGAGCACCACCGCTGCGACGTCGACCACGGGCTCGACCAGCGCGCCGACGAACAGCCCGCCGGCCACCGTCAGGACCGCGAGCACCGCGGCGGGCGCCACGAACCAGCGCCCGGGCGCGGGCACCTCGGCCGCGCCGTCGGCCGGCCGGGCCACCACGGTCGTGGCGAACCGCACGCTGTAGGCGATGGTCAGGGCTGAGCCGGCCACCAGGCCCGCCAGCACGACCGCGCCCCAGGCGCCCTCGTGCACGAACGCCTCGTAGGCACTCTCCTTGGCCACGAACCCGACCAGCGGCGGCAGGCCGGCCATGGACGCGGCGGAGATCACCGTGACGGCCTTGACCGGGCCCCACCCCGGCCCGAAGCCGGCCAGCTCGCGACGGTCGCGCGTGCCCACCTCGTGGTCGACGATGCCCACCACCAGGAACAGCGCGGCCTTGAACAGGGCGTGCGACAGCAGCAGCAGGCAGCCGGCGGCGGTCGCCTCGGGCTCGCCGGTTCCCACGAGCACCAGCAGGAAGCCGAGCTGGCTGATGGTGCCCATGGCCAGGAGGAGCTTGAGGTCGTGCTGGCGCAGCGCCCGCAGCCCGCCGGCCAGCATCGTCACCAGGCCGATGGTGATGACGGCGGGGCGCCAGGCGCCGACCGGGCCGAACGCGGGGGCGAGCCGGGCCGCCAGGTAGATGCCGGCCTTCACCATCGTCGCCGAGTGCAGGTAGGCGCTCACCGGGGTGGGGGCGACCATGGCCCCGGGCAGCCAGGCGTGCGTGGGGTACTGGGCCGACTTGGTGACGATGCCGGCGAGCACCAGGCCGAGCCCGACGCCCACCGACCCGCCGGTCGGCGGGTCGGCCACGATCTCGCTGAGCGAGTACGTGCCGGCCGCCTGGCCCAGCACCACGAAGCCGGCCAGCATGGCCAGGCCGCCCGCTCCCGTGACCATCAGGGCGTGCAGCGCGCCGGCCCGGGCCCGGGGATCGGTGTCGTTGGTGCCGATCAGCAGCCACGACGTGATCGAGGTCAGCTCCCAGAACAGGAACACGGCCAGCAGGCTGTCGCTGAGCACCAGCCCGACCATCGAGCCGGAGAACAGCACCAGCAGGCCGGCGATGCGGCCGGTGCGCGCCGACGGCGAGAAGTAGCTGGCCCCGTAGGCCATGATCGCCACCCCGATGCCCGAGATGATCAGCAGCATCAGCAGGCCGAATCCGTCGAAGCGCAGGTCGAGCGTCAGGTCGAGGCCCGCGACCCACGAGATGCGCTCGTCGGAGGCGCCGCCGTCGGTCACGTCGCCGGCGTTGGCGGCCACGTAGCCGAGCGCGGCCACCATGGGCACCGCGCCGACCCCGAAGGCCCAACGGCCCAGGCGGGGCGCGGCGAGCAGGATCGCCACGCCGACGACCGCGTGGAGCAGCACCAGCCAGCTCACCGGTGGGACCTCCGGCGAGGGCGGGGCGGGCGGGCGCCCATCAGCGGGCGGCCCGCGGCATCACGCACGCTCACGCGCGGGCTGGCGACGGCGACGAGGTGACACGGCGGGGCTCCGGGGGTCGACAGATGCGGGTCGCCGACCAGACTTCCCGGCACGCCAGGCCGGCCAGCGTAGTGCCCCGGGGCCGAATGCCTCACGTCCGGGCGGCACCCCCGCCGGGACCCGGTGACGGCTCGGGGTCGTGCGGCAGGCCGAGCACCCGCTCGGCGATGATGTTGCGCTGCACCTCACCGGTGCCGCCGCCGATCGTCAGCGCCGGGGCGAAGAGGAACCCGTGGTGCCACACCTCGGCGGGCCCGTCGAGGGGGCCACGGTCGGCGAGCATGCCGCCGGGGCCCGACAGGTCCTTGGCCAGGGCGAACACGTGCTGGCCGTGCTCGTCGGCCAGCACCTTGCGGATCGACGCCTCGGGCCCCGGCGCCTCGCCGCGTATCGCGGCGCTCACGGTGCGCAGCCGGATCAGGCGCAGCACCTCGCTCTCGGCGTGCAGCCGCGCCACCCGCTGGCGCATGACCGGGTCGGCCAGGCCGCCGGACGACCGCACGAGGGCGACCAGGTCGGCCGCCGTGGGCCCCTGCCCCCACAGCGCCCCGCCCGACGACAGCGACACGCGCTCGTTGGCCAGCGTGACCTTGGCCAGCGACCACCCGTGGCCCTCGTCACCCACGAGGTTGCCCGCCGGCAGGCGCACCTCGTCGAGGAACACCTCGTTGAACGTGTGCGCGCCGGTCATCTCGACGATCGGGCGGACGGTGATGCCCGGTGCGTCCATCGGGCACACGAAGTACGAGATGCCGCGGTGCCGGGGCGCCCCGGGGTCGGTGCGGGCGATCAGGATGCCGTATCGGGCGAACTGGGCCAGCGAGGTCCAGATCTTGCGGCCGGTCACCACCCACTCGTCGCCGTCGCGCCCGGCACGGGTGGTCAGCGACACCAGGTCCGACCCCGCGTCCGGCTCGCTGAACAGCTGGCACCACAGCTCCTCGCCGGCCAGCAGTGGGGTGAGGTAGCGGTGCTTCTGCTCGTCGGTGCCGGCCTGCAACAGCGTGGGCCCGGCCCAGCCGATGCCGATGGGGTTGACCGGCCGGCGCACGCCGGCCGATCGCAGCTCGTCGTCGATGACCAGCTGGTGGACGGGATCGGCGGCCAGGCCCCAGGGGCGGGGCCAGTGCGGGGCCACGAGGCCGGCCTCTGCCAGCTCGCGGCCCGACGGCGACGGGTGGTCGGCCAGCCAGGCACGGACCTCGCGCCGCCGGGGGTCGTCGGCGGGCGGCATGTCGAAGTCCACGGGTCGACGTTAGAAGGTCGCCGACGCGCCGCTCAGGTCCGGCCGGTGTTGGTGGGCGGAATCCGGCCTTGGCTACCCTCCCGCGGTCATCGTCGCATGGCCACAGGGCGTCACCGACGCACGACCGCACGTACCCACGACCACGAAGGGACCATCGATGCCGGGCTGGAACTTCGCCGACGTCTGGGAAGTCATCGCCGAGCAGATCCCCGACGCCCAGGCGCTGGTGCACGGTGACCGGCGGGTGACCTGGTCGGAGCTCGACCGCCGGGCCGACGGCATCGCCGCCACGCTGCTAGAGCGCGGTGCGGTCGAGCAGGACAAGGTCGCGCAGTACCTCTACAACGGCAACGAGTACCTCGAGTCGATGTTCGCCGCCTTCAAGGCCGGGCTCGTGCCCATCAACACCAACTACCGGTACCGGGACGACGAGCTGGTGTACCTGTGGGACAACGCGGACTGCGTGGCCGTGGTGTTCCACGGGGTGTTCGCCGAGACCATCGACCGCATCCGCGATCGGGTGCCCCGGGTGGTGACGTGGCTGTGGGTCGACGACGGCAGCGGGCCGTGCCCCGCTTGGGCGACGCCTTACGAGCAGGCCGCCACCGCCGGGCGGGGCGAGCGGCTGGTGGCGCCGTGGGGCCGCAGCGGCGACCACATCATGATGACCTACACGGGCGGCACCACCGGCATGCCCAAGGGCGTGATGTGGCGCCAGGACGACCTGTTCCTCACGCTCGTCGCCCAGATGAACCCCGCCTACAGGGACGCCGAGCCCGACCTCGAGCTGGTGCGCCAGCAGGTCAAGGTGCCCGGCCCGGTGGGCATGCCCGCCTGCCCGCTCATGCACGGCACCGGCCTCTACACCCAGCTCATCGTGCTGTCGCTCGGCGGCAGCTCGGTCACGCTGGTGGCGCGCCACCTCGACGTCGAGGAGCTGTTCGACACGGTCGAGCGCGAGCGGGTCAACCAGATGGCGATCGTGGGCGACGCCTTCGGCAAGCCCATGCTCAAGGCGCTCGACGAGAACCCCGGCCGGTGGGACCTGGCCAGCCTGCTGCTCGTCGCCTCCTCGGGCGTGATGTTCAGCGAGCCCGTCAAGCAGGGCCTGCTCAAGCACCATCCCGGCATGCTGCTGGTCGACGCCTTCTCGTCGTCCGAGGCGCTCGGCATGGGCCAGTCCATCTCGTCGGGCACCAGCGCCGGCCAGACGGCGCGCTTCCAGCTGGGCGAGAACACCATCGTGGTCACCGACGACGGCCGGCGGGTCGAGCCCGGCTCGGGCGAGATCGGCCGGGTCGCGGTGGGTGGCCACCAGCCGCTCGGCTACTACAAGGACCCCGACAAGACGGCGGCGACCTTCATCGAGCTCGAGGGCAAGCGCTACTCGTGCCCGGGTGACTACGCGATGGTCGAGGCCGACGGCAGCCTCACCCTGCTGGGCCGGGGTTCGGTCGTGATCAACACCGGCGGCGAGAAGGTGTTCCCCGAAGAGGTCGAGGAGGTCCTCAAGACCCACCCGGCCGTCCGCGACGCCGTCGCCGTCGGCGTGCCCGACGACAAGTTCGGCGAGGTGGTCGCCGCCGTGGTCGAGCCGGCGGCCGGTGGCGAGCTCGCCGCCGACGAGCTCATCGCCCACGTGCGATCCAAGCTGGCGGCCTACAAGGCCCCCAAGCACGTCGTCCCGATCGACACGATCGGCCGCGCCCCCAACGGCAAGGTCGACTACAAGCGGCTCAAGGCCTTCGCCGCCGACAACCACGACGGCTGACGGCCGCACGCCGAGGGCGGCGCCGGGGTGCCGGGACCCGCATCTGTGGCCGCGCCGTGCCCGG